>NZ_FYBH01000359.1 GCF_900185595.1 Calothrix rhizosoleniae SC01
CTTGAGTAAAATACTTCGCATGTTTTTGTCCTCATAAAGAATCTACTATAATGAAAAGACTTAGATTACTTGTATCCAAGAGTATTTGAAATCATATCAGGAGCAAACTCTATTGCATCTTTTAAACAACTCATTGCTCCAAGCAAAGGAACTGAGTTTCTCTTGTCTGAGTTTTCAAGTATTTTTCGGACTGCGCCACCCAATTCCTTTAAGTTACTAACTCGAAACAAACAATCGTTATTTTCAGGTTCCTCAAGATATACCTCAGATGCATCAGCACGTAATTGTTGGTTATTGTTTCCAAACTTGCAAAGCACAACAAACTGAGGCTTACCTCCCCTATGAGGCATTCTAAAAAAGCCTATACATAGAATATTTTCTATTGTGATATTTTCTTTGATACTGTGCTTTTTACCCCATTCTTCTAGAAATTCTCTGACCGCAGATATTTTAATTAAGTTTTTGAGTGACTTCGATTTCAAAAAATCTTCCCAATCCATTGAACCCGAGCCTAGAGGAGCCTTTTTCCCCTGGGAAAATTGAGTGTGATCGCCCTGCACAGCGACTCTCAGAAAATAATCTTTAGATACACCGATAAGCTCAACTCCTCCGTGTAAAGATATCGGCTTACGACGATCTTCAAAACTTCTCATCTCGAAATTATCATCGCTAGGAATTAGGCTAGTTAAAACCCTATTTTCGACGAGAGTTGGCCTAATATCGCCTTGGTCTCTACACGCCATTGACATCGCCAAGTCCCCACTACATAAACTGTAAAAATATGTTGTCTTATAAACCTGACAGACCTCATTCTCATTCCAAAATGAATTACAAAAGCCTATTTTGCTCTCGTTAATTAGGGGGTTTTTCGAGCTTAAGGACTTCAGAAATTTCTGTGTTATGTAGGTTGAAAAAATGTACCGTCGCGAGGCGAGGGAATCAATTATTTCTTTCTCCCTTAGCGGCCCAGTATCTTCGAGTGGCATATCGAATTCCTGATCAAGAAAAATTCTTCTATTTACCTCAGTCGACATAACCACACCTTCATCACCTCCTGGGTCAGGAATATATTTAAACCCCATAGCCTCATCATCACTGGAAATCTTAAGGTTTTTGACCTTAATTAACGTTGGAAAGTCTTTTACAACTCTGGTTTTTCCATTGTATATTCCAATAATCACATCTTGAAGATAAGGCAATACTAGTATCAATACAGAAGCAAAAGGCGCGGCCCAACCAATACTCGAAAAGTCTCTTCTAAATAAAATGTTTAATATTGAAACCAATACGGTTATAAATAGGGTAATCTGCCATGCCGGAGAGAGGGTTTTATAGTTAAATATAACCCAATCCTTGATTGACAGCAAAAATCGTTTAACCCAAGAAGACTTTTCTCCAAACTCAATTTCTGTACCATCAATATATATCTTTTTCATTATATATCTTTTTCATTTTCCCACTCTGCAGGAAGTTGCTTCCTCGTTTAATAGTTCTTCCCCTAACTATTTATTATACGGAATTTTTCCGTATAATCTTTTTCTCAATCCTAATATACCAAGTATTACAACCACATCCTTTCTAAATATACGGAAAACTTCTTTTTTGAATTAAATTACTTTACGGCACTGGTTTAGGATTAAATGAAGCTTTAAATTTGCGTGTTAAAGACGTTGATTTTGCTCAGAATCAAATAACAGTTTGCGATACCAAGGGAAACGAAAGTCGGGTGACAATGTTGCCTGAAAGTATCGCAGAAGAACTAAAAATTCATGTACAAGGTGTCAAAATTATTCACCAACAAGATTTAGAAAAAGGCTACGATTCAATATCAAGATGAACAGCTATAGTGCGACACTCCACCAGCGTCAAAAAACGCCTTAGGTTTTAGACGATAGTATTTATCTTCTATCTCCTGTGATTGCTCATCATACGGATGGCTAAGCACTTCTTGCAACTCTTTGACTAAGGTGTAGTCACCCTGCATGGCTTGTTGGTAGGCGGGAACAATCAACCACTCTCGCCATGTATATTTTGGGTTAGTCTGTTTCATATTTGTTGATATTTCAGCCAAATTACCCTCTTTAATGACAAGGTCGCGCCAGCTGTTTAGCCAAGATTGCCATTGTTCATCGAGCTGTTGTGAAGTTTTAACATAGAAGCTCTTTTTCAATGCTGAAACGTCGTCTGGTATATAAGATAACTCGCGGAAGAAAATGGTGTAATCTACTTCTGAGTCGCTCATTAACTGCATTAACTTCTTAAATAGCTCTGGGTTATATTCAGTCAAGCCAAGTTTGGCCGCCCACATTTTTTGAACTTGTTCTTGCATTGCTTCTGCAAAGCCACGACCTACTTGGTCGAACTGTTCTAAAGCTTCAGCATCTTCTGCCAGTAGTGGTCTCACAGCTTTCCAAAACATGTAATAATTCGCTTCTGCTGCGGTTGGCTGATTGAAGAATGAAAACTTTTCACCGCCACCAGTCCAAGGTTGAAACCAAGGGTCAAAATTTTCACAAAACCCAAATGGCCCATAGTCGAGGGTAAAGCCACCGGCGGCGCAGTTGTCACTATTAAAATTACCCTGGCAATAACCAACACGTAGCCAATTAGCCACCAGTGAAGTAAGACGCTGGCGAAATAGCTTAGCCAACTCAACCAATTGATCTGCAAAACTCAGATTTTGATTAATGTCGCTTTTGTATTCTCGCTCAATTAAATGCGACACTATCATGCTCAACTCTTCTAATGCTTTTGGATGAGCATTGCTGCAAGCGCGGCGAGCAAATAACTCTAGCTGACCAACGCGCAAAAAGGATGGTGCAACGCGAGTTGAAATGGCCACAGGATTGTCCACCAAAATATCAGGGTCAATGGAGTGGGAGTCTTGAGAATACCAAGGCCGTTTAACGGTCTCAGATTTAGAAACATACAGTGTCAAAGAGCGCGATGTTGGAACGCCTAAAGCGTGCATATATTCTTGCGCCAGAAACTCACGCACACTTGAACGTAGTACTGCGCGCCCGTCGGCACCACGGCAATAAGGTGTTGGACCGCCACCTTTCAATTGCATTTCCCAGCGCTGACCATTGATTATTCCTTCAAATACAGATATCGCCCGACCATCGCCATAACCATTACCAGTACCAAATGGACATTGTCGGGTATATTCGGTGCCATAAATCGACAGTGCATAACCAGTCGCCCAGCCAACCTGACGCATCGGCTCATGGGCAGCAGAGATATCACCAGAAAATACATGGCGAAATTTTTCATCAAGCGCTAGCTCATCGCTCAACCCAAGTTCATTAAAAAAAGTGCTGCTATGGGCTACATATTCTGGTTCTGCAAGCGGCGTGGGTGTTACAGGTACAAAATGACCAGAAAAAACCTGGCGGGCACGGTGATCATCACCATCTCCCGTGGCATCAGGATCGGCATTTAAGGTGTCCATCAGAGAATAATCCGCCAATTGCACAAACTCATCGAAGGTCGTTACGCAGGGCTCAACAGATGGTTTAGATGGATATGACATTGTTCCTAGCGCCCGTATTGTCGGGAAAGATTCATGTTTAATTGGGGACTTTTTAGAGACTAGCATATCAAATGTGGAGCTTTCCAGGCTAATCGACTTTAGTTATACCATTTCTCTAAATCCTGGCTACAGATAATTCTCCCCTTGCCCCCTGCCTTATCCAAACGATAATTTTTTATGCCGACCTACTAAGTAGGTCGCGGAACTGTACCATACTCTTGGGTATTTTATTAATCCGCTAGTCCCTAACAACTACCAACCCCCCCCATTTTAAAAAATGAAAATAATTTCTAATTCCCACTCTTGACCTTGACGTAAAATTTTTATGTGATCAATAAATTCTCGTAAGTAAAATCTGCGTTCTGATTCTGATAAATCTAACCAAAATTGGGGTATGGAGACAGCTTGAGCAATGGAAGTCAGGTTAACAGGGGGAAGGGCCGCTAACTTGGCTTGCAATGAAGATATTTCTGTACGCAGCTTGTAAGCCCTTAATTGGGCTGTCTCGGCATCGAAAATCCCTGTGTCTACCAATCCCGGTAATTGTTCGAGAATTTGTTGCTGATCAGCGATCGCATTGCTAATATTATTTTTCACAGTATTTAGTTGAGAAAAGTTGACTCTAGCGATCGCTTGGGGTAATTCGTTGCATACTCTAGCGATTGTCTGATCTAATACCTGCTGGTAAGGGATAGCACGACACTTTGGTTTTCTAGTACAGTTCCCAGGACGTAAATACAAATATTCTTGATCTTGATTGCGGATGGTGACGCGAGTTACGATGGTAGATGAATTGCACTCCCCACAGATGACTAACCCTGCTAAGGAACGAGGGGCGCTAGCAGTGCGAGGAGCTAAACTACTATTACGACGCAAGATTCTGTCAACTTGGGCTGCTTCTTCCCGAGAAAGAATTGGCACATGGGTATTAGCAATAATTTCTCCGTGATGATAAGCTGTATCCCCTCGATACACGGGATTAACTAACCAACGTTTACCAGTGGTAACAGAGATTTTTTTCCCATATTTTTTGGCGAGGTAGCGAACAGCACCCCGCAAGGAAGCATAGAGGATGAAGTGTTCAAAAAAGTCTTTAACTACGGGGTAAGTACTACGGTCTAAAATATATTTATCTTTACCTCGACGGTAGCCATAGGGAATTCTTCCTGGTGGTGGTGCACCATGTAAACGATTGCGAGCGTGTCCTTGACGAATGCGGCGACTGCGTTGTTGGTTTTGAATTGCTTGCAATAATTGCCATAATACTTGCCGATCACTGGTATTTTCCGAAGTGTAGGGTTGATCTAAGGCAATTATTATTACTCCCACTTCTTCCAATAACAAAAGTCGAACGCTCACCTCCTTGACATTATCCCCCAATTCTTCTAAACGTCGCAGCAACAAATAATTTGGGGGTTGGGTTTGGCAATCTTGTAGTAATTGTTGTAATTGCGATCGCTGTCCCAAATCTTGGTAAACCCAATCTATTTCCCATCCCCAGATTGTGCGATCAGGTGGTGATTCTAGCAAGGGGTCTGTGTAACTGTAAGCAACTATTTTCAAAGTCAAACAATTTTGGATTTTGGATTTTGGATTTTGCGGAAAGTTGCGGTGCGAGGGTTCCCCTCGTTGAGCAAACTTTTCAAGACGGATTTTGGATTGACCCCATATTTAAAGTCAGCCTCCCACGGACAATTTCTCTAACTCCAAAAAAAATGGGCGAACCGGGAGTTATTACTTATTACTTATTACTTATTATTTGGGCATAGCCCTATAAAAACCTACCCTTATGAGGGTGGGCATTGCCCACCCTAAATCTACTTAACTGACTTTAAATAAGCCAGCATAGTTTCTGCATCGGAAACTTCAAACGGATCCTCAGGACAATTATCAGAAAACCCAGGTTCAACAAACATTTTTTCGATTTTACCATCGTTGACAACCATAGAATAGCGCCAAGAACGCATCCCAAACCCTAAGTTTTCTTTGTTAACTAACATACCCATCTTGCGAGTAAATTCACCGGAACCATCGGGAAGGAGAAAAATATTGTTCACTCCCTGCTGTCTACCCCACTGGAACATAACAAAGGCATCATTGACTGATAAGCAAATCACCTCATCAATACCTTGAGCGCGAATGTTATCGTACAGCTTTTCATAGCCCGGTACATGGGTAGAAGAACAGGTAGGAGTAAATGCACCAGGTAAAGCAAATAAAACTACTCGCCTACCCCCAAAAATCTCTTTCGTTGTCCGATCTTGCCAACGAAATGGATTTGGTCCTTCCACAGATTCATCCCTGACTCTGGTTTTAAAAGTAACATCGGGAACTTGCTCTAGATGAATCATGAATTCACTCCTAATTATCTTGCTAGATAAATCATAGTCATAATGACTTTGTTTAGCAAGATATTTTTCACATTCCATTGCTAGGGATGATCTGAACTTTATCTGATTCAAACTCAGCTAGGTTTGGTAAACTCAGATGTGTCTACTGAATTTGCGGTTAGCGGTGAGAGTTGTCACAGTTCCCCAAGTACCCACCATCACGGAGAATGAAACTGAATGTTGTCTGTGTTGCGAATTGAAAATTTTGCCTTAGTTGACTGCTTGGAGCTTGCATTTGGTGCTGGATTAAACGTGTTAACTGGCGAAACTGGTGCAGGTAAGTCTATTATCTTAGATGCCATTGATGCTGTATTGGGTGGCAAGGTTTCCAGTCGGTTGGTGCGTACTGGTACAAATCGAGCAATTGTGGAAGCTACATTCATTATTAATGCTGGTGTAGCTGCTTGGTTAAGTGAACAGGAAATAGATTTGCTGGATGACAATTCAGTAGTGGTGAGTAGAGAAATTACCATCAACACCAGTAATATACGTAGTAGGTCTCGAGTCAATGGGGTGTTGGTAAATCGGCAGATAATGGGAGCCATGCGCGATCGCTTGGTGGAAATAACTGCTCAAGGTCAAACTGTGCAGGTAGGACAATCAGCCCAAGTGCGAGAATGGTTAGATGCTTACGGAGATGAGGGTCT
Organism: Calothrix rhizosoleniae SC01; assembly: GCF_900185595.1. GTDB lineage: Bacteria > Cyanobacteriota > Cyanobacteriia > Cyanobacteriales > Nostocaceae > Calothrix_A > Calothrix_A rhizosoleniae. The sequence goes on from NZ_FYBH01000359.1 coordinate 6,570, forward strand.
TTCTCAACAACGACAAGGGGTGGCAACTGCTTTTAGTCAGTATCAGCAGGCACATGAATTATTAGAAAAACGCCGCACTTCAGACCGGGAACGGCTACAACAATTGGATTTACTTACCTACCAGGTACAGGAATTGGGTGATGCCAATTTGGGCGATGGTGATGAATTAGACCAACTACAACAAGAACACCAACGCTTGAATCATGTAGTGGAATTACAGCAGATGAGTTACAAAGTTTACCAAGCTTTGTACCAAAACGATGAAGAGACTCCCACCACCACGGACTTATTGGGTGATAGTGAGACTACCTTGAACAACATGGTAAATTACGACAATCAACTCCAGCCCCTATTGGATATGGTGCGAGATGCCCAGGCTACCATTGCAGAGGTAGCAAGGCAAATTAATAACTATGGGGGAAGTTTAGAAGCCGATCCCCAACGGTTGGAGGAAGTGGAACAGAGGATTCGAGAATTAAAGCAAATTTGCCGCAAATATGGTCCTAGCCTCAGTGAAGCGATCGCTCACTATCATCGCATCCAAACAGAGTTAACAGAACTCAATGATAGCGAGCAATCCGTCGAGAATCTGGAAGCCCAAGCACAGGAATATTGGCAAAAACTCACCAAAGCTTGCCATAAGTTAACGAAGTTACGCTGTACCGCCGCTAATATTTTAGCAACAGAACTAATTGGAGAACTCAAACCCTTAGCTATGGATAAGGTGCAATTCCAGGTGGAAATTGTTCCCCATACCCCTACAGCCACCGGTGCAGATAAAATTACTTTCATGTTTAGTCCCAACCCCGGAGAACCCTTACAGCCATTGTCATCAATCGCTTCCGGTGGAGAAATGAGCCGCTTCTTATTAGCACTTAAAGCCTGTTTTTCCCAAGCTGATGGGGTAGAAACTATGGTATTTGACGAAATTGATGTGGGTGTGTCTGGGAGAGTTGCCCAAGCCATAGCTGAAAAATTATACCAACTCAGTCAAGGACATCAAGTATTGTGTGTTACCCACCAGCCTCTAGTTGCAGCTATGGCAGACCGACATTTCCAGGTGTCAAAACAAGTTATTCATCAAACCAAGAGTAAAAAAGAGAACAATGGTCATAGAGAAGAAAGGACTGTAGTGCGAGTTACTGCTTTGGATAATTTAAGTAAACGTCGGCAAGAATTAGCACAATTAGCTGGTGGTAAATCTGCACAAGATGCGATCGCTTTTGCTGATTCTTTGTTAGCTCAGGCTGATGATTATCGCAGAAAAACTAATTGAAAACTCCACCAGGGTAATCAAAATTTTTTCATCAGCAAAACTGTATTAATGGCAAAACTGTATTAATAAATACAAAATTTAGATGTAAACTTAGAAGGTGTTACTTGTTATAAATACTAAGCTTCTCAACGTTATGGCAAGATAATCTCAGTATTATCACAATAATGACAAAATACGCGCAAATGAGTATGATAAACTTGTATAATAAGTTTGAATGACAGTAAACATTTTACGGTTACGATCTTGTAGTCAAGATGTATTTATAACAATCATTTACTAACAAGTTATCTCAGAATAACACTACATACAACAAATAAATAAACAAATAGATATAATAATTATGCAACTTTTTCTAGCAGAAGAATTAGTTGGGATGGGTGCATCAAAATCTGGTGCAGACCAACTGACGCTAAATGGTATATCTTATTCTCGCGGCACTTCATTTTCTCAAAAAGTGCAAGCTGCGGCAGAAAAAATTTGTCGGGAATATTTGCAGCAAAATATTAATTGTTTCTTAGTTAAAGACGGATCTATAATCACTCTTTGGATTTCCAAAGCAGGGAAAGAATCCAGTAATGTCAAGCAACAACCTCAAAGTTCTCCTCAAGTCAAACCTGAACAGCAGAATTCTTCCTCTCAATTGCAATCCCAAACGGCTCCGCCAGACACAGAGAAAACTATGATATATCGAGGAAAAACTTACAAGGTGAATACAAATGAGCAATCTTCTCCTGAGGTTCCATCGGAGATGAAAACACAACCTCCCCAGAAAAAACGTATGTATCGAGGTAGAGCCTACTAATACCATTTCTTTCAAAGTTTATCATCGCTTCATCAGGGTAATTGTACTTGAGATAAATCTCAGGTTTTATCACATTTAGATAAATATATTTTTCTTTTATTGCTATAGCCAGCCAAGTTAGGAAGTTTTTCAGTTGATAGTTGATAGTTGGTAGTCCCTTAGTCGAACAATACTATCCTAATCAATATGTCCACTGCTATAAAGGAAAACTTCACCCCTCAAATATTTATAGATTAGATTCGCTACACTGTATTTAAGGTCAGGTTTAACGAATAATCATATTCATTAAAGCAGATAATTAATCCTATGAAAAAATCAATTACCTTTAATCCCGCTTATGAAGAAATTATAAACTTTCTTACTGCTGGAATAAAATATCAAAGTTGAATTGATTTTCAAGTATCAAAAACAGTAAAAGAAAGAGTTGCTGACTTAATCTTTCGTGAAAATAATGATGGAATTTCTTCAAAATCAAAATTAGACCATTATCTGGTCTTAGAACATTTATTAAGGTTGTTGACTACTCCCCTGCCTGAAGGTGAGGGGATTCTAAAAAGATGCTACGGGACGGGTTAAAACCGCGTCGTGAAGGCTTTGGTCTTTCTAATAACTCACCACGTTGATACAAAGCATTAAGTTGTTTAAAACTAGCAAAGGATTCATACACAGAACGACATAACTGTTGCGCAGATTGAGAATAGAGGGTTTGGAAAGGACGATTTGATTTCATTTCTTTATCCAGCTCAAATTTAGTGATGTAGCGTTTAGCTTTAAACCAAATTTGTCGGGCATAGTAGAGAACGCAATTTGATAACTTATTAGATTGGGAGCAAATAAAGGAAATTTCCAGAATTAAAATTACCAGGCGATTGCAAATTCACCGTAGGACCACAAGCCTTGCGCCCTTGTCATTGGTAAAATTATTTTCAGCAATCACCTAAATAAACTGATTACCCTACGAATCCCTATGATATGCGGATATTGATTCAGAAGGAGTAGATATCAGTTGCCAATCTAAAATCCAAAATCCAAAATCTAAAATCTAAAATCCTATATTTCCGGTAAAATCTAGTTCTAAACATTAAGTATAGGGAGAAACCAGGGTGGCTCCTACACTCGGCGTAAATATCGACCACATTGCCACGATTCGCCAAGCACGAAGGACAGTGGAACCAGATCCCATTGCAGCAGCAGTACTAGCAGAACTAGGGGGCGCAGATGGTATTACAGCCCATTTACGGGAAGATAGACGGCATATTCAAGAAAGAGATGTGCGTTTATTACGGCAAACTGTGAGAACTCACTTAAATTTGGAAATGGCAGCAACTGATGAGATGGTAGCGATCGCTCTTGATATTAAACCAGATTATGTGACTCTAGTGCCAGAAAAGCGGGAAGAAGTAACCACAGAAGGAGGATTAGATATCACTGGTCAAATTGCTAGAATAGGTGAAGTTGTGGATAAATTGCAGGGTGCTGGCATTCCAGTCAGTTTATTCATCGATGCCGAACCAGCACAAATTAAAGCTTCCCAAACCGTAAAAGCACAGTTTATTGAACTACATACTGGGCAATACGCTGAAGCGAAGGATGAAACTACTCGCCAGCAGGAATTAACCTTCCTAGCTAAGGGATGCGAACAAGCAATTAAAGCAGGATTGAGAGTTAATGCTGGACATGGACTCACTTACTGGAATATTTATCCTGTAGCTTCTCTCCCAGGTATGGAAGAACTAAATATTGGTCATACTATCGTTAGTCGCGCAGCATTAGTAGGAATGGAAAGAGCTGTTCGAGAAATGAAGCAAGCCATACGAGGGGAGTTTTAATCAGTAATCGGTAATCAGTTAACAGTTAACTGATTACTGAAAAGAGGGGTTATCACTGCGGAATCTGGAAATTTGTCGTGTATCCCATCACAAGTACGGAATTCTATGAGCGCAACACAGTCAAATGAACTACCACTTTGGGTACAAGATCGGGAGCAGGTGATTGCAAACAGCACTAACGCCAATGTAGAATGGCGTAATGTTAATCCTCCAGACTATAGCCGTTCTCAACAGAATCTTGCCCAAGAAAGTTTATACAATCACCTGGAAGGTTCCCTAGAAGGAATTGTCCAAAATTTGGTGAGAACCTTTGAAATGGAGGTATCCTTTAAAACTAATCCCCAGCAATGGTTATCTGTAGTTAAGGATAAATTCCGTGTCAGCACTAATGGTGGCAGAGATTTTACGGCTGAGGAATTAGGAGCAAAAGGTACTTACAATGTTTTCATGGCAGATTCAGAACATTACAAGTCTTCTGAAGAAACCTTTGAATCGTCTCATCAAATATTCCACTCTACATTCCCCCAAGGATTTCCCTGGGAACTAATAGAGGTTTACTCTGGTCCACCTAATGTTACCTTCAAGTGGAGACATTGGGGTCACTTCCGAGGAGAATATAAGGGTTTTGCTCCCACGGGGGAAACGGTGGAAATTGTGGGTATGAGTGTTGCTCGTGTGACTGATGACTTAAAAATTATTTCTATGGAACATTACTTTGACAATAGTTTGTTCCTAGAAAAATTAACTGCTGGAGGTAAACAGGAAGACAAATCCAACCTTACTAGTGGTTGTCCCTTTGGTGGTTGGTTAAATAAATTCAAAAAGAGTTAATTTTTTTGGGGTACAGTAGTTTTCACTGTACCCTTAAGTTTAAATTATTTATATAGTGAGCAACATCAAAAAAATGCAAACATACTATTACGTTTTAGCAAGCCAACACTTTTTATTAGAAGAAGAACCTTTAGAAGAGGTATTGCGGGAGCGTTCCCGTAAATACCAAGAAGAAGAAAAAGAAATTGATTTTTGGTTAGTTAAACAACCTGCTTTTCTAGAATCATCATCAATGGCAGAAATCAAGGCAAAATGTCCCCAGCCAGCAGCAGCAATTATTTCTACCAATCCTCAGTTTATTACCTGGTTAAAGTTACGATTAGAATATATCCTCACAGGAGAATTTCAGGCTCCGACTGAAGATATTTCTGACCCACTAGCATCATTAGCTACTGTTTCTTAACCTGAATAACCCTTAGTCTAAAAGTCATAATTGCTGATGAAAAATGGGTTAATCCTATGGGCTCAAGGTTCATACACTGTAAATAAAAATACAGTATCCATTTAGTTTATTCGGAACTTTTTGAGTTACTAGTACTTCTCGGTGTCAATAGAACAACCATAGTCAATTGCTGCAAAGCATACCTTATCAGCTTCCCCCTTGGAAGAATAAGGGGGTTGACTTCCGCCTTGTGGTACCAGCATTTTTGTTAGTAGCATTTTTCAGACAACAACATCTATGTACTTATTTTTGAGACAAAAATTTCACAAATTACCCAAAATTTTAGTCAATGGTTTTTTGCTATCCATATTGGGTGTAATGAGTAGTGTTAATCCTGTTACAGCCCAAACCAGTAAAAAATCTATTCCTGTTTGTCAAGCACCAAACCCCGGGGAATACCTTTTACTAGTAATTAGCCCCTCCAAAAATAACCAAGCACAATTACGTCGTGTTTTACCCACAAAAACTCAGAGCGTTGTCTGTACATATCTCAAGGATACTGTGACGCGCATAGGGGGTTTTAGGAAAATAGAGGATGCTAATCGCTGGGCAAAATACGTAAAAGATTCAGCCGGTTTATCTGCTATTATTACTACTCGTCCTACTGACGGGAGTAAACCTCCAGTGGAGAATGCTATCTATAAACCACGACAGCTAGGAACGGGTTATGCTGTTTTAGTTGATTATTTAAAGCGCCCAGAAATGGTTAAAGAGGTACAGTCAGCAGTGGGTGGCGATGTTGGTTTTGCTTCCTACGGACAACGTCCCTACTTACTAGCAGTTTATACCACCAATCAAAAGGACGCATATGAGACATTACAAAAATTGAGCGATCGCGGCTTTTTTGCTTTAATAGTTGATAGTCGCAAAGTTATATTACTACGTTCAATAGTTAGTTTGTAGTGTGTATTAATTAATCATCAATCAACCATAACTCCACCCTATGGATCAACTCAAAAACAACTGAGAATAACTAAGTTTCCCACTCCTCACTCCTTACTTAATAAGCATATTTAGCTAGCCAGGTGATAGTTATACCCAAAGCTGAACCCGCAATGACTTGGAATGGTGTATGTCCTAATAATTCTTTGAGACGATCCTGATTAAATTCCGGATTTTCGTAAAATAATTCGTCTATCATTTGGTTAAGAATGCGAGCTTGTTTGCCAGCAGCTTGACGCACCCCTGCGGCATCATACATGACAATAATAGCAAACACAGTTGCTAGGGCGAATTCGGAAGATGACCAGCCAATAGTTTGCCCAATACCAACAGCTAAGGAAGTTACTAGTGCTGAATGAGCACTAGGCATACCCCCTGTGGTTACCAAGACTCGTACATCTAATTTTCTATGTTGAATTACTTCGATAATTAGCTTCAATAATTGAGCAATTACACAAGCTATAAGGGCAACCAGCAGCACCCGGTTGTCTAATATGTTGCCAATGTCCTGCATGGTTTTTTGGTGAGATGAGTAAACAATCGTCGGTAGTGTTTGTTTGTTAGAGCCAAGTTATCAATGGAGTCTATCAGCTCAGATCAAAAAATCCCAGGTAAATGATGGGAATTTGTTGATTTTCTCTGGATGAAAGACCAGAATTAGCGATCACGATTAACAATAAAATGGGCAAGTGCTAATAGGGGTTGGGCTTTTTCTCCAAATGGTTCTAATTGAGCACAAGCTTTTTCAATTAACTGCTGTGCTTGTTTCTGGGATTCTTCAATACCCCATAAACTAGGGTAGGTTACTTTTTGAGCCTGTTGGTCTTTACCCACAGTTTTACCTAATTTTTCCTGGGTAGCTGTGATGTCCAGGATATCATCAATAATTTGAAAGGCTAACCCAATATTTTGAGCATAAGCAGATAATCTTTGTAAATCTTGCTCTGTGGCCCCAGCTAAAATCCCCCCAGACACCACACAAACCTCTAACAGCGCTCCTGTTTTATGCTTGTGAATGAAATTCAGGGTTTCTAAAGAAATATCAGACTTCCCTTCCGATTCTAAATCCACCACTTGTCCACCCACTAAACCAGCAGCTCCCACGGCTCGCCCTAATTGAGCTACCACTTGCAAAACTCTGGGTGCGGGTACATTTTCGGTTTGAGCAGCAATGTATTCAAAAGCATAAGCCAATAAACCATCACCAGCTAAAATAGCAATATCCTCACCATAAACCTTGTGATTTGTCAACTTACCACGGCGATAATCATCATTATCCATTGCGGGTAAATCATCGTGAATTAAAGACATGGTGTGGATCATCTCTAAGGCACAAGCCGTTGGCATTGCCATTTCCATAGTGCCACCCATCATCTCACAACTAGCTAGGCACAGAATAGGACGCAGACGCTTACCTCCTGCTAACAAAGAGTAGCGCATGGCTTCATAAATGGTATCAGGATACTGCTGAGGAACTGATTGTGACAAAGCCGCTTCACAAAGCTTTTGCCTTGCTTGTAAATAGACCAATAAGTCAAATTTGCCATCCTTGGTAGTTTCTGGAAGATTATCTGCTGCTATCATCCTCAAATCCTTAAATGTCTTGATTTTTGTGATCAATATCACAATGTTAAGGGTGGTTGGTGCTGACAGAATTAAGAATTAAAAAGTTTCCTATTCCCGATTGACAACTATTAATTAGTTACCTTTTGAACATAACTAATTACAGTATTTTGTAACAACATTGCTACAGTCATAGGACCAACACCACCAGGGACGGGAGTGAGAAAATCCGCGACCCTTCGTACTGATGCAAAATCAATATCACCAACTAAACGGCTTTTGCCATTAATATCAGTAATACGATTTATTCCCACATCTACCACAACTGCGCCCGGTTTCACCATTTCGGCTGTGATAAATTCTGGTCGACCTACTGCTGCAATGAGAATATCAGCATTTTTAGCGATCGCTGGCAAATTCTGAGAACGGGAATGGGCAATTGTGACTGTGGCATCGGCTTCTAATAACATGAGAGCCAGTGGTTTACCCACCAAAATACTCCTTCCCACCACCACGGCTCGCTTCCCTGGTAAAGAAATGTCATATTCCTGCAAAAGGCGCATTACTCCAGCAGGGGTACAGCTACGTAAACCTTTTTCTTGTCGGACTAATTTTCCCAAATTTACTGGGTGTAATCCGTCAGCATCTTTTTCTGGTTTAATATGATGCAAAATGGCTACAGAATCTAAATGTTTTGGTAAAGGTAGTTGTACTAAAATGCCATCTACTCTGTCATCTTGGTTCAGTTGTTCTATTACTTCTACAATTTCGGCTTGACTAGTTTCTGTCGGGAAATGTTTGCCAAAGGAAGCAATCCCAACTTTGAGGCAAGCTTTTTCTTTACCACGGACATAAGCCGCAGAAGCAGGATTATCTCCTACCATTAATACCGCCAATCCTGGGGGTCTGCCGATTTGGGGTTGTAATTCTGTAATTGTTTGTGATAATTCTTGATGAATTTTGGAGGCTAAAGCTTTACCATCAAGCAATTTGGCAGTTTGTTTTTCCATAATGATTTTCAGAATTACCTTAATCCGATCCAAGAACGCTAACAAATGCTCTCACGAAGTGTAACGTAGCTTCACATTTTTCCTGACCTCTTCAGTTAACCCTCGCAATAAAAATTCATTCTCTAAAAATAGCAACATGACAAACATTTATGCAAAAATCGGCTCTACTAGTACCTCTGGGACAAAAAGTGAAAAATTTTTACATTGATTCTGCCAGTTTACGCTGGATGTTGATCTGTTTTTTCTTGATTGGAACTGTCAGTTGTGGAGATTTTAGTCCACGGGGTTTTAAACCTATTGGTGCCAATGTGACTCCGATTAAACAGTTGCAGGCACAACCGAAGCAGAAACTAAATACCGTTTATATCCAAGGGAAGGTCGAAAGAACTATTCCCCTTGTCAAGCGACAGGCATATCAAATTAATGACGGGACTGGTAAAATTTGGGTGGTAACGAATCAAACTGGTATTAAAGAGGGAAAATCTGTAGTCTTTAAAGGTAAGGTTCGCTACAAAAGCATTGCTTTGGGTGGGAAAGATTATGGAGACGTTTATCTAGAAGAAGAGTAATAATTAAACCACATCTCGTTTATTGATACATTTTTATGAATCAGCAAGTAGTACCTGTGGCGATCGCTATTCTCCATCAAGATGATAAGTTCTTAATGCAGTTGCGAGATAATATCCCTGGTATTCTCTATCCCGGCTATTGGGGACTATTTGGAGGACACATAGAAGCTGGAGAAACTCCCCATGAAGCTGTTAAACGAGAAATTTTGGAAGAAATCACCTATAACCTACCACCCACATTTTCTGAGTTTGGCATTTATGCCGATGAAAAAGTTGTACGCCATGTTTTCCATGCCCCATTGTCCGTTCAACTAGATCAACTCGTACTTCAGGAAGGCTGGGATATGGGCTTACTCACCCCTGAAGATGTTCACCGTGGTAATTGCTACTCCGCGATCGCCAATGAAATCAGACCACTAGGACCTGTACATCAACGCATTCTCTCAGATTTTATGGCAAAACAATTATAAAACAGCCTTACTTGTCATTTAAGTAAGGCTGATGAATTGCTCTTTGTTATTTCCTTTGCAGTAGCTAGACCGTTTCTACTTCCTCACAGCTGCTTTCCATACCTGAAACAATTAAACTAATCATTTCTAAAATCGCCCCACGATCTCCTGTTTGGCATCGTCTAAATAGCAAATTTACATCTACCAATCCTGCATTCATAGCTGATGTTTCCAAGGCTTTTTTCCTCGCCTTCTGATTGTCATGAACACAAGCTGTATACAGTATTACTCCTGCCATAGTGTAAAAATCTAATGTAGGCTCATCCGTCCCAGCAAGATTTTCAACCTGAGGGAACTCAGATAATGGATGAATAAACTGTTCAAAGGTTAATGTAGTCATATTTTTATCGGGTTATACCTTTAATTAAATTCAAACCCCAGGGAAGCAAAATGCTTTACCTGTTATGGATTCAGCCAAGCACTATGAAAATTCAAAATATATGGTGTATTTTCATATCAATTCAATAACTCTCCGTGGTGTAATCTGTTTTGCTAGAAAATACAAGTACTTAAGTTGACAGGGATTGCGTAAGTGGATGCAATCATATATACTAAATGTCTAAGAGGGAATGAAACCCTTGGATTCCTAATTAAAGTTATTGAGCTAGCATCGCAGCCGGAAGCTAGCTGCTGGGGTGCCCTACCTTTCCTTGCCCTGCCTACTTGTTATGTTTCTCTATTTCCTTATATTAACCCTTGTCATTTTTTCATGTCAACATATCATTTAAAAAATAAGTTATGAAATGTCTTGTTTTTTAGATGTCATGATAGAAAATAGAAGTAAGTGTGATGTTAATACAGTCCGACATATGACTGACAGAAGGCGTTCAGATGATTACAAACAAGTCAGCGGCTACGTTCCGGTAGAGTTGGCAAGAGAGTTCAAAAGTATTTGTGCCAAGCAAGGCTTTTCTCAAAGTGAGGTATTGGAAGAAATGTTGTACGAGTGGGTAGCTAAAACTACAACTGCTCACTCTTATAAAGCAGAGCCCACACCTCCCAAAACCATTGCTGACTTAGTGCGATTGAATATGGCAAAACTTAAGCGTTGTGGAGTAAAAAACCTATCAGCCTTATCTAAAGGGGAGGTACTACCCACACCAGGGGATTTTGCGATTATTACATCGGCTTTGTCCATTTCTGAAGAGGAGAGAAAAATAATTTGGCAAGAAACTTTTAAACTTTCCGTATCTAGCAATTCTACCAGTGTAAAAGTATATAAAGATTCTGGAGGGTCAAGAGAAGGTGAGTGTGAGTATTCTTAAAGTATTAAACTTACCGGGCTGGAATTATAAAATCTCCTATGAAGGTGTATCTATTCTTGCACCAACCAAACGAGATGCTACAGATTTAGCCCAAAGCTACGGAGATGCTCTGAGTGAAACTGCGGCCAAAATTAAAGGAAAGGTACGCATAGGATGGAGGCGTTGTAAGCAACCAATCGAATTTTATGGGTGGATGGCATCTCATGAGGCTCCTACGCCTTCTGAAACAGCAGAAACGATTCTACGTTGTGGTGGTTCTGTGTTTTGTAGCCAGTTGCATGTTCCAGTAGACCTATTGTGTCGGATGGTGACGGCGGCTGAGAACGAGCGTCCAATTAGTATTGTTCGCCAGGATAACCGCAAACAAATCATAATAAATCAGCCGATGTCTGATATGTTAGAAACTCCTCCTGAGGTCGCTACCCAAAGGATTATGAGTAAATTTTGGCTACCAGAAGATTTAGCAGAACTTGAACAAAAACTTCGTAATAATAATCAATTTACTTGGACTTACTCAGCTGGATTAAATGAACAGGCTTGGGCAATTTTAACAACCCATTTTGAGGCATTTGAGGTTGAAGGTGTGTGGTATAGACAAGGAACTTGCTTGTCTACTCCCCAACTAGTTCCCATTCCACCAAGGGCTTTTGCTTCAGCTTAGGTGAAATGATTGTAGGGTGCATTTATTTTTTTAATTCCAATCTTGTTCTTCTTTTTTGCCACGACTTTTATAAATACCTCCCATACTATGGATGGAACGGGTTTTGGCAAAAAGTTCTGTCTCTGTTAAGCCCCATTGTTGCAAAACTTGATCTAAATCTTGTTGAATATCCTTAGCACCAGGAAAACCTTGATAACGAACTCGTAATCGAGCTAATTCTGCTAAGTGTAAATCTGTTGCTTCTGCTACCAGCAAATTATCTACCAAGGGTCGATCGCGATTATACAGGGGATGTTGTTGCTCTTTATCACTCATACTATTTTGGATTTTAGATTTTGGATTTTAGATTTTAGATTTCCCCCTTGAGGAGATACAGGGAGGTTTGGATGTTGAGCAACAGATAATCCGTTGGCGATTTTGGATGTTGCGGAAGTTGTCAGAAGGGTTTCACTCCTTCACTCCTTCACTCCTTCACTCCTTCACTCCTTCACTCCTTCACTCCTCCACTCCTCCACTCTTCCCTCCAATCGCTTGCCATTCTGTCTCAGAAAGCGATTGTAACTGGAGCTGAATGGAAAAACAATCTTCAGCTGCTGCCACTAAAGCGGTAATAATATTATCTATACTCAGGTGTTCTGGGAGTTGGATATTGCTCCCATATTCTGTGCCAAATACCCGAGCAAAAAGATGAGAGTCTGAGTGCAAAACCATAGAACCATGTTGCAAAATAAAGTCACCCCTTCTTAACTGGGCACTACCAATAAACTTATAACCATCCGTGGTGACTAAATCCGCATTAGTGGCAGTACCAAAACAATTGGGGTTGTGAATATAACCTCTTCCTGCTTTACCATAGTGCAAATCAATACCTAGCGATCGCCAACCTTGAATCAAAAATTCACAAATTTTTACATAAGCCTGGGCTCGGCTAGCAGGTAGTCCGGATGTAATCACAGCATAGGTCAAATCATGATGGTGCAGTACAGCTCTTCCTCCTGTAGGACGACGGACTAAATCTAATGTCTCACCTTGCCAGGTTAATTTTTGCCAATCTGGTGGATACTTATGTTGGTGATACCCCAAAGAAATAGCTATTGGCGACCAAGTATAAAATCTTAAAGTTGGTGGATGTTTACCACATTGATGTTGCTCTAGCAACCAACTATCAACTGCCATTTGCACATTCCCAGGAGCATCAAGCAGAGGAATTAGTCGCCAAATTGGTTTAGAGTTGTGAGTTGTGAATTGTGTTGTTAATTCCTCGCTCATAACTCAAAACCATAACTAGAAGTTATTAACTCATGCCAAATGCAGACTGAAAAGCTTCATCGTGATCATCCGCGAGAGTGGCGACAATTGTAATTGCACGGGAAACCTCACCAGGAGAGATTTCCGCCAAAGTGCGGTTCGCTAATACAACTACTTTATTTTCTATAATACCGAAACGAGCTTCAAAAGTACTAGTACAGTTCATTTCTAACAGTTGTCGAGTCAGCTTCGGTTCATCCTTAGCTGGTAAAGGTAGTACCGCAGACCAAACAGTTAAAGTATCTTCGTCTGTAGTACCCGTCAGTTGAACAAACACTTCCACACTGCCATAGTTAAACTTCCATAAATACCCACCTTCTTCAGGATGACTGACCATAGCACTATCTTTTTGTGCCAAAGTATCGATCACATTTTCGATTACTTCTATATGATTGATGGTTCTGGTATCTGGAATCATTTCGTCGATTAGTTGTTCTGATGTAGATGAAGCATCTAAGTTGGCTTGGTAAGCTGTCATACAGATTTTACCTCTCAAGTATGTTTCTCTTCACCTAATTTATAGCTTGCAAGTAAGGGACTTCCAAATAATAATCAATCTACTTGGGATGCAGAGGAGCAGGGGAACCCTCACAGGTGTAGGCTTCTTACAATTAGGTGTTGGTCAGATAAGAATGACAACCCCCCTATAATCCCCCAAAAAATATAGGGAAAGTAGACAAGGTGGGAAACCGAACAAAAAAAGTACGGTTCCCAACAACACAAACTAGTTCAAAAGCTTATTTGATCGAAAAAGAAAAGGATACAAGCCCCTACATTCATGTATGGGCTTGTATCCTACTCCCTACTCCCCTGCCTCTTCCAATCTTCCTTGTCTGCCTGTCTGCTAATCTCCCAAGTCTAGCTTCAACCGAAATGTTAAAAACCTACCCTTGTGAGGGGAGGGACAAGGGGGAGCAAAGAAAGTAGTGCTAGTCGATGAAATTGGAGAATTGATTATGTTTCATTATTAGGTAGTCGATTTAACAACTATTTTCCTTGAGAAATCTTGATATTCCAGGATTTACCCTAGGTGATCGCTTATCATGAAAGTACATGCATTATTCTCAATCTCTTGTTACAATACTTAACATACTGATGCCCATGTGGTGGTAAATTCATGATTGTGAAGACAGATACTCCTTCTTCCCAAGGGGACAGACATCAAGAAATACCAGAAAATGTTATTCAGGCATCTGCTGGACGTTTATCGAATCGAAAACATCCTCATGTGGCAAAGACCATATCAGAGCCGGAAAGTTTGCGTTACGATGCCGAAGAAATAACAACCTATTACCAACGCCGCCCCTTACAAGTTTTACGGCGTATAGTCACTGTTCTCCAACCAACAATTGCTTTTGCTATTGGTTTGTGGTGGGATCAGAAGCGAGGAGCATATGTCAAAAATGAATACCGTCACGCGGTAAAATTACGGGAACTACTGACAAAGTTAGGGCCTGCATATATTAAAATTGGACAAGCTTTATCTACCCGTCCTGATTTAGTTCCACCCCTATATTTAGAAGAATTAACCCGCTTACAAGACCAGTTGCCAGCTTTTCCCAATGAAATAGCATACCAATTTATTGAAGAAGAACTAGGTCTGGGCCCGGAAGCAATCTATACAGAGTTTTCTTCCCAACCAATTGCAGCAGCTTCCTTGGGACAAGTTTATAAAGGAAAATTGAGTACGGGGGAAGAAGTTGCGGTCAAAGTTCAGCGTCCCGACTTAAGAGAATGTATTACCATTGATTTATATATCCTGCGGCGATTATGTGCATGGGCAGTACAAAAGTTTAAGCGTATACGTAGTGATTTAGTCGGTATCCTCGATGAATTAGGTCAACGTATCTTCGAGGAGATGGATTACATTCACGAGGGAGAAAACGCAGAACATTTTTATCAACTCTACGGTCATATTCAAGACATATATGTTCCCAAAATTTACTGGGAATATACCAATCGCCGTGTATTGACAATGGAGTGGATTAACGGCACAAAATTAACCCAGGCAAAAGAAATTGCTGCTCAAGGGATAGATGCTCGTTATTTAATTGAAGTGGGAGTACAGTGTTCCCTACGCCAGTTGTTAGAAAATGGATTTTTCCACGCTGATCCTCACCCAGGTAATTTGCTAGCTACCACAGATGGGAAACTGGCTTATTTGGATTTTGGTATGATGAGCGAGGTAAAACCAGCCCAGCGTTATGGTTTAATTGAGGCGATCGTTCACGTTGTCAACCGTGACTTTGAAGGGTTAGCTAATGACTACGTCAAATTAGAGTTTTTGTCACCCGATACAGACTTAAGTCCGATTATTCCGGCTTTTGGTAAGGTATTTGCTAATGTTCAAGGAGCCAGTGTTGCAGAGTTCAATATTAAAAGCATCACTGATGACTTATCAGCTTTAATGTATGAATATCCCTTCCGGGTACCTCCGTATTATGCTTTAATTATTCGCTCCTTGGTAACTTTGGAAGGTATTGCTATTTATATTGATCCTGACTTTAAAGTTCTCAATGAAGCATATCCATATGTAGCCAAACGCCTGTTAACAGATACTGCGGTAGAACTAAGAACATCTTTGAGGGATTTACTATTTAAAGAAGGTAGTTTTCGTTGGAATCGTTTAGAAAACTTATTAAAAAATGCTCGTAAAAGCCAAGATTATGATTTGGCATTGGCATTAGATGGAGCTGTAGATTTTCTCTCATCCGAAAGAGGAGGATTTATCCGCGATCGCTTGGTGGATGAAATGCTCAAAAGTTTTGATGCTTTGGGTAGAAATGTTTTACACCAGCTCACCTATATGTTAAGGGAAAGGGTGGGAATAACCGCCGTAAATCAAACACCCGCAGCTACAGTTGAGCAACAAGAAACCCTAGAACATATCAAACGGATTGTGAATATTTTGCAGGAAACTCGTGGTTTCGATCCTGTAACAATTGCTCCGCAAATAGCTCAAGCAATGGTCAATCCTGGGGTACAGCGTTTGGGACAGCAAATTACTACCCAGTTGTTCCAAAAAGCCTTAACCAGAATGATTCGGGAGCTTTTAGCATCAGAAGAAATTTCTTCTCCTACTAGTTAATATCGTGTCCGCCTGATTAGTGGTATTCCTTATCAATAAGTCTTGGAGGATAGGGAATGTTGTAAGTGTAGAAATTGTGGGGAGTGTGGAGAGTTACATTACCTCACTCCTTCACTCCTTTACTCCTTCTGTGTGGTATAGAACTTAAATGTGACAAAAAACGACACTAATATTTAGTTCGATCACATTTTTTTACTAACACAGCCATGAAATTCAGTGAAATTATTCAACAATTGGGTGAGGATAGTATTTCCCATAGCCTCCATATAGATCAAGAACTGAACCCTGAGATTACAGAGGTGAGAGAAATTGATCATGCAAAAATCGGTAATATTAGTTATATAGAAGGGACAAAATTTGCCTCTTTTGTCGGCAAAACTAATGCCAGCGCCTTGATTTTACCCTTAAATGAAGATTTACAAGCCCAGGCACAAACACGGGGTATTGCTTGGATCGCAGTTGCCGATCCTCGCTTATTTTTTGCTAAAACAATCGCAATTTTTTATCAAGCTTGGCAACCCCAACCTGAAATTCACCCCTCCGCCATCATTCACTCCACAGCAAAAGTTGGTAACGATGTTTATATTGGTGCCCATGCAGTAATCCAAGCAGAGGTAAATATTGGTAATGGGGTGTGCATCCATCCGAATGTGGTAGTTTATCCCCAGGTAACAATTGGCGATCGCACCATTCTACACGCTAACTGTACTATCCATGAACGTAGTTGCATTGGTGCAGATTGTGTAATTCATAGTGGCGCTGTTATTGGTGCGGAAGGTTTTGGGTTTGTACCCACTGCTGATGGTTGGTTAAAAATGGAACAATCTGGTTATACAGTCTTAGAAGATGGGGTAGAAGTCGGCTGTAACACTGCTATTGATCGTCCATCTGTAGGTGAAACCCGCATAGGTAGTCAGACCAAGATTGATAATTTAGTACAAATTGGTCACGGTTGTCAAATTGGCAATGGTTGTGCTATTGCTGGTCAGTCGGGGATGGCAGGAGGGGTGAAAGTTGGAAATCGGGTGATTATGGCAGGGCAATCAGGAATTGCCAATCAAGTAACAATTGGAGATGGAGCAATTACTGCTGCTAAAGCCGGAGTTCACAATGATGTTCCTCCCGGTGAAGTGGTTTGCGGTAGTCCCGCGATACCCCACAAAAAGTATCTCAAAGTATCTGCGATATTCGGTCGATTACCAGAGCTTTATCGGTCGGTGAAGGACTTACAAAAAAAACTCCAGGATTAGTTGGATGACTATTTTATCAGGGAATTTACCAATTTTTGCCCATTAGGGATCAAAATGTTGCAGGGAAATACTTGTACCATCCGTGACATATATTTTTAGACCCTGGATGCGATCGCTAATAATTAAAAAAAATCAACTTCTGGATCCGATACTGGGCTAGCAAGATAGATTTATAAAAGTAGTTGCCTCAGACCACAAGTATTACCTACAACTTAGCAAATAGATAACACAGATGTATAATTAGCCCGTCTAAATGTAAACATAGGCAGCAAATAGTACTGATCAACTTTTTGTTGCCGCTAGCTTAAAAACCTAAAAGCATATGTGGCAAAAAGAAAACAAAGATAATCAAATTGTTAATCTAGCATTATTGTTGGTATTAGCTAGCACTCCCATAGCTACAACTCTCATTGTGTCAACTGCCACACGGGCAGAATCATCCAATGAGAATCCGACTTTTGAATTACCAGAAAATATTCCCAGTGGCACCACCGTTAAGATTAACAGTTCCCAGGGAATGGCCGTAATTAACGAAAGCTTGAAATCCAAGTTTGAAAAACAATTCTCTGGGACTGAAGTAGAAATAGCTACTAGTAATACGGAAGATGCATTAAACTCTGTATTGGATGGGAAAGCAGACATTGCAGCAGTTAACCAGGAACTCACACCTGAGGAAAAAGCTAAAGGTTTAGAACAACTGCTGGTGCATCGGGACAAAATTGCTATTATTGTGGGGCAAGAAAATCCTTTTAAGGGCAGCTTGACTATTAAGGAATTTGCCCGTATTTTCCGAGGACAGATGACAAATTGGTCAGAACTAGGTAGTTCTCCGGGTAAAATTAAGTTAATAGACCGCCCTAACAATAGTGAAATTCGCCAAGCCTTCCGTAATTATCCAGTCTTTAAGAAAGGTAAATTTACCACAGGCTCTAATGCGACCCAAATATCAGCAGATGATACAGCAGAGATTGTGCCTCAACTAGGGGAAAACGGCATTAGCTACGTACTGGTGAGTCAATTATCCAATTTACAAGGTGTACGAACTTTAGCTCTACATAAAACCAAGCCAGATAATCCTAAGTATCCTTTTTCCCTACCTTCAGTATATATTTATAAAAAAAATCCTAGTGCTGCAGTCAGTAATTTTCTGGGATTTACCAGCAATAAGCCGGGACAGGATAGTGTCAAAGAAGGGATCGCCAAACAAGCTGATGCGATCGCTCAAAAGGTATCAACTCCAGTCCCCAGTGATGATGATAATTCCTCTACTACTCAACCTTCACCAGAAAGTACTAAAAAACCTACTGCATCTAGTTTCACTACCAGTACAAATAATGATGGGAGTAGCAGCACCTCTAACATAAATGATACCAAAGCAGTTAGTGACCGCACAGGGGAAAGGGCTGACCGTCAAACATTAACACCTGGTGCAGCCAGTAACAGTACTAATACAATTACAAGTACTGAAGAAGGGCTGAGCTGGTGGTGGCAGTTACTATTGGGAATTTTGGGTGCCTGTGGTTTACTATTTATTCTGGGGCGTAAAAAAAATCAAGAAGTAACAACAGAAACTGTTATCAAAGAAAACAGTACTGTACCACCAAATTCCGGGATTGATGAATCTCAGACAACTGATACCATCCCCTCTCCCTCTAGTGACGTAGTTGATAATTCTGGGAATATCAACAATTCATCTTTAGACCTAGAAGCCCCCGTAGCTGTAGTCAACCCTTCCTATCCATCCCAATATGGTCAACAAGAGCCACCATCACCAGAAAATACAAACACAGGAGGAGAAATGAATGGTCTTGGTGGAGCTGCCATCGCTGCTGGGATTGCTGGTGTAGCAGGAGCCGCAGCCATTGCTAGCAAAAAACAAGCAGATAATAATCCTGTTGATACCCAAGAAGTATCCTCAGAAACCTTAGATCAGGTTGCGGATGCCGCAGAGCCTTCTCCACTATCTAGCAACACAGCCACCAAGGAAACTACTCTCTTCCTCACCCCCCAGAGTGAAAGTAGAGCTTATGCTGAATGGGACATTTCTCCATCAGATCAGAATATTGGCAGTCAACAGGGAGATGAACACCTTACCCTACGATTGTATGATGTTACCGACATTGACTTGAGCTATCAAAGTCCCAAACTTGTAAAACAATACGAATGCGGGCATACAGAAAATAATTGTCTCGTGGAAATTCCCCTAAGCGATCGCGACTATATGGCGGAAATCGGTTATGGTCATGAGAGAGATTGGCAGCCCCTGACCCGTTCTAATATTATTCGGGTTTTCAGTTCCTTTGAAGGAGAATCATCAACCAATGGTGTTACAGCAGCCACTGCTGGTGTAACAGCAGCTACCGCAGCCGCATCCTTCTGGCCTACTCAATCTACAGCAGAAAATGGTAATATCACATCTGTATATCCCACTGCTCCGATTAAGGATGGGGAAAGTACAGTTGTACTCACTAACCGCACTCCCAAATGGGCTTATGCCTCCTGGAATATATCTGAAGCTCAAAAAAAGGAATTGCAACACCAGGGAGGTAAACAATTAGCCCTCAGACTGTATGATGTCACTGATATTGACTTGAGTTATCAAACTCCTAAGTTAGTACAGCAATATGAATGTGACCAAACCACAAATGATCGCTTTGTCGCAATTCCCATCAGCGATCGCAACTACATGGCAGAAATTGGCTATATTACGGATGAAGAACGGTGGTTATTATTAGCACGTTCCGCAACAATTCGCGTATTCAGTCGTTCAGAACAAGAATTTTGGTTCGTTGCCGATGCAGAATTGCTCATTCACGGAGCCACAGAAGCAGGTGCAGCTGTAAAAATTGGCGATCGCCCTATCAAACTCAAGCCAGATGGAACTTTCCATCTACGCATACCGTTTACAGATCACTTGATTGATTGTGTTATGGAAGCTAGTGATCAGGATAGTAAGCAGACAAGAAAGATTCACCACCAATTTAGTAGTGATTCTCTCCCTGAAAATGGCAACATTGAGTAGCTAGAAGAGGCACAGAGAATAAAAGTTTTAAGGAGATTTCCAGACTTAAGATTACCAGAAAATAAGAAATTTACCTTAGGGGCGCAAGGCTTGCGCCCTTTTCATTGGTAAAATTCTTTTCAGAAATCACCTAAGTATCTGATGTTTCCATTTAATACTTCAAATCAGCAACGCCTTTTTCTTTACGCTCGCTGTAACGATCAGTGAGATAATCTACTTTATCCCGTAATAAAAACGTAAATTTATATAATTCTTCCATCACATCTACCACTCGATCTCGGTAAGAAGAGTCTTTCATTGTCCCATCTTCATGGAATTCCTGATAAGCTTTTGCTACTGAAGACTGATTAGGAATTGTAAACATCCGCATCCAGCGCCCTAAAATTCGCATGGTATTAACGGCATTAAAAGACTGAGAACCACCACTAACCTGCATCACTGCCAAAGTTTTTCCTTGGGTTGGTCTAACCGCACCAATACTTAGAGGTATCCAGTCAATTTGATTTTTGAGAATGCCCGTAACATTACCATGCATTTCTGGTGAAGACCAAACTTGACCTTCTGACCACTGACTCAATTCTCTTAATTCTTGCACTTGGGGATGGGAATCATCAACCCTTCCCCGCAAAGGTAAGTCGTGAGGATGGAAAAACTTGACTTCAGCACCCATTGCTGAAATTATTCGCCCTGCTTCTTCTGCTAATAAGCGACTGTAAGAACGTTCTCGTAAAGAGCCGTATAAAAATAATATTCTCGGGGGATGGTCAAGATTAGACATTATAATCAATGGGAGCCAAAAAAATCCACTCTCAAATATTACCTGCTTCCTGATTCAATAAGCACCACTAATTAATGCTGCTCGGGTGAGCCGTGTAAGGTTTGACCGGATGAGCTTTTGCTAAAATTTCTATAGACTCTTCACACCACCTAATCCATTCCTGTTCGCAAATAATTCCCCGGCGCAAAGTCATATATTTACCTAGTTTATCTGGTGGTAATTTCTCTAGATGATCGACAAATTGTTCAGCAATGCTTTCGTAGATTGCTAATTTTTTCAGATGCTGGCGGCGATGCGTTTCTAGCTGCTGTATTAAAACAGTTCTAGGTACTAAATGTCCAGAAAATATCTTCACCAAGATATCCTCTTTAATAGTTCCCAATTCACATTCTTGGTCAATCCACTCAATTAAATGTTGCTGTCCTAGTTCAGTTAAATGGTAAACTTTTTTATCCAATGATTTTCCCTGGGGAATGACTTCCACGCTCACCCAACCTTGCTTTTCTAGCTTTTTTAATTCTCGGTATATCTGTTGGTGAGTTGCTTGCCAAAAACACCCCACACTACCTTCAAATTCTTTGGCTATATCATAACCACTGCAAGCTTTGTGAGCTAACAGACTCATTACAGCTTGTGCTAACGCCATAATCTCAACCTCTTGACATCCGCTATATATAAAATTTATATTATTGAACAAGTAGTATGCAACTTATTTCATACTACTTGTTCAATAATATCTTTGCCTGCTTAGCTATCTGGTAGGGGATGGGAGCTATGAAAGAGGAACTAACAGGAAAACAAAACGTACCATTTTCTTTAGACGATAATAAATTGCCAGAGGTAATACCTCGTCCCCAATTACGATGGTGGGGATTTGCTTCAGCATCTGCCATACTACTAGTATCAGGTTTTGCCATTGGGTTATTACGCTTACCCAAGCAAAAACCCCCAGCTCAGGTGACTGCTGCCAATATTCTGCCTGTAAAAACCAAAAAAATTGCAGCCGTAAAGTCCTATTCAGTAGTACAAACATATACAGGAGAAGTAGCATCAGTACGTACTAGTGAGTTAGGCTTTGAGCGGTCAGGTAGGGTAATATGGCTAAAAGTTGATCGTGGTGAACGGGTAATTACTGGTAGTCCTATAGCTAAACTTGATACTAGCAACTTAGAAGCACAACGACAACAATTACTGGCAAGAAAGACCCAAGCGATCGCAGTATTGGATGAGCTGAAAGCGGGGCCTAGAAAAGAAAAAATAGCATCTTCTCTCGCCCAGCTCCAAGACCTAGAGGAACAGTTAAAGCTAGAAGAAATTAGACGAGAGAGAAGAAAAAAATTATACACAGATGGGGCAATTTCCCGAGAGCGGTATGACGAAGTGGCATTCAATGCCAATGCCCTTTCCAGGCGTTTAGCTGCTGCCCGTAGTAATTTACAAGAATTACAAGTGGGAACTCGCAAGGAACAGATAGTTGCCCAACAAGCCGTAGTTAAACAATTAGATGCTCAGATCACTGATCTAGAGATTACCATTGCCAAAAGCACCATTAAAGCTCCCTTTTCCGGAAAAATTGCCAAACGCCATTTGGATGAGGGGACTGTAGTCAATGGGGGTCAATCGGTGGTGCGCTTAGTCGAAAATGCCCAACCAGAAGTAGAAATTGGGGTTCCCTTACAGTTAATTGCCAAAATTATCCCTGGTAGTCGCAAAAAGGTCGTAATTGGACAAAAAACTTACCTAGCCAGAGTTAAATCAATTTTGCCCGAAGTCAACCCAATTACTAGGACTCGCACAGTCATACTCAATGTAAAAACATCACAACCACAATCTCTAGCTCCAGGACAAATCGCCCGGTTGCAATTGTCTCAAGATTTACCGACCAAAGGCTACTGGTTACCCATCAATTCCTTAGCTCGTGGTGAAAAGGGTTTGTGGTCTAGTTATGTTTTAGCTGAACCAAAGCAACAGGGATCCCCAACCAAAGCATATCTGGTGGAACGAAGAGATGTAGAAATTTTATACACAGAGAGTGATCAGGTTTTGGTGCGCGGAGCCATTAAATCTGGTGACAGAGTTATTACTGAGGGCATTCAAAGAATTGTTACTGGTCAGTTAGTTCGTCCAGTAGATGATTTTTGATGAGGAAGTTTTGTTTAGATTTAATTGAACTCTTCAGGGGAATAAAATAATTATGGTTCAAATTTTATACAAAAATTTCCGATTATTGATTCTGACAATTTTTTTAATTGTTATTTGGGGAATTACATCCTACCAGAGTTTACCCCGACTAGAAGATCCTGAATTAGTTTCCCGTGCTGCCTTGGTAAAGACATTTTATCCTGGAGCCACAGCCGAAAGGGTAGAGGCACTAATTACAGAGAAAATAGAAAACAAAATTGCTGAAATCGAAGAAATCAAAACCTACGAATCCACTTCCAGAGCAGGAGCCTCCATTATCTCTATTGATTTACTGGATCGCATGAAGAGTACAGAAGTAGATGGAGTATGGTCGAGAGTACGCGATCGCTTACGGGAAGTCAAGTCAGAATTACCTCCAGAAGCCACTGAACCAGATTTAGAGGAAGTAGAGGTCAGAGCTTACGCTTTAATAGCAGCCTTAACTTGGGAACAGGATAATTCTCCCAATTATGCCATTCTCCAGCGCCAAGCTAAGTTACTGCAAGATGAACTGAGAAATCTCAATGGTACGGAGAAAGTAGAGATTTTTGGCGCTCCTAATGAAGAAATTAGCGTGACTGTAAATGCTCCCGATTTAGCAGCATTAGGGTTAACAGCAACAGACGTATCACAGCAAATTCAACAGAGTGATTCTAAGAGTGCCGCCGGACAATTACGTGGTAATAATAATGACTTGTTAATTGAGGTGAAAGGGGAAGTAGATTCCCTTAAACGATTACGTCAAATACCCATTCGTTGTAACACATGTGGCTCTAGTGACGCTCAATTTCAGCCCTTAGGAGATTTGGCAAAGATAGAAAAAGGTATTGTGGAACCGCCCAACGAATTGGCTTTTGCTGGTGGACATCCAGCAGTGACTGTGGCGGTATTTGTAGAGTCCCAGAAACGTATAGATATATGGACAAAACAAGCTCATAAAAAGCTGGAGAAATTCCGACAGCAGTTACCTCAGAACTGTC
>NZ_FYBH01000294.1 GCF_900185595.1 Calothrix rhizosoleniae SC01
ATTATGCTTGTGGGAAAAAATAATTCACCACAAACAATATGTTGTATCCTACAACCTCAAATTAATAGATAACAATGGTGTTATGCAATTTACATAATTCAATGTAGTTGAAAATATGTATATTTATGAACTCTAGCCTGAATTTAAGATACTTTTACAGGGGTTTGCACGTTAGGGTGACTATACTCCCTGGCGATCGCAGCACTGATAAATCCTGTAAATAAGGGGTGGGATGCACTGGGACGAGATTGAAATTCTGGATGGAATTGACAAGCCAAGAAGAAGGGATGGTCTGGTAGTTCAATTATTTCCACTAACCGCCCATCAGGAGATGTGCCACTAATAACATAGCCAGAATCTAACAAGAGGTTACGGTAAGCATTGTTAAATTCGTAGCGATGGCGATGGCGTTCGTAAACAACTTCGTTTTGGTAGAGTTGATGTGCCAAGGTTTTGGGGACGATGCGACAAGGATATAAACCCAGACGCATAGTACCGCCTAAATCGACTACATCTTGTTGTTCTGGTAATAGGTTAATGACGGGATTGTCTGCGTAGGTTTCAAATTCAGCACTATGGGCATTGGCTAATCCGGCAACATTTCTTGCCCATTCAATGACACAGCATTGCATCCCTAAGCACAATCCGAGAAAAGGAATTTTTTGATCGCGGGCATATTTAATGGCGGCTATTTTCCCATCAACTCCACGAGCACCAAAGCCTCCAGGGACGACTATACCATCTACTCCATCTAAGTATTTCTCTGCTGACTCTGTTTCCAATTTTTCCGAGTTTACCCAGCGCAAATGTAAATCTCCGTGGGTGGCGATGGCTCCATGACGCAGTGCTTCGACTACGGAAAGGTAGGCATCATTTAAACGCACATACTTACCGACAATGGCAATCTCAATCCGATGCTTGGGTGTATACAACCTATTTACTAAGGTTTGCCATTGTTGTAAATCGGGTTGGCGTTGTTCCATTTGTAACAGTGCTAAAGTTTGCTCTGCTAATCCTTCCTGTTCCAAAATTAGAGGCACTTCATAAATGCTTTTGGCATCGGGAGAAGTAATAACGCATTCAGAAGAGACATCACAAAATTCCGATAACTTTTGTTTTAAATTTGCGGCTAATGGTCGATCGCACCGACAAACAATAATATCAGGTTGAATGCCAATGGAACGTAGTTCTTTGACGGAATGCTGAGTGGGTTTAGTTTTCATTTCCCCAGCCGAAGCGATCCAAGGTAACAAAGTAACATGCATATATAGCACATTTTGTCTACCTACATCCTTGCGGAACTGGCGAATTGCCTCTAAAAAGGGCAGAGATTCAATATCTCCTACGGTACCACCAATTTCAGTAATTACTACATCTGAGTCAGTATTGTTGGCGACTCGAACAATTCTGTCCTTAATTTCATTGGTAATATGAGGGATTACCTGAACTGTACCGCCATTGTACTCGCCGCGCCGTTCTTTATTAATTACCGCTTGGTAAATAGAACCCGTGGTAACGCTGTTCAACCGTGACATATAAGTATCGGTGAAGCGTTCGTAATGTCCCAAATCTAAATCGGTTTCTGCACCATCCTTAGTTACAAATACCTCTCCATGCTGGAAAGGACTCATAGTTCCTGGATCGACATTAATATAAGGATCGAGTTTGAGAATGGATACCGAATAGCCCCGCGATTTGAGTAAACGTCCCAGACTAGCTGCTACAATACCTTTGCCAATACTGGAAACTACACCGCCTGTGACGAAGACAAACTTAGTCATAATATTTTGGATTTCAAGCACCTGCTAATAAATACATCCCGTAATTGTGCCATAGTCATGTTTTCAAGTTAATGAGGATGTTTTCCGAACAAAATTACCAATTGGTAATTTATCTGATCAATCTTTGTAAATTAGCTGCAACTATTTTTGTGTGAAACAACTTTTAGGATTAGTAGTATTAGGTTCTATCGTTATTCCCTCCCTAGCTTTGGCTAACGAAAAATCTTTGGTAGTGGTTTATCCCCGAAATAATCACAAAACTACAGCAGAGAAAATATTCTTCCTGGGTACGGCTCCCCCCCAAGGAAAGGTATCTATCAATGGTAAAGTGATTGTCCGTAGTCAGTCTGGTCATTTTGCCCCTAGTTTGCCCTTACAATTGGGAGAGAACCTGTTTACTGTAAGCTATGAAAATCAAACAGTCCAGGTAAAGGTGATTAGGAATACTACCCAAGCCGTAATTCCCCAAGGTTTAGCTTTTGCCAAAGATTCCTTAACACCGGCGGTTGACATTGCCAGAATGCCGGGAGAATTAATTTGTTTTAGTGCGATTGCTGCACCAAATGGGACTGTATCTGTACAATTAGGGGAACGTAATATATCTCTGTTACCTCAAAATCAACAAGTACAACTACCAAGCAATTTTGCCGCCTTAACCGGACAAAACCAGCCTAATGTCCAGAAAAACATTAGTAAATACCAGGGTTGTACAAAGGTAGATAGTCCTGGTAATTTGGGTAAACCCAAATTTCAACTTACCTTAGATGGGGAAAGTTTTACCCAAGAAGGCACTGGTAATATCCAAATTCTCTCCCCACAACAGTTATCAGTTGCTGAAGTTAATGTAGATGCTGGAGTGGCACGCACTGGCCCTAGTACTAACTATTCTAGACTCACACCCCTACCCCAGGGAACCCAAGCAACAATTACTGGGAAAGAAGGGGAATGGCTAAGGTTAGATTATGGTGCCTGGATTAAAAGCAAAGAGACCCAGATTATATCTAATATTATCCCACCCCGTTCCATTATTCGCAGTGTGGGTTACAAACAACTTCCCCAAGCAACAGAGATGACTTTCCCTCTGGAAGTTCCTGTACCTGTCAGCGTCCAACAAGGCAACAAAACTTTTACCCTCACTCTTTATAATACTACCGCCCAAACCGACACAATTCGCACTGATGATGATCCGTTAATTTCTCGTCTGGATTGGCAGGAGGTGGCTCCAGGACGGCTACAATATACCTTTAACCTCAAAACAGACCAACAGTGGGGTTATAAGCTGAAATACCAAGGAACTAGCCTAGTTTTAACCTTACGTCATCCGCCCAAACTCAAATCCAGCCAACGTAAACCTTTATCTGGGATTAAGATTCTCCTCGATCCTGGACATGGGGGTAAGGAATCGGGAGCCATAGGACACAGTGGTTACAAAGAGAAGGATGTAAATTTAGTGATTTCTCTGTTGCTGCGACAAGAGTTAATCAAACGAGGTGCTACCGTCGTGATGACAAGGGAAGACGATAGGGATGTTTCCTTGGTTGCTCGCCAACAAATGATTGCTAAAGAAGAACCAGCGATCGCATTTTCGATTCATTACAATTCTTTACCTGATGCAGGGGATGCGGAAAATATTCAGGGTATAGGTATGTTTTGGTATCATCCCCAAGCCCATAGTTTGGCTGTGTTTATGCATAATTATTTAGTGAAAAAGCGTAAACGTCCTACCTATGGGGTGTTTTGGAATAACTTAGCACTCACCCGTCCCGCAGAAGCACCAAGTATATTATTGGAGTTGGGCTTTATGAGTAATCCAGAAGAGTTTGAGTGGGTGATGGATGAGAAGGAACAGAAGAAGTTAGCTAAGGCGATGGCTGATGGTGTTGTTAAATGGTTTAAGGATTCTCGTTAATCGGTGAAAATACTTCTTGCTTTTAGTAATTACACAAAAAGCAAGAAGTTCCATATTATTTAACGTTGATAAAATCATAGTAAATAGTTAGCAGCAGTCAATTTATTCTTGTTGAGGGTAAGAATGTCACTTGCGCCAAGCGAACAAAATATGTGGGAGGAATCAACTCCACAAGGTACAAAAAAAATGTCTGAAGATGATATTAACAGGAAATATGAAAAGGGAGAGAGAAGAATACTCACGGAAATAAATCGTGAAAAACTTCCCAGCTTCGCTGAATCTTTGAAAAAAAGCGGTTATATGGAAATTAGACCATTCTATCAAAGGAGATCTCGCTGGGATAAAAAAATGCAATCACGATTAATCGAATCATTTTTGATTAATATTCCTGTCCCCCCAATCATCCTTTATGAAAGAGATTATAATTCCTATGAAGTGATGGATGGTCAACAAAGAATTACTACCATTCAGGATTTTTATGATAATAAATTAGAGCTAACTGGACTTGAACTTTGGCCAGAGTTAGAAGGACGAACTTATGAGAAACTACCTAAAAAAATTAAAGCAGGTATTGACCGCCGCTCAATATCATCTATTGTGTTAATTACAGAATCAACATCAGATCCGGAAGAAGCACTTTTTTTAAAACAGATTGCTTTTGAGCGTCTTAATACTGGAGGTGTAGCTCTTAGTCGTCAGGAGGTACGCAATTGTTTATATTCTGGCAAATTAAATGAACTATTATTGGAACTTGCAAGTAATCATATCTTTGCAAATGCCTGGGGTATTCCCATTGAAAATAATGATGAGCTTGCTCAAAATAATTTATACAAGAAAATGGAAGATGCAGAGCTAGTCCTGCGTTTTTTCGCACTGCGTAATATAGAGCAATTTAGTGGTAAACTAGAACATTTTCTTAATTCATATATGAGAAAGAATATCAATTTATATAATAATGATATTAATACATTAAAAAAAATTTTCCTAGACACAATTAAAATCACTCACAATATTTATGGAGAGAATTTATTTAAACCATTCGATCCAAACTCAAAAGCATGGAAATCTAAAGCCTACAAAGCTTATTATGACGCTGTTATGGTTGGTTTTAGTAACCATTTATCTAGTACTAATATATTGATAAATAAAAAAGAAAAAGTGATTGAAGAAACAAAAAAAATATTTATACAAGACGAATCAAAGCTATTTACTGGTCAGGGAAAAACCAAATCAGATTTGCAAAAGCGTATCAAAATATTTGACGAAATGCTTTTGCAAGTAATCAAAGATTAAGTATTCATGTTTCAAGAAATTCTGGATAAAGCGAGGGGTGATATTTCTACTACACGTTCTATAATTCAGACATATTTTAGACTCAGGGACATTTTGTTTGGAGAAGGTTCTATTACGGAACAAGAACGTGAAGATTGTCAAAAAATTACATCACTGAAAGAAATTGCTCCAAATAAAAATGATTGGCGAGTTTACGAAAACTGTGCAGTAGTAACTCGACTCTATGCTATTTATGAAAACTTTGTCGAAAATCTAGTAAGAGAATGGATAGAATACCTACCTCGAATTTTTCCTAATTATTCTGATTTGAATGAAGAGATTCAAGGGACACACCAGAGAGGTGTGGCTAACTTACTACTGAAACTTAAAAATAAGAATATTAACAGTCAGTTTTATAAAGATATTATTAGCAGTTTATTTATTTGTATAACTGGTGAAAATCAATATGAGGGTGAAAATAAATATAAGTTAGTCCCAGATGCATTTTTGCTACACGAGCAGAACTTACGCAAAGAAGCTTTAGAACAATTGTTTACTAATGCAGGAATACCGAATGCTTGGAATTGGGTAAATAAACATATAAATGAATACTCTGCGGAAATAAAACTAAAAGAACTTATCGATTATCGTAATGATGCAGCTCACGAGGGTTTTATAGATGCTCCTTTAGGATTCGATATATTACTAGAATTATGTGATTTTGTCGAAACTTTGTGTCAAGCGTTAGCTGAGTTAGTAACTTACCGCGTTATTGAACAAAAAAAATCAATAGGACAAGTTAAGGAAATTGGTAAAGTTACAAGATGGTTCCCAGAACCTCAAGCTGCTAGAGCTAAGATACAAGATGTGAATTTGTCTGTTGGAGACAGTCTTTTTTTAGTGAGCGAGACAAAAGGTTACTGTAAGTTAGTCAAAATTGAAAGTATTAAAATTACTGAAAACGGTCAAGATATACCAAAAGATAATTTACTAATAACTGATGAAACAGAGGTAGGCTTGAAATTTGATAAAGACGTAAGAGAAGACTTGAGCATTTATATGAATGTAGTAAATTCACCAGAGTGATTGTTGTCTAAATTTCATAGTAATTTGCAAATAGGAAAATCGATCAATGGGTAATTTACCAATAGACTCAAACCTAGGAGTTAGCCAAGAGGTCTAAAAATGAAAACTGACACAGAAAGAGAACAATTAATTCAAGGTATCCTCGTCATGCTTTACCAAGCCTACGACAGTACCTTAGATGAAATTTATGCTTTATTGAAAAAAATTGAGGATGAAGAAGATGAAGAAGATTTAAAAGCCTATGATGAAGCTAAAGAAGATATACAGATTAATGGTACTATTCCCTGGGAAAAAGTTAAAAAAGAAATGAAAAAGGACGTTGCGTGAGCTATACAGTTGAGATTTCTACACGAGCTGTAAAGCAACTCAATAAGTTACCACCAGAAATTCAAAAACGCATACAAGTAAAAATTGATGAATTAGCCATAGAGCCACGTCCTAATGGGGTAAAAAAGCTAAAAAATAGAGAAAATGCTTATCGTGTTAGAGTAGGCGATTACCGTGTGTTATATGATATTTTTGACGATGTTCTATTGATAATAGTTGTAGAAATAGGTCATCGAAGCAAAGTTTATAAAGATGAAAGTTGACAAGCAAGAACATCTTAGAGCTATCACCTACACTATTGTTTATCATCTTCATAAAATAAAACGGAGGAATAACCAGTGAATAGTTCGGAAAATGACATCTTCTCTCTTCCAGAGCAAGTAACAATTCCTCAGGCTCCTCCCAATTTTAAATCAGGTTTTATCGGTATTATTGGTCGCCCAAATGTCGGTAAATCTACTTTAATGAATCACCTAGTAGGTCAAAAAATTGCCATTACCTCCCCTGTCGCCCAAACTACACGCAATCGCCTGCGAGGAATTTTAACCACTCCAGCAGCACAATTAATTTTTGTCGATACACCAGGGATTCATAAACCCCATCATCAATTAGGTAAGGTAATAGTCCAAAATGCTAAAATAGCTATTGAATCAGTGGATGTACTGTTATTTGTGGTAGATAGTACTACTCAGTGTGGTGGAGGTGATCGCTACATTGCTGAGTTGTTACAGAACTCTCCTACACCAGTAATTTTAGGTTTAAATAAAGTAGACCAACAACCCATTGATAGTCAGCCAATCGATGACAGTTACGCTGAATTAGCAGTAACCCATCAATGGCAAACAATAAAATTCTCCGCTAAAACCGGGACTAATTTACCCGAACTGCAACAATTATTAATTCAACATTTAGAACCTGGACCATACTATTACCCACCGGATTTAGTCACCGACCAGCCAGAACGGTTTATTATGGGTGAATTGATCCGCGAGCAGATATTATTGTTAACCAAGGAAGAAATACCCCACTCAGTTGCGATCGCCATCGATCAAGTAGAAGAAACACCCAGTATTACCCGTGTGATTGCAACTATTAACGTAGAGCGAAGTTCCCAAAAAGGGATTGTGATTGGTAAGGGTGGATCGATGCTCAAATCTATTGGTAGTGCAGCCAGACAACAAATCCAAAAGCTAATTGCAGGGAAAGTATACTTAGAACTTTTCGTTAAAGTCAGACCTAAATGGCGACAGTCTCGGATTCGCCTAGCAGAATTGGGATATCGAGTTGAAGAATAAGGAGTTTAGACTTTTAGAGAGTGAGTTCTTGGAGAGTAGAAATAAGCAGATTTTTACTTTATAAAATACTCATGTATAAAAAAATCCCTGGTAATAATTATCAGGAAATAAAATATTTGTATAGCACTACGCAATTAGCTGAGGACATTATTGACTGCTAAAACATATGAGCAGGAAACTTTTGAATTTTGAATTTTGACCAAAAAATAAAAGGATACAAACCCCTAATTTTAGATATGGAGTCAATCCAAAATCCAAAATTATGATGATTTCCGCCTTGGGTTACTAGATTATTCCAGGTCCTCTATGACGCAAGTCATGTTCCATAGTCAATAAACCTTCCTCATCTTCCCTTAGTTCTTCGAGTTGATGAAGGCGTTGAGCTTTACGTTCTTGTTCCTGTTGTTTTGAGTCTCCAGGCTCAGAGATATACATCTCCGGTTCAACTGCATAGTTATTAATCAGTCCTTCTTGGTCAATAGTATAGCCATCTCGGGTATGTATATTTTCCTTATCTGCAGGGTCATCATGGTCAACATGACCAAAATGCTTACCCTCTCTAGCTGCACGTGCTGCGGTTTCCCCTGGAATGATATGGGGGTCATAGTGGGGAATATTTAAGTTAGGACTATTTTCAGCTTTCATAGCTTCCTCCTCGGTATCTCAAAACAATCAATAGCTTGAGATACTATGTGCATAATTTTGACTGTAGAGACGCTTACTTTATTCTAACTCTGTTGTGATATTTGGTAACTATCTCCTCAAAAATTAACTGTAGGTATTGGTTATCCTGGGTATGTTGCTGTTGATTAACCTCAGCAATTAACAAAACATGGTTTTATACTAAGAGAGAAAAATGATTGCGATAGATGGAAAGAAAGAAAAGCTTATGTCGTAACTCTTTCACAATCGAAAATCGAAAATCCGGCATTACTTGCTATAAAAGAACAGTGCAACCCCTCCCAGACTTACCAAGACCCCTGCGATCGCTCGCCAACTGACTTTCTCTCCCATCCACATTGCTAAGGGAATTGCAAATAAGGGACTAGTTTGCAATAAGGTGGTAGCAATTCCGGTTTGTGTAAATTTAATTGCTGTTACCTGTAACCAAATACCTAGATATGTACCAATAAAAGCCGCGAAAAAAATTCCCGCGATCGCTCGCCGTGAGTAAAGAATTTGCCACTGAAAATTACTGGGTTGCTGGGGTAAATACAACCACCCTAATAGCACCAATTCCCCTCCAATTAATCGTAATAAGGCAGCCCAAATGGGGGTAACAGTTGTATTTGCTAAGGCGACGCGGGAAAGCAAAGCACCGATTGTATTCGCGATCGCAGCTAATAAACCATAGCTAATCCCTTTAATCAAATGATGTGCGTAATTATTCTCCGTTTCAGCTACACGCTCGGAAATTACCCAGGCAACACCTAAAATAGTGATGAAAATTCCCCACCAAGCGAGCATATTTAGCCGTTCTTGCAAAAATATCATAGCAGCGATCGCGGTTATGGGTGGGACTAAAGTACCCATCAATAAAGCACGCCGTACACCCAAGGAATTAATTGCTACAAAAAAAGCCGTATCCCCTAAAGCAATACCCATCAACCCACTAACTAACAGCAAAAAGATGGATATAGGGGCAATATCGGGAATTAATCCGCCACTGAAATATATTGTAATTAAAAGTAGGGCGATCGCAATTGCCCCTTTCAACAAATTTAAGTGTAGTGGGGCAATATTCTTTCCCAAACGACCATATACCAATGATGCCACAGCCCACAAAGCAGCACCACACAAGGCTGCCATCTCTCCTTTGATGTCTGTTAAGACTAAATTCAAGGGAATATAAAAAATAGTATTTGCCCCCTTTCTCATACAAATTAAACTTCGCAATATCCTATTCTATCTGTTTTTTATGATTAGCACTCTGACTCTTTAAGTGCTAATTGAAATTTGATTATTTTTGGTTTATAATATGATTAATAAACAATTAAATACTCTTTGGAATATTAGCACTCTCGCTCTATGACTGCTAAATAACTATGTAGATTGCCTACATTTATAATCGAGAATAGTTCAGTTGTATAAAATCATTAATCGTAAAACGATTTACTCATTCATTTTAGGAACAAGTATTGTTAACCACAATTAATAGTTATCCATCTTTTTCATCATAGTTTAGTGTTCGAGTCAAACACTCAAGCGCTTTACTGAATTTATCAATGGAGAAAATGATAACTATTAAAAATCTCTTGCTGCAAGAAGCTGTACATTTCCAGTGCAGGGTAAATACAAGACCATACTACTGATTGATAGTTTAAATTACCTGGAGACAATTAAGATGGAATATACATTTAATATTGTAGGAGTCTCTCATGTTTTAAATTTTTTTGATCGCCAACAAACAATTGCTCAAACGTCTGAAAATAAAGGTATTGAATATATAGCCACTCATACTTGTACTTTAGATGCTTTAATTGCATCAGTGGAAGCAGTACCACCAAAAGTAGATTGGAATTTAGACCGAGTAGTTGATACAGTAATTCAATTTTGGTTAAATAATTCAGATAGTATTATTTACTGGAAATCTCGTTTACAAGATGCAGGAAAGGATAATTTACTAGTAGCAAGATTGGCAGATATACAATCTTTACGCTATGAATTTGAATTTTTACTAGAAGAGAATTGGTGATTTTTATTTATAATTTATCAGAACCCTGATTTTACCAAAAAGTCGGGGTTCTTTGTTATCTATATTTATAGCGCTACATGCAAGTAATAAGTAATAAGTTCACTGCTCATCGGTTTGAGTTTTCAACAATGTTAGCCCTTTGACTTCACTCAGAGCTAACATTGTTGCGTAGTGCTATAGAACTCCAGCAAAATATTTCAGTATTTTTACTCCAGTTAATAAATTGGGAGTAAAACTATACTTAGCGTATTAAGTATAAGTTTATTAAAAATGGTACAAAATAAGACTAAAACTTCTGATTCACACATTAGTGAGAATCAGGATAAAGCTCGTATTCTGCTGGCTTTGTGGGATTTGGGAGGTACGCAGGTAGAAGTAAAAAAAGGGCAATTAAGTAAGCGAATTGTTAGTAAAGGCAAGAGGGTTGCAGACTATCAAAATACATTAGAAAAATTAGAAAAGCAAGGTGCGATCGCTATCTCTAAACAAGGTTACACCCTAGTTTCTACCACTGGTTTAGAGGTATTGAGTGAAACATTCAGGAGTGCTGGGTTTCAGTTCTCAGGGACGATTATTGGTACTTGGGTAGCGAATGCTTTAGTAAGGTGGATTAATCAGATGGATGGGGCGGTAGTTAGTACATCTGCATTAATAAACGAGAGTAATGCAAATAGTGTGATTCCATCTTACTTAGAATTTGCATCAGTAGCGACTCAAGTTTACGAGAAACTCAACCAGGAATATAACTTTAACCATTTAGTACCAATTTATCGCATTCGTCGGCAAATAGGCGAAAGAGTCAGTCGTTCTGATTTTAATGAGTGGCTTTTGGAAATGCAAGCTAACGATATTTTCCAATTACAAGGGGGTACTGTCGAAGACAGCGCACCAGACAAGATTGAAGATTCTATCAGCACTGAACTTGATGGATTGCGTTGTTACGCCAGACTTTTGCTAAGTAATAAGTAATAAGTAATAAATAATAAGTAATATTGGCACATTTTTATACAGAATTAATATAACCTAATTGCGTAGCGATATCAATAACATTTTTCTATTTATTTACTGGGTGAATTAAACCATGACTGTAACTATTTCTCATACTTCTCAAGTTGATGAATTAATTCAAAATTATAATCCATTTGCAGGTCATACTGTAGTTAGACCGGCTCAAATTTGGGGTAAGAATTTTCCTGATGTTCCTTCCATCAATGCTCATGCTTCCAATGCAGTATTTGATGCTGTAGAAAAGATTTATCAGGGAGAAAGAAAAACTGTAGGTATTACAATTACTGCAGAAAAAGGGCTAGGTAAAAGTCATATTATCAGCCGAATCAGACATAAGTTACAAGCAAAGAATCAAACTTTATTCATTTATGTGAATAGGTATGATAATTTAAATCAAATTAAATATCAGTTTTTGCAAAGTCTTACCTTTAGTCTGAGAGTTCTTGGTAATCAAAATGTTATGCAGTGGCAAGAAATAGCAGCTGCATTAATCAATGAAAGTAAACAATGGAAATATACACCACAACAATATATTAATGAATTTCCTAAATGGCTTGAGAAACATTCAAATAAAGTAGTTGATAGGTTAACAGAAATTATTTTACAAGCTAAACCAGAAATAACTAATCCTTATCTGGTAAAAGCAATTGTGTGGACTTTATCATCTACACATAGTAATTATGCAAACTTTTGGTTATCTGGTTTAGAGTTAACCCAGGCGCAAGCTGATGCAATGGGATTACCAAATCACAAAAGTGAAAATAAGGACGCAGACGCATTAAATCATGTACGGCAAATTTTAAATATTATCAGCAATTATAGGATTCCAGTAATTTGTTTTGATGAATTAGATAATACTGAAGTTGCTGATACTGCTTTCACAACAGCACAGGTAATTGCAAGTTTAATAAAAGATTTATACAACAATTTGACAAAAGGTGTTCTACTATTAGTAATGTATCCTGAAACTTGGAATGACCAAATCAGGGCTTTACCGCAAGCAGAAGCTGTGATGGATAGATTAACTAGCGAACAAGTAGAGAGACAACCTATTAATTTAAAATATCTTAATTCGGATGATGTTGTTGCTCTTGTTTGGCAGTGGTTAAAAGATTTTTATGATACTCATCAAATAGTTCCTCCCCATCCTCTTTATCCATTTGATGAAAATAAATTGAGAAGTTTAGGTAAAAGTAAACCGACTATAAGAGCAGTTTTAAAATGGTGTGCTGAGAATATAAATTCGCCCATATATCCTATAGATCCTGTCGAGGCATACTTTAAACAAGAATTAGAAAATGTTGAAGCTTCTATCAAGGATTTATTTGAGGATGAAGCTGCTATTGCTAATGCATTGCGCTTAGGATTTAAAAGTTTGAAGGGAGAAACAGTAGAGGGAGTCACAATACAAGTAATTGAAGAAGTAAATGATCCACATATAGATTTTAAAATTGTTGGTAATAAAGGAAAAGTAAAAATCGGAGTCGATGTTCTTCAAAAATCTGGTGGTGTAGGTGTATTAGCATCTTTGAAAAGATTAATTGATTATAAGAAATTTAAATTAACACGAGGTTGCTTGGTGCGTTCTAAACAAATTGGTGTTGGTGCTATACAAGCAAGAAAATGTTTAGATGAGCTATTAAATAAATTAGGTGGAGAATGGGTAGGACTAAGAAAAGAAGATATTAAACCTCTTTTAGCTCTTTTATTTGTTTATAAATGTCAAGATTATGAACTAAATGATGAGCAAATTGTTAATTTCATTAAGCAAAATAAACTAGCAATTAATAATCCACTCATTCGAGAAATTCTCAGTGATCCTTCTGGAGAAGAACCTGACGATTTAACTGATGATGAATTACCAATGACGACTCCTAAAGATATTACCGAGTATATCAATAAAACTAGCAATAATTCTGGAGAAGAGTCTGAAAGCTTAACTGATCATGAATCACCAATATTAATCTCCAAAAAGGTTGAAAATGTTACTCAAAACATTAATAAAGGTCTTGGAAACATTACCAAGAGTATCAATAAAAATATTCATAAAAGCATTGAAGAGATTGCCGAAGAAATCGATAATTTACCTTTCACTAAATAATAATGAACTCACAGATTGCAATTTCTACAGCATTGTGTCTACCCGCCCCTGATATTGAAGCATTAATACAAGGACGAACAATTGCTGCTTTATCCAGGATGTTTCTTCGCCCTAGACAGCAATTTAGTCTTTACCCTAGCAATATACTGAATATTCCATTTTCAATTGAGCAGTATTATCGCTCAAATTTTCTAACAGTTGCACAAACTAATCTAAATGTAAGTACTTTAGAAAAAATTACCATACAAGCTTGGGCAAAATGTGAACAATGCCAAATTATTGATGATGCTATATCTTTAGAAGCTTTATCTAAACTAACAATATGGACACCAGCAGTTTTAGAGAAAATATTACAACAGCAACAAAATATCTTCTTAGCTTATTTGCGCGTTCATAAACTTGCTCAACCTCATGAAGTAGCAGCGAATCCTCAAAATAACGACAAAATCGGAAAATTTGTGAGTTTACCTTTAACTGTTACTAATTCTACGCCAGTTTTGAGCGATCGCACTTTTGCACAACGCAAACAACAATTACAAAATTTAGAATCACCCGTACATCCCAAACTGGAAGAATTGCAGGTTTTATTAACAAACAATTCCCATCCAGGAGCAAAACAGTTAGATGATGATATCAAAGTCTTCTTAGGTTGGAGTAGTCAAAATACTAGACAACTAATTGACTCTGATTTTGCTTGGATTGAAACAATCGCAAAAGTCGGTAACTCCAGCGATGGACATAAATTTGAAAAATTAGTCCGTAAAGCATTACTGAAATTAGGATTTACTGGTTCTGGAATAAATCCAGAAGGAGCAGGGGGTGCAGGTGGAATGGATCTGTATTGTGAACATCCATATCCAGTAGTAGGTGAATGTAAAGCCAGCAAATTAGAAAAAGTATCTGATGGTACACCAGCACAACTTTTGAGAATAGGTATAAGCAATTTGGGTAAATCCCAATATGACAAGTCTATTAAATTAATCGTTGCTGCTGGAAAACTAAATCGTTTCGCTCTGAGAACAGCTACAGAAAATCATATGAATGTCATTAGTCCGGAAACATTACAAGAACTTGTAGAACTACAAGCACAATACAAGGGTTCTATTAATCTTTTAGAACTTAAGCAGTGTTTGCAAAACGAACCCTTTGGTTTAGCTGATAAAAAAGTTAATGAATATGTAAAAAAAGTCAATCAGCATATAAAATTGCGATCGCACCTGATCACCATTGTCAAAAATTATATCCAAAACGCCAATCAAAAGTCTGCTGGAGTACAAGCCTTACATGGTGCATATGTCACTTCACAACCACCACAACCCCTGACAATGAAAGAAATGTATGAAATGTTAATTGAACTTTCCTCTCCCTTAACAGGCTACTTGGGAAGAGATAAAGGGGATAATATGAATAGCGATCGCTTTTATTTTCTGCGTGACTTACCAATAAATTAAAACCTATACATATATAATTCTGGGTTTCATAAAAAAGTACTCACCCCAATACCATACATACCCGAAACCCAAGATGACCGAAGGCAGTACCAGAGCCGACGTGGGAGCGAATCGCCGAGCGACACACCTCAGGAGGGCTGCTCCAGGAACCACCCCGCATTATACGATTACGATTATCATTACTAATCCACGCACTTCCATCTATGGGTGCGCCTTGATAATTTTTGTGCGAAGTGTCTTGACACCACTCCCACAGATTCCCATGCATATCGTATAAACCAAAGGCATTAGGCGGAAAAATACCTACATCTGTTGTTTCTTTGCGATCTTTACCTTCAGGAGCAGAAGCATATGGATATTTCCCATCATAATTAGCTAACTCAGTGGTAATCGTCTCCCCAAAGTAGAATGGTGTAGTAGTTCCAGCACGACAAGCATATTCCCATTCTGCTTCACTGGGTAAACGATAGGTGCGTCCTGTCTTTTGACTCAGCTGGTTACAAAATTCCGTCGCATCATGCCAAGATACATTATCCACAGGTCGCTTTTTATCTTGGAAGTAGGAAGGATTTTTACCCATAATTACCTGATATTGTGCTTGGGTAACTTCATACTTCCCCATAAAGAACCCAGGAACCGTAACTTGATGCTGTGGTCCGTTTTCATAATCTCTTCTCTCTTCTTCCTTTTCTTCCTCTGCTGGCGAACCCATAGTAAAGGTTCCCTCTGGTATCTGCACCATGTCTAGGGTGACATCATTCCCCAAGTCTTGTGTGAAGTAT
The DNA here is from genome assembly GCF_900185595.1 of Calothrix rhizosoleniae SC01. Lineage (GTDB taxonomy): Bacteria > Cyanobacteriota > Cyanobacteriia > Cyanobacteriales > Nostocaceae > Calothrix_A > Calothrix_A rhizosoleniae. Next base: position 15,708 of record NZ_FYBH01000294.1, read on the forward strand.
TGTGCTTCCTGGTTACGACGGTTAGTGATGCTTCCACTTGCATCTACAGTGACAGTTTCAAAAGCAAATGACTTTAGCATTAATTTGGTTGGGCTTGGTGTTGGTGTTGAGAATGGAGAGAACTTAGGTTTATCGGAAAAACCTGGTTTCTTTCGAGAAGAAGAAGTTTGCCATATTTCTCTAGCAAAAATAGCAGCAAGAAAACCCCCTCCTATAAAGCCTGTTATTTGGATGATTCGTCGGCGCGTAGAATTTATGTGCTTCACTTTTTCCCTGGTATAATTTGTCCATAAACCAATTTTTGCACAAGATAAAATTTGCCATTGTCCTCAGAGTGTAGGCAAGTAATATCAATTATCCAAAATAAAGCTACACATAGACAGCAGGGGGGCAGGGAGCAGGGAGCAGGGAGCAAGGGGAGAATTATCTATAGTCAGAATTTAGGAAAATGGTATAAAAAAATCTTGTTATATATTCTCAGTAGGCAGAAAGATGAGAACAAATTCAATCACTGAAATAAGAAAATATCAGTAATTAATACTTTTCACTTCCGACCAAATAATTGGTAAGCTGATGCGCATTTTAATTGTATATTCTCAAAACAAGATAAAAATGCTCAAGTCCTCTCCGTGTCTCCGCGTCAGTCAAAACTAGTAAATTAGATGCATGACAGCTTATTTGTATAAGTTGCAAACTCTCACTGATTATAATTGCGACTTGGGAATTGCTACAACTCTGCCCTAATTGTAAAATTATAATCCCCTCCCGGTTCTAATTGGTAATCCTTTTGTTCTAAAAAACGACCGAGTGGTTCTTTGATTAAAGCACGACCTTGGGAAGGTTTCACAGACAATTCTCCTCGGCGAAAATGCCACTGAAATTGCCATGCGAAATCACCTGCATTCACTTCACCTTCAAGTAAACCATATTGCCAAGATTGACGAAGGATCCTGACGTGGGCAGTAGTTTCTGGTAATCTTTTTGCACTCACAATACTTGATGTCAAGGGGAGCAATTCAAGCTGATTAGCTTTACTTTTACTCAACATACATCAAATATAAGTAATGGGCTATGAGCCATTAGTTCTTAATTGTAATATCTATAGCTATAAGTTAGAAAATCATGACAAATTATCATTCGTGAGCTTTAATTTCCCAAATTCATCGCTTCTAACATTGCTTTTTGACTAACATCCTTATACAGGGTGTCTAGAAATTTCATCACTACATCGGCAGAGGTGACATTACTGAGACTCTCTTCTTCCTTGGCTAAGGGAATCCCTCCCAATACGTCTAATACGGTTTCCCCACTGGATGGAGCAATAACTACTAAAGAAGATTCTAAAGGCTGATTGTATTCCCAGAAGGAATCAAGGTTAACTGCATTAATTGCTGGAGTAGTTGATTCTTGTGCTTCAGGGGTTGGAGTTGCCCCAGTTTCCACCCCACGACTGCGAAATAGGCGTAAATCGTTGATAATTTGCTCTTTGTTACGACCTCTTAACTGGAACAATACAAAGGGATCTTCACTAAAGCGATCGCCTAATTGATAGTATACCGCAGCTATATGTTTGCAGGGATTGGCTTTGTCTGGGCAAGAACATTTACTGTGAACATCGGAGAGGGTAAAGGGGAATAAGGATAAACCATTAGCTGTAAACACTTCTTCAATATTTTGTGGCATTTCTCCGGCTAACAGTTTGGCAGCAAATATTGCCTGACTAGCCATACTTTCTACCACAAAACCCCATTCTTCTTCTGTAAATGCATCCAAAGACAGGGATAGACTGTAGGGTTCACTTTCGCTACCTTGCACCTTGGCTAAAACCTTGGCTCCTTCAAATTTAATGCTGAGGATATTTCCCTGACGTGCGTAATTACGCCCCCGTTCTAAGCGTTTTTTGAAGCGATAGGAATCAAGTAAATCTAGCCAACGCTGGGACCACCATTCTCTACTAGCTTGTAGGGTTTCACTACTCATTATTCATCCTCCTCGCCAATAATTGTATTGCGATCAAGTATCAGTAAATTCCGCAACTGATCTGTATCTAATTCTGTCAGCCAATTTTCCCCAGTACCTACCACTTGTTCGGCTAGCTGCTTCTTGCTTTCGATAATGTCATGAATCTTTTCTTCTAAAGTGCCGGTACAGACAAATTTATGGACTTGCACATTACGTTTTTGACCGATCCGAAATACCCTATCAGTGGCTTGATTTTCTACTGCTGGATTCCACCATCGATCAAAATGGAATACGTGGTTTGCCCTAGTTAGGTTGAGTCCCACACCACCGGCTTTAATAGATAATATCATAATCGGCGGGCCTTGGGGGTCGTGTTGGAAGCGATCGACCATTTCCTCTCGTTGTTTTTTCTTAGTACTACCATACAAAAACAATACTTCCCGTCCCAAAAGCTTTTCTAGATAGGGTTGGAGCAACTTACCCCATTCTGCAAATTGTGTGAAAATTAAAGCGCGATCGCCTTCTGACAATACCTCTTCTAGCATCTCTTGTAAACGGAGCAATTTTCCAGATAACTGAGGTTCTGTGAGTTTAGCTTGTTTCAAATATTGCCCTGGGTGATTGCAGATTTGTTTGAGTTTTACCAGTAAACCTAAAATCAGCCCTCGTCGTTGCAATCCTTCTGCTTCATCAATTTCTGCCAAGGAGCCATCTACTACCTCTTGATATAGTTGAGCTTGCTCTGGACTCAAACCACAAAATACATTCATTTCCTGCTTTTCTGGCAAATCTTGAATTATTTTGCGGTCTGTTTTCAGGCGACGGAGAATGAATGGCTGTACTAAGGAACGCAATTGATTTAAGGAAGCTGTATCGCCATACTTTTCAATGGGCATAGCAAATCGTCTTTGGAAGAATTGCCGATTGCCTAAATAACCGGGATTCAGGAAGTCTAAAATTGACCAAAGTTCTTGCAGTCTATTTTCTACAGGAGTACCTGTGAGGGCAACTCTAAATGTAGATTCTAGCTCTCTCACTGCTTGCGACTGCTTGGCTTCGGGATTTTTCACATTTTGAGCTTCATCTAAGGCGATTACTTGCCAGTTAACTCCCTGTAATGATTTTAAATCACGATGTACCAAAGAATAACTGGTAATGACTAAATCCTTTTGATTAGCTGTTGCGGCAAACTTTTTCCCTTTAGGACGCTTATCACCATGATATTGCCAAGCTTTCAAAGTGGGAGCAAATTTCTTTACTTCCCGTTCCCAGTTACCTAAAACAGAAGTCGGGCAGACTAATAATGTGGGTTTTTCCAGGGATTTTTTTTCTTGGAGATGGAGAAGAAAGGCAATGAATTGGATAGTGTTATGACAGATAATATTGTTGGCAATAAAGTTATGATGTTTGCTAACTTCAAAGTCATAAACCCATCCCTCATACTCCACATCTTCAATGCTTTCTATTTGACAATAAAATACTTCTCTGTCGATGAGACGCTGTAAAGATTGTTTAGTATTATCCAATGCTTGTAAGTCTAATTTGGCATATGCTTCTAAGGTGGAAACTGTCCATTTAGATGGTTTTAGTTGCTGATATTCCCGTAAAGATTCTCCACTTGCAACACGATTAATACTAACTAAATCTTCAGACTTTCCTTGCCAAACTAGTTTACTGGGAACACAAACATAATCACCAAGTTGTAATTCATTTGTCCAACCGCGATTTGTCAGTAATTTATGACGTTGGGTAATAGTAATATTGCTGCCATTTTGTAATGTAATTTTACGTAATTTCTCTTTAACTTTTTGCCGATACAATCGTTTGATGGGAGCCTGGACAATTTTCCCCGTTGTTTCATTAATAGAATTGACCATTAATAATTCTTGAGGTTCAGCCCAAAAACCCTCACCATCAAATTTTGCCTCTCCTGCATAGTTATACCAAATGTCTGCTGCTGTAGTGAACCCACCATTTATATATATCTGAGTGTCTTTCGCTACACATTTTCCCAGTCCCATATCATCTGCTAAACAAGCGCCCAAACCCCAACGTTCCAGAAACGCTAGCCAAGCCATTCCCCGTTGTTGATAGGGACGTAAATCTCCTTGGAAATCAGCAGGCTTAGGTAAAGTTTCTAAGGCATCATTATTAGTTAAAGTAGATAGTAACTCCTGTAACGCCCCAGAAGCTTCAAAGCTCACCACCGGCAGTTTTTCGATTGTCTGGGTATCCCCCGAACCCAAACGCAAAGCATCTTCTAAAGATAGGGACATTTGTTCTTTACGGGAGGCAAAAAATCCCTGGGCTGTTTTAATATCTTGGGGTCGTAATTCTACCCACTCCCCATTAATTTCCACTAGGGGACTATTCAACGCCACTAACTTATCAAACTCTCTCTTAGAAAGGGTTTGCCCCCCAATTGCCAATTTCCACTGAAACGCCAGCAAACTTTCCAAACCCAATTTTGCCGATTTTTTCGGGGATGTTTTGGCTGCAATCTTCAAACCTAAGCGATTTGCCCAACCTTCCCGATTTGCCAAACTAGGAGGTAATACCACTCCCAAACCACTGTCTTCAAACCGCCATGCTACAGCCTTAATAAACTCATAGGCTTCCATGGGATTGAGAGATAAAGATATGGGTTGGGACTCTGATAAACTAGGTGCGATCGCGGGATATAATCGTGAAGCTAATCCCAAACCCCGTAAAAATATTTCTTGGGGCTGTTTAATAGTCCTATTTTGATATAAAAAGTTCTCTACCGGGTGGCTCCAAATAGTTGCAGCATCAATTAAAAACTGAGAATCATCCACTGCTTGCAAATAATATGCCAAGTTCCAATCATTTTTCCCTGAATCTGGGGAATTTAACTTAAAACAGGTGCGAAACTGGTTTTTCTCAGTCAATTGGGATTGCACAGGCATAGTCCAAGACTTTAATACCGTTTCCAGCCTTTCTAATCCCCCAGTTTCTGCTTTCAATGTCTGATTGGTAGCGGTTAACCCCTGTAACCATTGCCGAATCGCCGATGGTAAAGCTGACATTACCCTTGGTTCCAAAACCGTTTGTGAACCCATCATTGAGCGAATTTGGCTGTCAATTGTTTGGTGGAGAAAATCTAGGATTAATTCCTGTGGCTCACATAGTAAATTTACTGAAAAGGGAGAGGAAATCATAGATGAATTATCAATAGCCTCTACTTCAGCTTCATAAGTACGGCATCCCAGGGGCATCTGTTGAGCAAACATTTCTAGGCGAGTTCCATCCACTGCACTATCTAACAGTGCTTGCCATCTGGCAATATTAGAACCATCTAAATGCCTTTCAATAGTTGGTAAAAATTTAGATCGAGCAATTAAATCCAAACTCCAACGGGCAATATGGGACCAAAAGCGTAAATCTCCACCCAAAAAGTTATTTTCGGTATGAGCAACATGCAATGGTAAAGAACTCAGAAACCGGAACGCGGATAAAGGTTGCAGGACAAAACCCTCTACTTGCCAGGGTTGTAAGTATGTCTGAGAGGCTTTATTCCCATTTACGGCAGAAGAGTATAGAGGTAATATAGATAAATTTTCTCCCTGCTTTTGCTTATTTATAGAAGTAGGCAGGGCAATGATTTGCAAATGGGTAGGAGTAGAATTATTCTGGCGATCTTTACTTTTCTTAGTCTGAGGTTTGGCAACTTTTTGCTGGGGAAAAATACAGTTGGCAAGTATGGGATGCTGTGATTCTAACCATGCCTTTAATGACTCTGGAGTCATTACTAATGGGTATTGGGGGATATTTGTCAACTCACAATTAATCGTATCAGGTTCCAGAGTTCGCCACGTTTCTGCCCAAATAAATAAACAGCCACCCCGATCATTACTTAACCAACTGCCGTGTAAAATTGCCATTTGTGATCTACTTAAGATTTTTGCCCAATTAAAAAAATGGAATTAGGGGAGCATCCCATTTATATACTAATTTTGTAGTATGTGTGGATAATTACGGTTTTCAACCCCTATAGGAAGGGGAAAATTTAGATTTAGATACATCCTTGATATTGTCAGGTAGAAAGCAAAAATAAAGAAATTTTGTTGCTCAATCAGGCTATTGTGAACCCAAGGGCATGATTCAGGAATTCCAAGGATAATAATATTTTGGATTTTAGATTGTCGAAGAGCTGCAAATTCTCATCTGTCGCAATAATTTTCCCAACAGCAGTTTATTTTTAGTCCCTAATCCCTTAATTGAGTTCCTGGCATATTCCTTTGGTTAATTCTAAACCTATTCTATCAAAACAATACAGGAGGATGAGAATCCCTGACATCTAAGCAGAGAGCAGAGGGAAAAGAAGATTCTACTTAGCTAATAAGCGGTGCAAATTATTTTTCATTTGGACTGCCTTCAAAATAGGGAGTCGGGAAGAGGTATTTTCATCCTTGGTGGTGAAAAATTGTTTCATCTGGACTGCCTTGTATAGTTAGATGTGGGACTTCTGTTGTCTCTGTTAAAATTATTAACATTTCCCCAGCTGGCAAGTACTTACAATAATAAGATCATGCATAATTTCTCTGCCCAAAAATCTATCGGTCAAGACGGTTTTGATGTTATTGTTGTTGGCGCTGGTCACTCTGGTTGCGAAGCAGCTTTAGCAACTGCCCGCCTTGGTTGCCGCACTTTACTATTAACACTTAACTTAGACAAAATTGCTTGGCAACCTTGTAACCCCGCAGTGGGAGGACCAGCAAAATCCCAATTAACCCATGAAGTGGATGCCTTGGGTGGGGAAATTGGCAAAATGGCAGACCGCACATACCTGCAAAAACGGATTCTCAACTCTTCACGAGGCCCTGCGGTGTGGGCATTACGCGCCCAAACTGATAAGCGGGAATATGCGGCGGTAATGAAGTCTATTGTAGAAAACCAAGAAAATCTCAGTGTCCGTGAAGGCATGGTGACGGATTTGATTCTTGGGGATCATGATCAAGTTGTTGGTGTTCAAACCTACTTTGGCGTATCTTTCTCATGTCAAGCAGTTATTCTCACCACAGGCACATTTTTGGGAGGAAAAATTTGGGTTGGCAATAAATCAATGGTTGCTGGGCGAGCAGGGGAATTTGCGGCAATTGGCTTAACGGAAACCCTGAATCGTTTAGGTTTTGAAACCGGGCGGTTGAAGACAGGAACCCCAGCTCGGGTAGATAAAAGGTCTGTGGATTACAGCCAAATGACACCCCAACCAGGGGATGAAGATACACGCTGGTTTAGTTTTGACCCAGAGGTTTGGGTAGAACGGGAACAGATGCTTTGTTACATGACTAGGACAACACCAGAAACCCATCGCCTAATTCGAGAAAATTTACACCTTTCCCCCATATATGGCGGTTGGGTAGAAGCAAAAGGTCCCCGTTATTGCCCCAGCATTGAAGATAAGATTGTTCGCTTTGCTGATAAAGATAGCCATCAAATCTTTATTGAACCAGAAGGAAGAGATATTCCCGAATTGTATATCCAAGGCTTTTCCACTGGTCTACCGGAAAACTTGCAACTGCAAATGTTACGTACTCTTCCAGGGCTGGAAAATTGCGTAATGCTACGTCCGGCTTATGCTGTTGAGTATGATTTTTTACCCGCCACTCAGTGCTATCCCACATTAATGACAAAGAAAATTTCTGGTTTATTTTGTGCGGGGCAGATAAACGGTACCACCGGTTATGAAGAGGCCGCAGCTCAGGGTCTTGTCGCCGGGATAAATGCTGCGCGGCTAGTTAGGGGTGAAGAAATGATAGTTTTCTCCCGTGAAGAAAGTTACATTGGGACCCTAATTGATGATCTATGTACCAAAGACTTGCGGGAACCTTACCGGATGCTCACCAGTCGCTCTGAGTATCGGCTCTTACTGCGCTCTGATAACGCCGATCAACGTTTGACACCCTTGGGCAGAGAAATTGGATTAATTAGCGATCGCCGATGGCAATTATTTACCGAAAAACAGGCAAATATTGCAGCAGAAAAAGAGCGATTGCATAGCAGTCGGGTAAAAGAGCATGAAGACACTGGTAAAGCAATTAGTCAAGCGACTCAGCAAGCCATTAAAGGTTCTATTACCCTAGCTGACTTATTACGTCGTCCGGGATTTCACTATACTAATTTAGAAAAATATGCATTGGGTAAACCTCATCTTGCTCGTGCAGAAAAGGAAGGGGTGGAAATAGAGATCAAATATTCTGGTTATCTTGCCAGACAAAAAAATCAAATCGACCAAATCGCCCGCCAAACCAAGCGTCAACTATCCCCAGATTTGGACTATGCTCAAATTGAAACCCTATCCAAAGAAGCAAGGGAAAAACTCAATCGTGTAAAACCGTTGACCATTGGGCAAGCAGCCCGGATTGGTGGAGTAAATCCTGCTGATATTAATGCTTTATTAATATTTCTAGAATTGGGTAAAAACATTAACCAGAAAGAGTTTTCAGCATTTAGTTAGCCATAATTTGATGAAGGGCGAGTATAGTAGTAAAAAGACACTTAAGGAGATTAGTATGATAGATAACACAAAACAGAATATAACCATCATCAACAATTGCTCCATGCAGGTCAAATTCAATACTTTTATTCATCAACTCGTCTAGTTAGAAAGGAAACTTTTAGCAGTTACTTCATTGAGAAAAAATCCAAAATATATCACCTTATTTTCCCAATTCAGTAGTTATACTCCTGCACTTAGGCAAGCTACATGAGTAAACCTAAATCATGCTACTTCTCTCAAGGTTAGGAACCTCTAAATGAGAGTAGCTACCCAGGACTGCTGTGTTTTACCACGGCAACTTCTCTAAATTAACTGATAACTGATAACTGATAACTGAAAGGAATCCCAGGCACTAGGGGCTAAATTATTTATTTTCCCCCAAGCCAATATCAGAAAACCGCTATGTCACAAACAGCCAGCACGCATCTTATTGTTCCCGAACCATCAGAAGAACTAATTATCAGTGAGCCTTGGTCAATTGAGACCTATGCTGAGGGCTTAATGGACGAACTGTTCACTGATATAGACCATATTCTAGATGGTAGTGATAGCCTATCTTCCCACACTATTGCATCTAAGTATATACCGATGCAAACAGTCCAGGTGTCACCAATTGTCCTGCCAAATACCGATGTACTAAAAGTTCAGGGAATTCCTAACTCTCGTAACAGCCAGTTGAGCCAGGTAGTAACTCCCACCCTCAAAAAAAGGGTAAAGCAACGTCCATTAAAGAAACAAGTAAGTATTGTTAGTCGATTATTGTTTGTAGTTACAACCTTTGGATTAGCAATTGCTGGCATTGCATGGCTGATTAACTTTGGACTGCTCAATCGTTTGGAGACTCAATCCTTTCAACAAGTACTGCAAAAATCACCGACCTCAGCAAAACCTGTTGTACTGACAAAGAAAGAGATTGAATCTGATCTAGCTAGTTATATATTGGGAGCACTAGCAGTTATCAAACGCCAAGAGGCGAGGAACCCTCAATCTGCATTTGCTTCCAAGTCAAATAATACTCGGACAGCTCTTGCTTATCTGAACGAACAACCTAATGGCAATCTACCACTTCCTAGAACTGCTGATAATAAAAATCCTGCTTCTAACCAGTCAAACAAGGTTATAGAACGCATCTATATTCCCGTGTATCAAGCGCCTTTACCTATGCGCTATGCACCTCCAGCAGTGGCTAATCCTGGGAATGCTCTGCCAGCTATGCCTAAATTGCCTCAAACAAATATTGCTCAAGTACCTACATCCAAGCAAGATCAAAATCAAACTTCTAATGCCATCCCATCGGCAACGAAAAAATCCAGCCTGTGAAGGTTCAAACTTCACCAATTACGATTAAACAATCTCAGCAACCAGCATTGAAACCACTCCCATCTCCAGTAGTACCCCAGAGAGAATCAGTCCCTTCACCAGTAACTAGTCCACCAATTAAGCAATTGGCATCAAACCCAATTCCTAGTCATGCCCATATTTTAAAAGGATTACTAGAATTAGGGGAAAAATCAGCCGCATTGTTTGAAATCAATGGAGTAGCTCGCCAGATTGAAGTAGGTGAAAGTATTGGTTCTAGTGGCTGGACATTAGTGGATGTTGAAAAAGGTAAAGCTGTAATTCGTCGCAATGGAGAAGTTCGTTCTATTTTTGCAGGATACAAATTTTAACAAAGTCTGTTGATAAATAGCATTTTATCAATGCAGTATGTAAAGACATCTTAATTTACTTAAAATTACTATAGAGAATCATAGGGTGTATTTATTGAATAATTTAATATATTTCCTCATTACCCCAATCATCTAAAACATAATGATTGGGTTAATTTAGTTTGAAAAAAAATAAGCATTTATACGTAAAAATACATATAATTGATGGGAATAAAACTGTATTTTTATCATTTATATTATTGCTCTGTAGAATCTATACTGATTCAATATTCATGAAATTAATTACTAAAAATGGAAGTTGATTTTCTCTGATGTTTGTTTACAGGTAATACAGGGAAACATAAAACGATAAAGAAAAAATCAAAATCAAATATTTGCAAATGATACGTAATACCCGCATCTATCCATCTGTAAATTCTACAAGTCAGCGTTCCAACAACAATACTTTCACAAAAAAGTATAAAAATGTTATGGAATCCCTGGTTTTAGAAGAAGTAGAAGTACAAATTCAGTCCCTACCTCAAAAAACTGCTAGACATATCAAACCCTCTGAAGTCACTGCTTATGCATTAAATCGATTACCAGGACTTTATGCTACTGGTAAGCGGGGATGGCAAAAACAATGGCATCGAGGCAAAACAGAGTTACATCCAAAAATTACCGCAGCTGTCAGACAAGGGATTATTGCTGTACAAAGAGATCCTCTACGTAGCGATATTCCTATTAACAGTGACGACGAACAAACTGCTCAAGAAACTGAAGCTTTAAAGGAAATTAAAGCGTTACTCCAAAGGGACGATATTTCATGGAATAATGTAGTTCACATTATGGAGCAAACTTTATTGGATACTTTAAGAGGTAACGTTACTTGGTCTAAAAGAGGTCGTTCTGATGATGAAATATTTAATTGGGAAGAATATCCTCAATATCAAAGTAGCTAAGGAATGTGGATAACATAAAGTACAAATCTGATTGTCAATTAATAACTCCAAGTTCCTAAGTTGTAGATATTGATTAACTCACAACAATAATCTTTCAAAATCTAAAATCTAAAATGGTATTTAGGAGGTTTTTTTTAATTTTTTACTCAATTACCCATAAAACTTAATTTGTTCACTCCTTCCTAGGCTGTACCAAAACGATAACCTTTACCATAAACACTGTGAATTAATTGCGTTTCTCCACCCACCTCAATCTTCCGTCGTAGCAAACGGACTAAAGCTGCAATCACATTACTGCTGGGTTGCTCCTCATTTTGCCAAAGATTCTGCATAATTTCGGTATGAGTCAGCAATTGCCCAGAATTTTCCATGAAGTATTGCAGTAGATGACTTTCTTTGTCTGATAATTCAATAATTCTATCTCGACGGTAAGCTACTTGGTTTTCCCTATCGAGTTCCAAATCCCCCACTACTAGGCGAGTACTTGGGGGATGTGATGGGAAAGTGGAACGACGCAATAAAGCGCGCACTCTCGCTAGTAATTCTCGTAATTCAAAAGGCTTGATTAGATAGTCATCTGCACCAGCATCTAATCCTTGGATACGATCATCAAGGGTATCTTTAGCAGTAAGAAATAATACAGGGGTGGCAATTCCCTGACAACGTAACTCATGACAAATATCTAATCCTGTTTTGCCAGGTAACATCCAATCTAAGATTAGCAAATCGTAATTGCCAGTTTTTGCCAGTTTGCTGCCACTAGTTCCATCGTAGGTAGTATTAACACTATATCCCTCACGAGTGAGAACTCTACTTAAGGGATCTGCAAGTTCAGCTTCATCATCAACTACTAAAATTTTCATAGACGCTTCTTAGCCGTTTGTAACTTTGGAATGGAAAGCGGAAGAATTTAACTTTATTACTTATTACTTTCCCTTTAGGGGGCTGCTTTCAGCTATTATGATTTTACTGTGCCCTGACTGCCAATTATGCTTACTGTTGCATTGCCCAAAGGTGAACTTCTCAAACATAGTATCCGTCTCCTCAAAACTATAGGTTTGGATTTTAGTGGTTTTTTAGATTCGGGAAACCGACAATTGCAAATTACCGATACCAGTGGAACTGCTAAAGGTTTACTGGTAAGGGCACAAGATGTACCTGTGTATGTAGAATATGGTCAAGCACAATTAGGAGTTGTGGGTTTTGATGTTTTGCAGGAGAAAAAGCCACAAGTTGCCCACTTAGTAGATTTAGGCTTTGGTTATTGTCGGATGTCAGTGGCAGTTAAGCAATCGAGTCCCTATAAATCACCCTTGGATTTACCAGCTCACGGTAGGGTAGCTTCTAAATACGTGAATTGTGCCCATGAATACTTTCACAACTTAGATTTACCTATAGAAATTGTACCCTTGTATGGTTCTGTGGAATTAGGCCCAATTACAGGTATGTCAGAAGCAATTGTAGATTTAGTTTCTACTGGGCGGACTTTAAAGGAAAATGGACTGGTAGAAATTGCGACTTTATACGAAAGTACGGCATACTTAATTGCTCATCCCCTCAGTTATCGTTTAAACAAGGATAATTTAGGGGATTTAATTGGCAAAATTAGGGAAGCGATTGTGGCTCAGGGACTTGCAAATAAAAAATAATCAATCACTTGGAATGCAGGGGAGTAGGGAGCAGGGAGCAGGGAGTAGGGAGTAGGGAGTAGGGAGTAGGGAGTAGGGAGTAGGGAGCGGGGAGCAGGGAAAGTCATTTTGGTGACAAAAATTGGGTAATTTATTTTTTGGAGTTCCCTATCCCTAATACTCAAAAAACTTTTCCACACAACGCACAAACATTTCTACTCCCATTGGTAAAACTGTCTCATCAAAATCAAATCGGGGGTGATGGTGGGGATAGGCGAGGTTTTTCTCTGGGTTGGCGGAACCTAAAAAGAAATAGCAGCCAGGAACTTCTTGTAAAAAGAATGACATATCCTCACCACCCATAGTTTGACACTCTGGTACTACACCCATAGGAGTTTCTACTACTTTTTCTGCTACAGAATGTACCAATTCTGCCATCCCAGGATCATTAATGACTGGGGGATATAAACTCCAATATTCTAAGTCATAATTAGCACCATGACTTTGGCAAACTCCCGCAATAATTTGTTCGAGGCGCTGGTGGAAAAAGCCTGCAAATTCAGGATTAAAATACCTGACGGTACCACTCATATTTGCTGTATCTGCAATTACATTCTTTGCTGTACCAGCATGGAGTTCTCCCACTGTTACTACTGCTGAATCAATAGGATTAACATTACGAGCGACAATGGTTTGCAGAGCATTGACAATTTGAGCTGCTACTACCACAGAATCAATAGTTTGGTGAGGAATCGCACCATGTCCCCCTTTGCCAAAAATCTGACAGCGAAATAATTCCACAGCTGCCATTAAAGCTCCAGCACGAACACCAACAGTTCCTAAGGGCATGTTATTCCACAGATGTAAACCAATAATTGCGTCTACATCGGGGGTTTGGAGTACTCCTGCCTCAATCATGGGTTTAGCACCCCCTGGTCCTTCTTCGGCAGGCTGAAAGATAATTTTCACAGTACCAGTGAAAGATTCTCGATGGTGGTGCAAATAGTAAGCTGTACCTAAAGCGATCGCAGTATGTCCATCATGCCCGCAAGCGTGCATTACCCCATCATGCTGGGAACGGTAAGGGACTTCATTCAATTCTTGAATGGGTAATGCATCCATATCCGCCCGAATTGCCAAGACTTTGGCTTCAGATTTCCCGTTAATAATGGCAACAATTCCGGTTTCGGCAATTCCAGTATGATGTTCAATTCCCCATTCCTGCAACTTCTGGGAAATAAAATCAGCCGTTAACTTTTCTTGGAAACCTAATTCTGGCTTTTGGTGAAATTGTCGCCGCCACTCTACTAGGTGGGGTTGTAATGCTCGGATATCATGTCTGACGTAAGATAAATTAATCGAAGAGTTGGGTACAGTAGAAACCATAACTGAGATTGACTAGATTGTGATTTGAGCTGGCACTAAAAAAAAGGGCGTTGCTGAATACTGGGATGATTGAGGCTGACATGGAGACAGGGAGATACGGGGATTATGGTTGATTTTTTCTGAGGAAATCATCCCGCAATTATGCAATGCCGAAAAAAGCCTCTCACTATGGAAAGACTTTGATTAGGGATACACATCACTGTGATTATTTCAGACAAAAAACAGCAGTGGTGCGTGGAGGGATATTAAATTCCCCCTTATTTCTATTAAAACTTACCTGCTTCAACGGCTGCTTTGCAGTATCCCTTTTATTCTGCTGCACGGGATGCAATTCCATAGGAACACCTTTTAATTCAGGTAGGGTGAAAGTTTGAGCAATTTTATTGGCATTAAATAATACCACTATATACTCATAATTGGGATCCAAATCTGGCTCGAATCGATCGCTAATAGACATGACGATTAATCCGTCTTTTTGCTGGGAACCTGTATTATGAAACTGGAGCCGCTTTTTGATCTCTGCGCTAGTTTCTAACCGAAATAGTTTGGAGCTTTGACGAATTTGCAGAATTTCTTGTAGGTGGTTCACACTTTTGAGAATATCACTTTTACTGGGAATTAGAGTCTTATTCGCCAGCAACTCTTCCATAATCTGCCACCTAGATTGATTGTCCCACGCTGGAGGCAAACCCACACCAAAATTATTACTATTGTAGGTAAAGTCAATCCGATTAAACCAATCTCCGGAATCGTAGCTATTGCTATCGAGGGATTTAGAACGCAGCATATCACTACCCATATGAAAAAAAGGTATACCCTGACTCAAACCAATAATACTAATGCCCATGTTTTGTGCTTGCACCCGTTCTTCCATAGTAGCCGAGGGCATTCTAAATACATTCAAGTCATACAGGGTTTCGTTGTCATGTTTGGATACATAATTAATTGCTTCCTGGGGATCTGTGGTATACCCTGCACCGTTTAAATCCTTACCCTTCACTACTTTGTCATTACGGCTGATAAACTGAAAATCCTGTAAATTTCCAGCTAAACCCAAGCGAATTTTATCCGTTGAATCAAGTAAATCATGGCGATTCCTTTGGTCATAAAAGTAACCATTCCAATCGTAGAATTGACCATTAATAAATCCTTGACGACGAATGCCTAGGGGGTCTTTGGAATACCCTCCATGTGCTCCATTCCTAATTCTATCGTTGAAGGTACCAATACCCGTACCCGCCATATTGAATTGTTCACCATGCTTGAATCCATTAGCTTTGAGGGAACCAAAATCCCACCCTTCCCCATAGAGGTAAATTTTGCTACCATCTACACCATCTTTAGCAACGGTTAATCCTTGGACTACATCCCGCAAAGCAATCATATTATCTACGGTATGCAGATTCATTAAATCGAAGCGGAAACCATCTATTTTGTAAGCCTTTGCCCATCTCATAACTGTGTCAATCATCAACTTGGACATCATGGCAAATTCCGAGGCTGTATCGGGACAGCAACTAGTATTTTGCAGTTCCCCATTTTGGTTGTAGCGATAGTAGTAACCCGGAACAATCCTATCTAGTACAGATTGGGAATCTTGACCACTGACAGTAGTATGGTTGTAAACCACATCCATTACCACCCGCAGACCATTTTCATTCAAAGTCTGCACCATCTCCCGAAACTCTCGGATGCGGCTGGTATTATTTGGCATAGTTCCATAACTACCTTCCGGTACACCATAATGAAATGGGTCATAACCCCAGTTAAAAGCATCTCGGTCACGGGTAGCAGCAATTACAGCCTGTTGTCTCGGAGAATTGGGGGGGAAACTATTTAAATATTGATACTCGGGAACATTTTGCTGGTTGGGGTCTTCATTAATGGTGGAGAGATCAAAAGTTGGCATCAGGTGAATGTGGGTTAATCCTGCATTACCTAGATTCAGCAGATGGGTCATACCATCGGATGGCCCTGGTCTGCCTTTTTTGCCATCATAGGTAAAGGCTTTATACTTACCCCGGTGAGATGCTGCTACGGTTTGGTCATCCCGGCTAAAATCTCGGATATGTACTTCGTAAATGGATATATCGACCGGTGCTGTAAAGGTTGGTTTGACTAATGTATCCCAGCCATTGGGTTGAAGAGTTTTGTCATTATTAATATCTACAATTTGACTGCGATCGCTGTTGAGGGAGAGACTCACAGCATAGGGATCAGTCACCAGGTTGGTGGCGATTTTCCCAGTGGTGGGGGCAAATACCTGGACTTCATATAAGTAATATTGCTGATTCCAACTAGTATCGCCGGTAATACTCCATACCCCTGTTTGGGAGTCAAAAGTCATGGGGGTTTTTATGGCTGTGGTGTTTGCTTGGGTATCAGCAAATCGATGCAGAGTCACAGATTTAGCAGTGGGTGCCCATAATTTGAGTGTGGGTATACCTTGGCGATAAATTACCCCTAGTTCTCCAGAATAGGTATATAAATCATCTAGAACTCCTTGAATTTGTATACCTGTAGCATCAAGTAGTTTGCCATTTTGATCATAGGCTGCGATCGCTATTTCACCGCGAAGAATTTCTGGTATTTGGGGCAGACTGTTGGTGGGAATTTGCAATCCATCGTAACGGTTGAGTTGAGGGAACTTGGTATAACTTTGGTTGGTGAGGGTTTGAGTCAACTTGAGGGGAATACCAGCACCACTACTGAGGGGAAGGGAGAGATTACCATTAGGGCTGTGGTGTAGTTCGTAGGTAGTTGCGCCGAAACTATTCCAAGCAATTATATCTTTTTTGACCCAAAATGCGCGGCGATCGCTAAGTTCTGTAGACAAGGGTTTTACTGTGAGTTTACCGTTTCCTGGGCTTTGCCAGATAGTTTTTTTAGTGCGGGGATGAGTACATTTACTGGTAAATTCATATAAGCCGATGGGTGGTGAGATTATACTTTGGTAATTATTTTTACCTTGATATTTCATGCCAGTGGTAATAGTCTGTTTCCATTCACCACCAAAACTATCTACCTGGCTCCAAGATAAATTACAGTTCAGTTGAGTATTTCTAGCACCTGCTGGTTGTAGTTGAACATCAACAGTAAATGATTTGATATCAGTAGTAATATTACTAGAGTTAACAGCGGGAAACATTTCTCCCTGCCAACCAGCATCAGATGAAGCAAAGCTAGTATTGTGGTATCCGTAAATTATGATAAATGCGATAAAAGCGATAAGCAAAAGGCTTGACGCTTCGCGTAACGATAATACTAACTTAAATAACTTCCCCATCTTTATCTAGCAAGTTCTTTGTTACCAAAGATGATTTTACACTTTTGTGCGCTCATAGTCTCTTATGCGCCAAAACAATAGTTGTCTTTAAACACATTAACCTTTGTTGGCTATATCAAAAATTCCTCACTATCAATCTCCGTCAGGGATGAAACCAATCATTACTCTAAAGTTCATCTCAGAATGTGTAATTAAAATGTATTCTATGAGTTTATCCAGAATCTCTTCATTCTCTGATATCCAATAAACTCTATCAAAACTGATAAAATTAGTTTCTAAATCTTCCTCATCAATTGTAAACTCTTGTTGTATTGCTTGAATAAAAAAGAGAGAGACTTCAGTGTAGCTGGAATCCAATTGAGTGAAGCACAGGACAAATCCGAACTTCTTTATGTGCAGTTTTGTTAGAAATACTTTTCCTTTATATCTTCCTCTCTTTGCACCTACAAGGAAAATTTCATCATCTTTTTTATCTACACGAATATCCGGATTTTTACCTACAATATGGCTGTACTCTTTTATGTCCTTAGCAGCCTTCAATATCTTTTGATGGATGGACGCTGGGAGTTTGATGATGATAAGGAAGCTTGACTTTCAACAGATGAGTCGAAAAGAACTCAGAACTTATGTACTTACTCACAGAGAGGATGATGAAGCTTTAAGGATATATTATGAAGCGGATGCACAATGAACCTGGCATAAACCGACATATAGGAGGTTTGAGTGAAGACGACTTCAATCAATTAGAGCGACTTATCAAAAGGCGAGTGAGCAATCGCTGATTCAAAATGCTAGAGTGCGATCATGGGTTAAAACCGTTACCTTCCCAAATTCTTGAATCGTCTATGAGCATAGTTGATGCCCTAAAAATTCACCGCTCTAAAATGAGATGATTGCGCTGAGTCAATTTTGCTTCCCATCCTGGCTCAACCATGATGGTACCAATTTGCTCCACAATAATTGCAGAACCTTTAATCCTATCTCCCGGTTGTAAATCTTCCCGTCGATACACTGGAGTCTGATTCCATTGTTCAGCAGCAAACATTTCTACTACTTCAACAGCCTCAGGTTCCATATCTTCAGGATTGGTACGAGTAATTAAAGGCTCTTCGGGAGTATGCATTT
Source organism: Calothrix rhizosoleniae SC01 (assembly GCF_900185595.1). Lineage (GTDB taxonomy): Bacteria > Cyanobacteriota > Cyanobacteriia > Cyanobacteriales > Nostocaceae > Calothrix_A > Calothrix_A rhizosoleniae. The sequence continues at coordinate 34,226 of NZ_FYBH01000294.1, forward strand.
TTTGAATTACTTCCACCGATACCGAATCTACAATTAATGCTTTTTCTGATTGAATGAAACCATAGCGAGATTGATGTTCAGTGGCAAATTCTTGTTGCATTTTAGTTATATCTAATGCAAAATCAATATTCAAAGTAGAATTAGTACCTTGATATTTCAAATTCACTTTTTGCACAATTTCCTCTACAAGGGTTGCTTCATCATGATTTAATTCATTTTTGGCTTGAGTTTCTAGGGATGCCATTAACTGCTGTAATTGAGGAATTAGTGTTGCACTTAAAGTTTTTTCTACCCCGATCACTTTTGTGGCTCTCACATCAGCTAAACCCATACCATAGGCAGAAAGAACACCAGCATAAGGATGAAGAAATATCTGCTTCATACCTAAGGTATCAGCAATTAAACAAGCAACTTGTCCCCCTGCACCGCCAAAGCAACAAAGAACATATTCGGTAACATTGTAACCCCTTTGTAAACTGATCTTTTTAATTGCATTTGCCATATTTTCAACAGCAATAGCAATAAATCCAGCAGCTACTTGTTCCGGTGGACGATGATTTCCGGTAACATTTGCAATTTCTTCAGCTAGTTGGATAAATTTTTCGGTGACAATATTTTTATCTAAGGGTAAATTACCATCAACTCCGAAAACGGCAGGGAAATATTGGGGGTTAATTTTACCTAACATTATATTGGCATCTGTAACTGTTAATGGACCACCCCGTCGATAACTAGCGGGCCCCGGATTTGCACCGGCGGATGCTGGTCCCACACGATAACTAGAACCATCAAAATAAAGGATAGAACCGCCACCCGCAGCAATGGTATGTATTGCTAATACAGGTACTCGCATCCGCGCTCCAGCAATTTCCGTATCTAGCTGGCGTTCGTACTCACCTTTAAAATGGGCAACGTCTGTACTTGTTCCTCCCATATCAAAGGTAATTATCTTGGCAAAACCTGCTCTTTTACTAGTTTGTACTGCACCAACAATACCACCAGCTGGGCCACTCAAAATGCTATCTTTACCTTGAAATTGTTCGGCATCAGTTAAGCCACCATCAGATTTCATAAACATTAATCTGACATTAGGTAGGTGACTGCTTACTTGGTTAACATAGTGACGTAAAATGGGAGTTAAATAGGCATCTACAACTGTTGTATCTCCCCTACTAACTAACTTCATTAAAGGGCTAACTTGATGGGATACAGATATTTGGGTAAATCCAATTTTTCGGGCAATTGCAGCAACTTGTTGTTCGTGATCATGATAGCGATCGCTATGCATTAACACAATAGCACAACTGCGAATTCCTGTATGATAAATTGCGGATAAATCTTGTTTAACTTGCTCAATATTTACAGGGATTAATTCATTCCCTTGGGCATCATATCTTTCTTCCACCTCAACTACTTGTTCGTAAAGCATGGTAGGTAAAACTATTTGCCGAGCAAAGATATCAGGTCGATTTTGATAACCTATTCGCAATGCATCTTTAAAGCCTTTAGTAATTAGGAGGACAACCCGTTCGCCTTGTCTTTCTAGTAATGCGTTAGTTGCAACTGTTGTCCCCATTTTCACTGCTTCTATGGTGTCAGTGGCAATAGGTTGATTGCTAGAAATACCAATTATATCTCTAATACCTTGAATTACTGCGTCTTGGTATTTTTCAGGATTCTCTGAAAGTAATTTATAAACTATAATCCATTCTTGGTTGGGCAGAGGAACAATCAAAAAACGTTCTCTATGCTGAGAAAGTTTGTTGACAATTAATTGATTTTTCGTAACGGCAATAATATCTGTAAATGTGCCACCCCGGTCAGCAAAAAATTTAAACACAAGCCAAGATCACTGATTATACGGATTACGCGGATTACACGGAAGGAAGGGAAGGAGAGGATGGAGAGGATGGAGAGGATGGAGACTATTAACTAAAACACATCATTCCCCCACTCCTACCCTGCGGGAAGCCCTACGGGTTGCGCCACTTGCTTTAAGCCGGGGAACCCGTCCAACGCAGTGGCTTACCGCTCTCCGAGCGTCTACACTCCTTAACTCTCAAGCTACATCTACTACTTCTGGCTTTTGTTCTTCCTCTTCTTCTGGTAAACCTAAAACAGACCGGTACATTTTCACATATTCTTTGGCAGATTTATACCAACTAAAGTCCTCTTTCATCCCTCGTTGCTGTAAAGCTTGCCATCTATCTTTATATCGGAAGCCTTCCCAAGCCCTAATCATACAAGTAAATAAGTCCAGAGGCTCATATCTGTCAAAACAATAACCAGTACCTGCTTCTGCCATCGGGTCATGATGGGATACCGTATCTACCAATCCCCCAGTTTGTCGGACAATAGGTACGCAACCATAGCGCATTGCCATCATTTGACTAATACCACAAGGTTCAAAGCGGCTAGGCATGAGGAAAGCATCAGAGCCGGCATAAATACGCCGGGATAGGGCATCATTGTAAAGCAGGTAAGTAGCCATGCGTCCGGGGTAACGGGATGCCATTTGCCACAACTGACTTTCATAATAGCGATCGCCTGTACCTAAAATGATAAACTGAGCGTCTGTATATGCCAAAAAGCGATCAAGTATTTGCAAAGCTAAATCAATCCCTTTTTGTTCTACTAACCGCGTCACCATGCCAATTAAGAAGGAATTAGAGTTAACTTCTAACCCTACTTCTTCCTGTAAGGCGATTTTATTCGTCTTGCGTTGATCTAAGGTTTCATCGGTGAAGGTTTGAGTAAGATATTTATCATTCCCAGGGTTATAAACATCAGTATCAATACCGTTGAGTATCCCGGACATTTTGTCACCGATAAAGGATAGTAAACCCTCTAATTTTTCCCCATAAGTAGCTGTGCGAATTTGGGCGGCGTAAGTAGGAGAAACTGTGTTTACCTTATTCGCATACTGTACTGCTGCTGCCATAGTATTGTGTCCTTGCATATACCAAGGACACCAAGTAATTTTATCTAAATACCAACGCCAAGGTCCTTGGTAGGCCAGATTGTGAATGGTAAATACAGTACTAATATCTGGAGATTGATGCATCCATACGGGAATCATACCTGTATGCCAATCGTGACAGTGGATTATCTCTGGCTTCCAGTAATTCCAGCAAAATTCAGCCGCTCCATTGGCAAAAAAAGTGAACCGCCAAGGCTCATCCTCTCCAGAATAAATCCGCCGGGGGTTAAAGGCAGGATGTCCAAATAAATACAGAGGCACATCTGTACCAGGCAACACCGTTTCATAAACAGCAAAGTCCTGAAACATGGCATATCCCCACCAAATTGGTTCTTGGGGAATTTCCATTTTGTCTGCCAAAAAACCATAGTAAGGCATGAATATACGCACATCATGACCCATTTTTTTGAGAAATTTAGGTAGTGCTCCCACTACATCACCCATACCACCCACTTTTGCAATGGGAGCAGCCTCTGCTGCCACAAATAGAATCTGCATGATAACCTGTGTTCCCTGACTATGCCTGTGTATTTTAGTTGACTTAGCGCAATGTTTGATGTGCTAAGTATAATTCGTTGCTGGCAAATGCTATCAACAGAAATTTTTTCAATCTGGAGACGGGACTGTTAGGGACTTCCAATTTTTAAAGTATCCCATTTTTGCTTGTGGGATGGGCTTCTAGCCCGTTCCCATCAGCAAGCAGGCAAGGGATGCCTACCCCAAAATGGGATAATTTATTTTTTGGTGTTCCCTTAGTGCATAGTGGGGTAAATAAAGCACCCATTACTAGAAAAACAAAAAGCTGCCAGCCATTAGCTATTTTTTGTTTTTACTATGGCAGTAGCCACAAAGGTGAGGATATTTTGAAGGTTAATAAGTGAGGGAATATCAAGAATTAACCTTCTATCTTCTGCCTTTTCCTACTACTTAATTCTGCCTATTTGTCCTAGGAATCTCTCTGAACCTCAGCTAAGATTTCGTTCAAAATTTCCTGCGCTCCCTGTTGACGTAAACTCTCTGCTAGTTGACTACCCAGCTGTTCCGCATCCTTGGCTGCACCGCTGATAGTATCCTGAACTAACCTTTGTCCATCCACACTAGCAACTATACCTTTTAAGGTTAATGTATCACCAGCTATTTCAGTATTTACACCTATAGGAACTTGGCAACCACCTTCCAAAACTCGTAAAAAAGCACGTTCTGCCAGACAGCGATCGCGAGTTTGGGGGTGTTCAATAGCTTCCTTCAGTAAGGATATTAATTCCGTATCATCGGCGCGGCATTCTATACCTAAAGCTCCTTGTCCAACGGCATGGAGAGAGATTTCGCTAGGTATAACTTGGTGAATGCGATCGCTCATTCCCAAACGTTCTAAGCCAGCTACCGCCAAAATTATGGCATCATATTCCCCAGCATCTAGCTTTTTCATACGGGTATTTAAGTTACCACGTACATCTTTAAAATTAAAGTGGGGATAATTATGACGTAGTTGTGCCAACCTTCTTAAGGAAGATGTACCGATAACAGCACCAGCAGGTAAAGTATCAATTTGCTTATCTTGATATTTTTCGTGTACAACTAAAGCATCTGCTGGATTTTCTCGTTCAGTAATTGCGGCTAATGCCAAACCTTCTGGCAAATTAGTCGGCAGATCCTTGAGAGAATGAACAGCAAAATCAATCTCCTGATTGATCATTCCCAATTCTAATTCTTTGGTAAACAGTCCCTTATCACCAATTTTAGCTAAGGCAACATCCAAAATTTTGTCACCTTGAGTAGACATGGTATGGACTTCAAAAGTGATATCAGGAAAAGATTTCTGGAGTTCTTCTTTCACCCAATGGGTTTGAACCAGAGCTAATTGGCTTTTACGGGAACCAATACGAATAGTGCGCTTAGAATCGGAAACAACAGATGTCATAAACTAAGATGTTAAATCAGGAGATTAATTCACTCTCATCTAGACTACCGCAGTGGGTGACAGATTCGGTCATTAGTTAATAGTTATCAGTTATTTCTTTCCCTCTGGATAACCACAAGCTTACCCCTACTCCTTCCCTTCTTTACTCTCCCTCAACAATGCCAAAGCAGAATCAACGTCAATTATTACTATTTTCCCTTGCCTCAGTCCTTACAGGTACAGCCATGTTACTGGGGGTAGGAATTTACTTGGCATTGAGACATTTAGACACATCATCAACAGCAACTGAATATTCTTCCATTCCACCTGTGGAAACTTTAGCGCCATCATTAACAACTCCAAATACATCCACAGTTCCCATACAGGTAAAACCATCAACAAAAAATCTAGGTGGTGTTAACTGGGAAGGTAAAGATTTACGAAGTATGAATTTACAAAACGCTAATTTAGGGGGAGCAAATTTAGCGAATGCGAATTTAAGTGGTGTGAATTTGCGTGCTGCTAATCTCAGTGGAGCTAATCTGAATCATGCCAATCTGAGCAATGCGGATTTGAGTCAAGCAGATTTGAGAGGTGCAAATCTGAGCCATGCTCAACTCAAAGGTGCTAATTTACATCAAGCACTCTTAGATGGTGCCAATTTCACTAGTGCAATCATGCCCTAATATTATGTTCGGTTAAAGACTTATGATTAAGACTGCAAGGGGGCAGAGGGCAGGGAGAGAAAGAGTTTTAAGGTGTTTGCACCATGATCCGAATAATAAGTAATAATTCCTTATTTCAAGTCCCTACATTCATGTATGAGGTTTCTCCCCTGCTCCCTGCTCCCTGCTCCCTGCTCCCTGCTCCCTGCTCCCCTGCCTCTTTGTGACACCAATCACAGGCATATCTGTTGAATATCACTCTTGTTAGTTGTTGTTATCACTGAGATTAAGACAAAAATTAGCCATATATGGTTACAGGGATAGTGTGTATACGGTGTGGGAGAAATAGATTATGGGAGAAAAACTATTATTAGCGATCGCACTTACCTTTGCTATAAGCTTATTTGCCAATGCTAGCCTATCTTCTTCTGTTCCAGGTTCTAACAGTATCCACTGGGAGAATCTACCGATTTTCCATTTAGTCCTGAAGCACTAATTAATCAAATTATTCTAACTTACTGTGGCGCGATCGCTCATCTACTCTTAATCTTGTGGGCTATCTTCTGCTTCTATCTCTGCAAGTTCAACTTTATCGTAAATGTCTCCCAGATCAATATCAAAGGAAAACGAGTTTAAAGATATTTTTGTATCTGAATCATTATATTCTGAAAAAGTCCAGCTATTGTTACCAGTCTTAAAATATTGCTCCACGCTCATGGTATATTGGTCGATGAGAAGGTATTCTTGAAAACTATTGATAGTTCGATAAGCTGCAAACTTTTTATCTTTGTCGTAGCTTCTCGTGGATGCAGACAGTACCTCAGCAATCATTAATGGATTGGTAATGGTATCCCGTCTTCCCTGTTGTAATTGTAATTCTCCTTTAACTACCATTACATCAGGATAAGTATAAATGCCTTGGTTGGGAATCCATAGCCTTTGATCTGTGACAAAGGCTTGATAGGGTTGACGTTTAAGTGCAAAGTTGAGTGCGGCATAAAAGTTACCCACAATTTTATTATGATTTGGGGTCCCACCAGTCATGGGAACAATCTCACCGTTGATATATTCATGACGTTCTTGAGAATTAACCTCATACTCCAGGTATTCTTCGGGTGTGTAAATCTTTTTTGATTCAGCTTGCATAATCATATAATTTTAACCCTCAGATTTTATGAATACACAGTGGAACGGGTGACCATATCACTATTGTGAACTACTTACTAGGAAATTTAATTAAACCATCCTGGGGTGAGGGAGTATGTGCTTGATGTATTTACGGAGTAAACGGAGTAAATAGTAGTAACATAAACATATAATCAAAACAAGTCTCTGAATCCGGAATGAGGTTTGTCGATGCAAAGGCTTAATTGTAATCCTAAAGAGCAAGGCTTTTATATGCCAGCTCAGTGGGTGCCCCATAAATTGACAATTTTAGCATGGCCGTTCGGAGAGAGTGAGTGGCAGGGAGCACTGGCTGAGGTACGGCGCGAGTTCATGGCTTTTCTCTGTCAAATTCTGGCAGATGAACCAGTGCTATTGCTTTTAGCTCCTGGAGAAGCGGAGAGTTTTGCAGAGGCACAAGAGAATGAACATCTTAGCTTGTCCAATGGGGCTAATCTTCGTCTGGCGACGGTAGCCCTTGATGATATCTGGATGCGTGACATTGCTCCGATTCAATTGATGCAGAAGAGTTCCGATCATCTAACATCCGTCAAGTGGCAGTTTAATGGTTGGGGTGGCAAGTTTCCCCATAGTCAAGATTGTGCAGTGGGTTATAAACTCTTGGAGCTGATGGGGGTAGGTGATTTTTTTGATGTGCCTATTATTTTAGAGGGGGGAGCAGTTGAGGTGGATGGGGAAGGAACTGGACTAACAACTCGTTCCTGTTTGTTAAATCCCAATCGCAGGTCATTAGATGAAGAACAATTAAGCCAAATCATCAAAGATTATTTTGGACTGGAGAGACTAGTCTGGTTGAATAATGGTTTAGTTGGAGATCATACAGATGGACACATCGATATGGTTGCCCGTTTTACCCCCAGTGGTAACATCTTGATTAATCACACTGATGATCGGCACAACCCGCATTTTCATGTGCTCCAAGACAATTATGAGCGGCTCAGTCAGGAGTTTGGCGCAAGTCGCCTCATCTGTCTCCCGTTGCCCCAGCAAACTATCAACAGGGCTGTGACTGAGAACTTTGCGGATCTGAGTAAAATAGAAGGCCTAGTTTGTGCAAATTATGCTAACTTTTATGTTACAACACACTCCGTAATTGTACCTGCTTTTGCAGACCAGGTAGACGAAGTGGCGCGCAGTATTGTGGCCAGTTGCTTCCCTTACCATCAAGTAGTGAGTTTGCCAGCTAGGGCTATTTTACAGAATGGAGGAGGTATTTTTAACTGTTTGGCCCAGCAGGTACCTAAAGGTTCATTTTAACTTGAAAATTGAGAGTGAAGGAGTGAAGGAGTGAAGGAAGTATTTATGACGCTTTGCGTCAAGCTGCGCTTTCCTTTAATGCCCACAGGGCTATACATCCTTGGTTCTGGGCAAAATTGCTCGTTGGGGAATAACTTGTTGTTTTAAAGAGAGTTATTTGGTCTATGAAATTAGGGGTATTGCAAAGCTCATTTTCCCAGAGTGCTGAAGCTAATGTTGCCAAAATGACCGATGGGATTAAAAAAGCTGCCCAAGAAGGGGCGCAGGTGATTTTGATGCCAGAACTCTTTGCTCACCATTATTTCCCCCAAGCTGAACGAGGGGAAAGCTTTACTCTGGCTCAATCTAGGGAGCAGCATCCCTTCCTACACGTGTTCCAGAAATTAGCTGGTGAACTGAATGTTGTATTGCCGGTGAGTTTTTTTGAACGGGATCGTACCTCCTATTTTAATAGTGTTGTGGTCTTTGATGCAGATGGCAGGGATCTTGGTATTTACCGTAAAGCCCATATTCCCGATGGCCCTTGGTATGAGGAAAAGTATTATTTTACTCCAGGGGATACGGGGTTTCGTTGTTATGACACCATCTATGGGAAGATTGGGGTAGGGATATGTTGGGATCAATGGTTCCCAGAATGTGCAAGGGCTATGGCGCTGCTGGGAGCAGGTTTGCTATTGTATCCTTCGGCTATCGGTTCCGAGCCTCAACAGGCAGGTTCCCTTGATACCAGTGCAATGTGGCGGCGGGCGATGGTGGGACATGCGGTAAGTAATTCGGTGTATATAGCGGCTGCAAATCGAGTTGGCAGAGAGGGGGAGATGGACTTTTACGGTACCTCGTTTATTGCTGATTACACAGGAGAGATAATTGCTGATGCAGGTGGGAATGATGACTTTTTAATTGCAACTGAGTTGGATTTTACCGCCCAAGGACAATTTCAGGCTGAAATGGGTTTTTTCCGCGATCGCCGCCCAGATTTGTATAATTCACTGCTTGGCCGTTAGTTATTTTTACCAGGATAAACTAAATAACTACGCCATACCTGCTCGGATGTTTGGTTCTGTCGATCCGGAATTATCAGTCTCCATGTCTTACCTTCAGGTTGGATTTGCATATAAATATCAAAAGGTTTTTGTGGCTGTTTTAAGTCGTGTTGGGGAA
>NZ_FYBH01000375.1 GCF_900185595.1 Calothrix rhizosoleniae SC01
AAGTTAGGGCTTGCTGTTCGCGGAGCGTGCCCGTTAGGCATAAAAGTCTTTTGGTGAGAGTAGGGAGTAGGGAGTAGTTCGGTGCCTCTTTATTTCTATTCTTTTTGCCAGAAAAAATAACAGATGCAAGGATTTTAAACCTAAAATCCTAATTTCCTTGCACTTATTTCCTAATAAAATAGCCTCAAAGCATTGATAAATCAATATTTTTTAGTTATTCAGCAGACCCTAAGTTACATTCTGTTGTAGTAGTTCTAGTTGGTGAGATTGTTTCCTTCCGCTCTGCGACCGCCGCCATGACATGCGGACTGTCTTTGAAAGCAACTTGGTACCAGCTATATCATGTTCGGTTCAAGACTTATGGTTAAGACTGCAAGGGGGCAGGGAATAGGTAAGCCATTGCGGTGGACGGGTTTCCCGGCATAAAGCAAGTGGCACAACCCGGAGGGGTTTCCCGGCATAAAGCAAGTGGCGCAACCCGAAGGGGAGCAGGGGGAGAAAGAGTTTTAAGATGTTTGCACCATGATCTGAATAATAAGTAATCTCCCGAACTTGATATTATAAGTAATCAAACAAAAATATTTACCATTATTACAAACTACGCGAAACAATCCTAACCCCTGCGATTGCTTCGTTTCACTCCGTTACACTCGCAATGACATGGTGTAATTAATTATGTTTAACTACTTAAATTCATAATCAATTTATAAAAAAAACTCATAAATAATCTTTGCTTTTGTTGAGACAGATTATTTATGAGTTCTGGATGCAAAGTAATGGTAAGCAATGGTAGATTCCGACACTCACATGCTAAATATCGCCGCGAATTTCTTCGATAACGCCATCCCGCATGACAATTTCCACTTGCATTTTGCTAATTATGTTGTCACCAACTTCCGCACGGAAAAATCCTTCCATCTGGAATTGATTCACTTCTTGATCTAACTCTAGAATCTGTACTTGTTGCAGATTTTGCAATAATTGATTTTTTTGTTCTAGTAGTTCATTTTTCTTTTCGTTGATCTGAAGTTGAATATTATCTACCTGTTGGACTGTTTGGGGACCAGGAGGTTGTAGACTTTGCTTCTGAATTTCTGCTATTGCTCTTTGTCCTTGCATATCTAACTGCTGAAACTGCTGATCGAGTTGATTGATCTGAGTTTGCAGATGTTGCTGCATTTCTTCCTTCCAGACAGAAGTCACAATGGCTTTGACGTTAACAACGCGTTTTAAGAGTAGTTGTTGATTGGAAAGATCCATATAAATTTAGTGTTACCTATCTAGTGGATAATTGAGACTATTAAGCAAACATTGCCTTAATCATATTGCGATCGCGCTCCATAACCACGTGTCGCTTAATTTTCAATGTTTGGCTCATTGTCCCGTTTTCAATGGAAAATGGCTCAAGAATCAGTTTGAATGGTCCAATGCGGTCATCTGCGCGATAACCCGGACGATTTTTTACTTCCCGATTCAATTCTTGCCGAAATAAATCCTGGATTATTGTATTCTCCAGGTTTATTTTTTGACCATCGGTCTGTGTCAGGTTAGCATCCTCTAGGGATAATTCCAGGTTTTTACTAGCTGCCCATTGTGCTAAAGCATCAAGATTGGGAACAATTAAAGCACCAAGACTTTTACAATCTTGCCCCACAAGCATGATTTGATCAATATATTGCGATCGCAAACAAGCATCTTCAATGGGTTGGGGTTCGATATTTTCCCCATTGGTTAATACAATGGTGTCTTTGGCTCGTCCGGTTAAGGTTAGGTCATTTTGTGGTGTTACCCAACCTAAATCACCACTGTCAAACCACCCCTCTTCATCAATGGCTTTGGCTGTGGCTTCTGGGTTTTGATAGTAACCTTGCATAATTTGTGGCCCCCGCAACATTACTAAACCTTTTTCCCCTGCTGGTAATTGTTGATGAGTTTCTGGATTGACAATTTTCGCCTCTGTACCAGGGATTGGTTTACCGGAGGAACCACGTAAGTTTTGCCAATAACGTCTTGCATGGGTAACAGGAGAGGTTTCGGTTAAACCATAACCAACTAAAACATCTACTCCAATAATTTCAAAGAAGGTATCAATGTGTTTAGCAAGAGCACCACCACCACAAATCATTTGTTTGATTTTGCCTCCGGTGGCTGACTTCACTTTTTGATACACTAACTTGTCAGCCAAGGTATGCAGGGGAAGTAAAGCAGATGCTTGGATAGTAGCAGTAATTTTTTCCCAGAGGGAATGATTCAGATTATTTAAGTCTAATCCTTGGGAAATTCGCCTTGCTTGAATATATTTGTTACTAATACCCAGTAAATTATTCACCAAGCGTTGCTTATTCTCTGGCTGTTCTCGAAATTGCTTCTGTACACCTTCATAAATTGACTCTAAGAGCCGGGGAACAGCAACTATATATTGAGGTTTATATTGTTTTAAATCCCGCTTGATATTACGTAGGTTGGTATAAATTAGGGTACAACCTTGGGACAATAAGAAATATTCTGCACTGCGTTCTAGTACATGCCAGGTGGGAAGAATGCTCAAAACCATATCTCCCGGTTGTGGCTGCACTAATATACCTAAATTAGCCACTTGATACATCAAGTTACCGTGACTGAGCATTACTCCTTTGGGTTTACCCGTAGTCCCGGAAGTGTAAAGTAGTGTGGCGAGATGATGTCGCTTTTGTTGCCCAGGTTCTAATTCATGCTGTGAACCTGTTTCCATCAACTGAGGCAAATTCAATATCTTTAAGCTGTCTTCTGGTGGCGCTTCATCACTTAATAAAATGACCAACTTAATGGGTAAATTATCAATACCTGCTCTCAGCTTTTTTAGGGTTTGTAAGTCTTCCAGCACCAGTACTGTACTACCACTATTTGCCAAGATGTACAGTAATTCTTCCCGTTCGGCTTGGGAGCTACGCACCGCATTCACAGCTCCAGCCATGATTATTCCTTGATCGGCAACCAACCACCGGGGAGAATTATCAGAAATTAAAGAAATATGCTCTCCTGCCTTAATTCCCAAAGCTTGCAATCCTCCAGCAAACTGCTTGATTTGCTGATATAGCTGAGTATAAGTCACAACTACTTCTGGTTTAGCGCGGGGATCTCGTAAAGCAACCGTATCGCCAAATTTATTTGCTACCACAGGCCAAATCTCTGGTAAGGACTGCACCTGGGAATAATCTACCAAGCCCTTTAATAATAGCCGCTCTCGTTCAGTCATTGACAAAGATAAATTTTGCTGTGCGGAAGTTGTTAACATCACATATCACCCCAGTAGTAAATTGCCTATTTTCCAATATTTTTACCCATCTACTTACAATAACCGACCACAATAGACACTATTCTTTTTGTCTGTTTCTACCCCTTATGATGCTTGGCTCGGCTCTTGGTGGAAACATCACCGTTAAGCAATTTCCAGCAATACATTTACAAATACTTATGCTAATATCTTTTTATATAGATAAATAGTAATGCAATCCTCCTGGGGATTAATCCAGTAGGAATAATTATTGCTGCCTATATGTAGGAGCGAGCAAGAATCTTGTCATCAGGAGGTGATTAGTTATGGGTTTAGTGGATATTCTATTAATAACGCTCATTAGCGGAGTTGTTTGTGTGGCTTTACCTAAGTTGATATATCTAATTTTTTCACATCAAACCAACCATCATAAATCTGTAAATAAGGGTTTAGATTCTTTTGCAGTTAAAGACAATATTGCCACTTTTCCTTATTGTACAAATTATATTTTGAGGGAAAATTCTTCATGCAAGTTTAGTCCCCATTTTTGCACTCAATGTTCTAACCACTAATTAACTAAACTCAATATTTCTTAATAAATATGTAATTTTTAGTCATTAAAAATTTCTTATGTGAATCAGAAGTAAATCAAATGCTATTTCTGTCTATAGAGACTACAAAAATGGCTGATTTTATTGCAGAATATTATATTAGACCATCAAAAAATAAGGAATTTGTCCGATGGATTTGATATCTGTAATTATCCTGACTGTGGTCAACATCTTAGCTTGTTTGGCTCTCCCTAAACTGCTATCCCTAGCTTTGAGTTTGAAACAAAATTTATCTTTAATTCCTGTAGATGTAAGGGATACCAAAACATATCAAAACTAACAGTTATGATTTTGCTTTGTCTAAGTAAAAACACATAATTGTATAGTCTTAAAAGCAATACATTCGATAAATAAAATCAATGTAATGGTATAGCACTAGTACACCT
>NZ_FYBH01000373.1 GCF_900185595.1 Calothrix rhizosoleniae SC01
ATGTGATTCTTAAAATGAGTGTTTAATCATTTGCGATTAATAGAAATTCTCAAAAATCAAATACAAAGTATAAAAAAGGACAAAAAAATGGTTAATAACTCGAATGTGAAAAACTTAATCAAAATCCTCATTGGAGCAGCTTGGATTGATGGCAAAATTCAGCCAGAAGAAAGACAATATTTACGCAAAATAGCTGAAGAACAATGTGTAGCCAACGAGCCAGATATAAAACCTTGGCTTTATGAATTGCGGGAAGTAAAACCAGCAGAATGTTATCTTTGGGTCAATGAGTATTTAGGAGCAAGTCCTAGTCACGAAGATTACCAAAAATTGATTCAAGCTATCAGTGGCTTGATTTATAGTGATGGAGAGGTAGCAATTGAAGAAGCGAAGCTACTCACTAAATTGCAAGACTTGTCAGCCGAGAAGGAATCAACCCAACCAATTTTAAAGGGTATACTCAAAAAAATTCAAAAAATGTATCGTCGTTGGGTTGAAGTGCAAAATTGAGAGGTTATTCACAGATTGCAATATGAAAAGAATAATTTCCCCATCACCTAACACCCAACCTCCAAACCCTGTCTCCATTTCAAGCTGATTGTCACCTTCTGAGGGGTGGTGGTGAATCAATCGCTTCTCTAAAATAATCAAAAACCCCTCCTGGAAATGGGGGGCGTTTTTGGTTGATCAGTTTTCACTGAGAATGTTTATAGTCTCCCAATGCCCTATGACGACTTCCTTTGATTCTACCAGAATCTTTAGAAAAGTCATCCTTGAAGGACGGGGCTTGTATCCCATTATTTTCGGTCAAGCATCAAAGATTACTAGCAATCATCTGACGGTACTGACTCTTTTGCTTCACCCCTTTGAACTCCTGTAAAAGTTCCTTATCCTTAAATAATTGCACCGTTGGAGTTCCTGTAACCCTGGCATTTTCCGCAATATCCTTGTCTTGATCGATATCAATTTCTACAAAGTGGATTTTGTCTTCAAACTCATCCAAGACTTTATTTAATATGGGTTTCAAGGTATGACAAGGACCACAACCAGGAGAAACATATTTAACCACCACTAAGCGATCGCTGTCATGGAATAATTTCCTTAAAGCATAACCCCCATGATGCCGTGTTGTTTGCAAATTAAATTCCAAGGAATTGTTGCCTTCAATGGGGGTTGCAGTCTTTTTTGAGGCTTCTGATTCTGAGTGTTGGTGGAATTCCTGAATCAAATTATTGCCCGATAACCAGCGTTCAGCCAACAACGCCGCCATACAACCAGTACCAGCAGCAGTCACAGCTTGGCGATATTCATGATCCTGCACATCCCCCGCAGCAAATACTCCTTCCACACTGGTTTTGACGGAATCAGCCTGGGTAACAATATAACCCACTTCATCCAGTTCTATTTGTCCCTTAAATAAGGATGTATTGGGAGTGTGACCAATGGCATAGAATAAACCCTTAGATGAAACTTTTCCTTCCTCCTCTGTTTGACGATTACGGATTTTTAAACCCTCCATCCAATCATTACCAAACACATCCACTGCTTCCGTATTCCAATGCACCTGAATTTTCGGATTACTCAAAACTCGATCTTGCATTGCTTTAGAAGCACGCATTTTTTCCCCGCGTACTAATAAATTCACCTTAGAACCATACTTCGTCAGGTACACCGCCTCTTCCGCCGCCGAATCACCACCACCAATTACAGTCAACTCTTCTCCGCGAAAAATTGGTGTAGCTCCATCGCAAATAGCACAAGCAGAAATTCCTCGACTCCAAAACTGCTTCTCACTAGGTAAACCCAAACGCCTAGCCGTCGCCCCCGTAGCGATGATAACGCTATGAGCCTTAAATTCCCGTTCATCGGAACGTACAGTAAACGGACGCTGACTGAAATCGACTTCAATCACATCCTCAGTATATAACTCCGCCCCCCAACGTTCCGCCTGCGCCTTCATCCTATCCATTAATTTTGGTCCTGTAATCCCTTCCGGAAAGCCAGGAAAGTTCTCCACTTCAGTTGTCGTCATCAACTGTCCACCAGGTAAACCCCCGGCTTGAAACCCTTCAAATACCACAGGTTTTAAATTTGCCCGCCCTGCATAAATTGCTGCTGTAAAACCCGCAGGGCCAGAACCGATAATTACTAGGTTTTCTATTTTAGGATTGGTCATAAATACTTATTCATACTCATAATGACTACGCTTAATATAGCATAACAAATATGGCTAAATGCCCAACTTCTTTAAGGATAATAGTTAAGAAAGCTTGCGCCGTTGTCGTTGGTAAAATGAATGGGGTATCTGAAGTTAGATGCACAAAGGTTAGATCCTCCCTAACCCTGCTTAGATATCAACAGCGATCGCTTAATTCGGTTAAAAAAGCAAAACCAGCCCCAATCTAGCCAGCAAATTTTCACAATTCAGGAGTATGACAGATAAATGGGATAGACATCATAGATATGTGGGCATACTGATATTAATTACAACTATGAATCTGGCTGAATTATTTAATAATTTACTCTATGTAAATAGCTCCCGTAACTTCTTGGATTCTTCAAATCTCGATAAACACCATGAATAGCGAGTTGAGACAGAAATTTTTACCTATTCTCCAGCAACAACAAAGCGATGATCACGGATTTACCATCATAGAATTACTCATAGTGATGATGACGATTGGTATTATATCAGCCATTGCTTTACCATCCGTACTCAACCAAGCGAGTAAAGCCAAACAGGTGGAAGCTAAAACTTATATCTCCACTATGAACCGGGCTCAACAATTATATTATCTAGAAAATTTTAGCTTTACTAACTCTATCGATTCTCTGGAACTTGGTCTGAGCAACCAAACCAACAATTATGATTACATCATTAACATTAGTAA
>NZ_FYBH01000298.1 GCF_900185595.1 Calothrix rhizosoleniae SC01
TTGAATTGAATTGGACGCTGCACAGAAATATTCCTATTAATTAATTGGGTTTAAATCTACTGTAATCATTATTTGCTAGATTACCAGTAACATTAGTCAAGTTTGCCATATGACTTTAGTCATGTATTCATACATGACTTTGTATAGACAATGATTTTCCCTACTCATGACTTTTTCATCATGTGTTTTCAACTCTGATTTTATAGGATAAAAACATAGAAACAAAACACATGAGGAATAAACTCAATGCAATTCAAAAAAGTCTTATTTATAGCTGGAACACTTGCTCTCAATTTAGTAATTACCCCTTTAACTGTAAAGGCAGAAACTAATGTTTCATCTCCTCAGATAGTTGCACAAATTCCCCAAATCCAATTTCTACAAAATTTAGGACTGACAGAATCACAAAAAGCCCAATTGGCAGAAATTCGTCAAAATACCCGTACAGAAATTCAGAACATTTTGACTCCGCAACAACAAGAACAATTTCAAGTAATTACAGCCAATATGGATCAGCGTATAGAAGCTTTTCGTTCCCTCAATCTGAGTGATGAGCAAAAAAGCCAAGTATGGAATATCGTACAGTCTAAAAAATCCCAAATACAAGAAATTTTCACCCCAGAACAAAGACAAAAAATCCAAACATTACGACAAAAGTGGCTCAATAACCGCCCATTTTCCAATCGTTGAAATCATTAATTTTAGATTTCATCAGTTTCACTTTTTCTACTATTATCCCTAATCAAGAGCAAATATCATGTTGAATCTCAAACGTACATCCTTAATCTTGGCTACTAGTCTTACCCTTGGTATAACAACCTTTGCTACCACTGCGAATGCTGAACCAACAGTTTACGAAGGAGCTAATGGTGGTGTCTGTGTCGATGGTGTTGCTAGAACTGGTTGTCGAGGACCTAATGGTGGTAACGTTTACAGAGGACCCCGCCGCGGTGCTGTGAAAGGACCCAATGGTACTGTTAATTACAAGGGAACTCGTCGTAGTTTTGTCAGAGGAACCAACGGTGCTGCTGTGTATAGAGGTGTCCGTGGTGCTACTGTGAGAACACGTAATGGTGACAAATACATTAGGACTCCCAATGGTATTTATCAAGTCGAGGGCAATCAGTAATTTATCGTCAGTTGAATATGAATTAAGTATTAGTTAATACTAGATTTTTTCTCCTCACCCAACACGATAAGATTTGAAAATTTACTTGTAACGACATAACAGGGTGAGGAATTTCTATAATTGTAAAATTACACGAGACAGATCCACGAGGCAATTATAGTATTGATATTCTCTCACCACTACACTGTCAGGTTAGTGGTGGGAGAATGTTAATGTGAATGCAGTATAAAGATGAATGTCAGGTTGTTTTGCCATTATATTTTCCTATCATTTAAAACAAACGATCTAAATGGGCTGCAAATCTCTCAAAATCATTCTCTATCTTGGGATTTTTGAGGACATCAAAGCAAGCAAATGTGTCTAAAGCTTCCATCCCAAAAAAGCGGAAATTCATGTGCATAGGAAAGAACAAATCATCAACACTCTTACCAACGAACAGAAACTGATGATGATCATCGAACGCTTCTTTGGGTGCATTAAAGGTTAGTGAAAACATATATTTTTTGCCCTTCATTGTTCCACCAGAACCGTATTGCTTAGAAGTATCTTTACGACTACGCCCATCACCATTACATAATTCACCTGTCATCCCTGCGGTATAAACTTGATCCATATACTTTTTGAAACTCCAAGATACACCCATCCAATTGACTGGAGACTGAAGGATGATTGCGTCAGCCCACTGATGCTTTTCTAATTCTTCTTCGACAGTATAAGAATCTGTCATTGCCGTTTTGCGAAGAGAATATCCTTTATTTTCCAAGATGTCTTGAGCTTTTTGGATTAAAGACTGGTTTAGCTTGCCTTCTGATAACGGATAAGCCTGATGAGCATTAATCAAGAAAATATTTTTCACCGTTTTCCTCGCAATTAAGTTAAGAGTTAGAAGCAATAAGCTTATTGTGTTAACTTAGAAAACAAAAGTCAACCAGTTTACTTTTAGTAACCAGGTATTGAATGATTTCTAAAACCGAAATAGAACCAGAGGATAAAGGTCGCAAGGGGGTGATTGAGCCTTGCCTTAGTCCATGTCCCATTGAGCGAGGAATGAGGATTTTAGGGGGTAAGTGGAAAGGCTCAATTCTTTGGCATCTCAAGGATGAACCTATGCGTTTTAACGATTTGGCTCGTCAGCTTGGCGGAGCTAGTAAAAAGATGGTAACTCAACGACTTAGAGAGATGGAAGATACAGGTCTGGTAAAACGTAGAGTAATTAGTACAAGACCTTTTGCCGTCTCCTATGAGATCACTGATTTTGGCAGAACCGCACTCTTGTTTTTAGAAGAGCTAAAGAAATGGTCAGAGGAGCAGAATATTTAACTTCTCTTTAAATGTGTTTGTGATCAAATCAAGTTTGGACGGCTTAATTGTAGCAGATATAATCAAATATAGATATTTACTGAATTGAATATTAATTTTATTACAATTTTTGTCTGAGCTCGTAAGTTCCTCATTGTTTTTTTCTACACTTAAGAATAGCAATTGAATAAGTTGAGCATCTAGCTAATAACCGCATAGACTAATGTGCCCAACTTATTTTGTCGCTATTCCTAAAAAAGTAAGCATTGAGTTATCAGCCTTGATGTAGGGAAGATGCAATATGGCACCCAACAATATTTCCAAAAACCCTTACAGAGAATCAACAAATCCTTTCTTTGTCGGGGGTCCGATTCCCCCAAATAAGTTTGTGGGGCGAACAACTGAAATCAATATAGCCTTCGATCAAATTATCAATCGCAGCCATTTGGCTATTTGGGGTAGTTCAAGGATGGGGAAGTCTTCCTTACTTCAATATCTAACCTCATCTCAAATCTGGGAGCAACAGGGATTAGACTCGGAACTATGTCAGGCAATTTTTGTGTATGTTAATTGTACGAGTATTCAACCCTTCACCCCCACAGAATTCTGGAGAGAGATGCTGAGAGAATTGCTGGGGATTGTGAAGAAAAATTATGGTACCTGTTCATGGGGGATTGAACTCAGTCATGTCATCGATGAGATACTCAATCGGAATGAGGTGAACAGAAGCGACTTGCGAACTGTTTTGGAAAAGATAGGCAATCACAACAAGTTCTTGGTGCTACTACTGGACGATTATGATATGGCTCTCTATTCCCATGACAAATACACAGAAACTGAGATGCTGACCTTTTTAAGCGAGTTTCGTAATCTTGCTGTCCATTCCCAGGAAGGAGAATATCTCTCAACAGTCGTAGCATCATCCCAGCCTTTAAACCTACTTGGTCCCAAAATTACATTCAAAGTTTCTCCCTGGTACAACCACTATCTGTTTTTGCCACTCAAGCCATTTACACTTGAGGAGACAGCAGAAATGTTTGCTCGGATGCCTACTCAATTGTCGCTGAAGCCCGAGCAACAGAAAGAAGTTAAAAAATTAACTGGTGGTCATCCTACACTTCTAGAAACTGCCGGTTTTCTTCTCTATAACAATTTTCGCCAGGGACACAAGGTTATTGAGAAGAAATTCCAGGAAGATTTTCTCAATGCCAGCCAACTAATCTTTGAGAGTATCTGGGCATCTTGTCATCATGAGGAACAGTTACTTTTAATGCTGATTGTCTTGAGAAATTTAGGAAGTAGTCTGCAAAAAAAAGACCAATTTGACCTAGACTGTATTGAAAAAATATTGAGCCAAAAGGAAAGAGAGTTGTTCGCCTTAGAAGAGCAAGGCGTTCTCCAACGAAAGGTTTGTAAAACCATTAACAAACGTCTTCTGCGTCCACCAATTGAAGAGAAGCGGGAAATTTTTGTTATATCCTCCTTCATCATGGAGTGGTGGATAACTCAGGAAATTATCAACAAACGAGATGAAATCAGACTACGGGAATTGGAAAGAACTGCTTTAGGCTTAAGTCATGATCAAGCAGTTGAAATTAGTAATCTGATCCGGTGGTTATGGAATAACCCCAATGAAATCCAGCATAATGTTGACTGGTTTAGCACATTGGTAGCCACTTTTGATGGAACAGTTGGCAGAAGTTAATTTCCCAAGCATAGAGAGGGAATGAAAGTGATGCAAGTTAATCCCTATATTATTGGCAGACCCATCAGATCTAGGGAATCTCAATTTTTCTTTGGCAGAGAGGAACTATTCCAGTTTATCAAAGATAATTTACTCCAAGGGAAAGGTGGAAAGGGTGGCAAAGTAATCTTACTGCATGGTCAACGCCGTATTGGTAAGACATCCTTGCTATTACAAATCCCTAAAGCACTACCCTTGGAAGATTTCATCTTTGTTCAATTTGACCTTCAAGGCAGAGAAAACCAATCTTTAGGCTGTATCCTGGAGGAATTAGCTGAGGCAATTACTGTTGGGTGTAAGATAGAGGACGAGATAAATTTGCCGGAACGCAAGGAACTGGAAAACAATCAATTTATCTTCGCCAGCCAATTCCTGTCTCAAGTCTATCCGGCACTAAAAGATAGGAATCTTGTACTACTACTAGATGAATTTGATGTTTTAGACCACAGAAGCAGAAAGGTTGGTGCTAACCAATTCTTTCATTTTTTACAACAGATTGTAGAAGGGCAAGAAAAACTGTTTATCATTCCCGTGGTCGGAAGAAGACTAGACGAGCTGGAAAATTTTCGCTTACTATTTAAGTCAGCCCCCCACCGAAAAATCGGTCTTTTGGACAAAGATAGTGCCCAGCAACTAATTACTAAACCAGCGAAGGGTAAGCTAGTATACAGCGAAGATGGAATTCAAGCTATTCTGGAACTATCCTCAGGACATCCCTACTGCACACAACTTCTCTGCCATGCCATTTTCAGTCGAGCACGGGATAAAGGACTATCTTTAGTAAAGCGCAATGATGTAAAAGCTGTTATAGATAAGGCAATTGAGAGTGGTGAAGCTGGTTTAACATGGTTTTGGGATGGGCTACCAGATATTGAGAGATTGGTCTTCTCAGCCATAGCAGAAGCTCAAGAGAGAGGTATCAATGGAGAATCATGGGCACTACTCCAAGAATATGGGGTTGTTCAACAAGAACCTTTATTAAAAGCAGAGCAGGCATTATTAACTAGTGGTTTTTTGCAGACATCAACCATAGCTGAATGGGGTCCCTATAAGGTGACAATTGAGTTAGTGCGTCTTTGGTTAGTCAAGCAGCATCCCCTGCGACAAACACTAGTGCTGTTCCTGGACATGGAGAATCCCAGTTTACCAGCCTTAGTACAACGAGCTAAATCCCTTAAAGCGCAACAGGAGGCTCAAGTTCTAGATCCTCAACAGGTATGGTCTTTATTTGTGGGCAAGAGGTTTGAGATTCTCAAGATATTGCTTTCATCTTTAGAGGAAATTTTCACTTCAGACTTGCAACTGACATCTACCACCAAGAAAATTTTGATGCTTTACACCCAAAAAACTCGGCAGCAACAATTTCTAGAGGCATGTGTAGCTTGGGTGGGTCAAATTGCTTATCTGGCAAGTTTTAAAGCCATTTTAAATTTATTAGAAGAATGGGAACGACAAGCTTTATTGCAGCAAATTGGTCAAATTAAGTTTTTTCAGTTCTTGGAACGGCAGAGCAATCTATTAAATAAAAATGCCTGGAAATTAAATAAACACGAAGCAGAGAAAGTTCTTTTCTGTTTCCATGAATCAAACTTGGCACAAAACTTGAAATTAGCACTAACGGAGCAATTGCAGAAATTTGGGTTCAGTGAGTTAAAACTAGAAACTTTAAGCGAGCGAGTGACTCTGGGAACTCATCAATATATCATGCAGTTCTTGGCTGAAGAAGGAGATGTTGCCAAGGATTTTGCCAATCAGTGGGTATTAGCCATAAGTGCTCAGGTATGGGAGCGGCAAAAGAAACATTATCAAGATCAACTGGCTTGGGAAAATTTACAAACAGAAGAGAAAATCCATGAATTTTCCAGAAAAGAAAACCTGAAATACCAGAAGATCAGTGAATATCTATACAAACAGTCCCAAGATAATCCATCTGATGAATATTTTACTTTTAAGGATATCAATATTCCCATAAAGGCAAAATATGCAGATATAGATGGCAGACAAGAATTTTATTTACAAGATTGGGCAATAGAAGCCCTCGCAGATCCTAATAAACAAGACCAGGTGCTTTTTGTTCAAGGCGAACCGGGACAAGGAAGAAGCCTTTTTTGTCATATATTTGCCAATTGGATACGACAAAATTGGCATCCTATTTTGACACCAATTTGGATTAAATTACAGGATATCAGAGCTCTCGAGTATAATTTTGCCAAAACATTGCAAACAGCTTTAAGTAAATGGGAGTTTGCCAATAATGATGATCATTGGTTAAAAGATAAAAATACCCGCTTTTTGTTCTTGCTAGATTGCTTAGATGAATTAATCACAGAAAGGCAAATTGAGCAGGGTTTAGAAGCTTTTCTGCAACAAGTAGGAGAATTTCAACGGGTTTGTCAGTTAAATCATGAAGAAGCGGGACATCGGGTTTTACTGATCGGTAGTTTCTCCGCATTGCAGGTTTTGGGGTTACCACTGATCTATGAGCGAATAATTCCTAATTTAGAACGGGTGCAGATTCAGCCCCTCGATAGGGAACTACAGCAAAAATGGCTGGAACAGTGGGGAAAACTAAAGGGAGTTGGAGCTGATGAAGCTGGAAAATTTGAGCAGTTTTTGAATAATCGAAGAGAACTTCAGAGCTTGATCAAAGAACGATTGTTACTGTTTTTGTTAGCAGCAATGCATCATGATCGGGAATTAGAAGATATTGAGGAGATATTTAATCAAGGGATAAGTCCTGAAGAGGCAAAAATCCAAATTTATGAAAAATTCTTAGATTGGGTACTCCAAAATCAACTGCCAAATACAGTAACTAAAGCTCTGTTGGGAAAAAATAAAGGTAATCTCACCACAGCCCAGAAAAATTATTTGAAACGAATTCTGCAAGAAGCAGGTTTATGTGCCATTCAGTCTGGCGGTATACGTGCGGCGATAATCATGGTAGAGGAACGTCTGAAAAATAAAGGAATTGCTCTTGAGCTGATTCAGAAATTGCAGAAGTTACAAAAAGCGAAGACATACTCCACTAATTTAGCCAATTTTTCCATCCAGCCGAATAGTGAAAGTAGAGGTAAAATACAGTTTAACCACAAAAGTTTCAGTGAGTTTTTGTATGCTAGGCGTTTGCAAGAAAGTCTGATCAACTGGACCCAGAAGTGGCCCGAACGTCAAGAATATTTGATCCCAGTCAACCGCATGGATTGGGAGATTTATGACCTCCTGGGTTTTGGTGGATTAACCCTAGAGATTGTCGGGTATCTCAGGGCATTACTCAGGAAAAGTCAAAAATTCGACTCAGTGTCACTATTCACACGGTTGGAAGATTTTTATTTTCGCTGGGTTAAGGGAGAGTTCATTAACAATGTATTTTCTGAAACTCTGGCTCAGAGAAAAATGCACCAACTTCAAAAGCCTCTAGAAACCCAAGGTCTGTTCTTCGGCCAGCGACAGATAGATATTTATACAGGACTAAACATATTCATACTCCTTTTAGAACTACACCGTAATAGTACTCAAATTTCATTTTACCCATGTGGCAAAATAAGCAAAAATTGTGCTGATGAGAATCAGTCTAGTTTGGAATCTCGTCATCTAATATCTGAAACTGAACCATTTGACCCCTATCGACTACTCCGTCTGATTAGTTACAGCCGTTGCCTTGGTGCAGAGGTATTTGTCAAGACAGTAGGACCATTTCTCGCAGAAATAAATCTCCGTGGTGCAGATCTGCATGGTGCAGAACTTTATGGAGTCAAACTGACAAAGGCATATCTGAGTGGTGCAAAATTGAATGGGATCAATCTGAGTAGCGCCAACCTCAATCGAGCATTTCTTGGTAACGCCAAACTTTGCCGTGCTAACCTCAGTGATGCCAATCTCAGTCATGCATTTCTAGGTAATGCAGACCTGACTGGGGCATTTTTAGGTAGTGCAAATCTTCAGAATGCAGTTCTTACGGGTACAAACCTCCGCACTGCTCTCTTGGGTAATGCAAATCTTCAAGATGCCCATTTAGGTGATGCGGATCTCAGTGATGCCAATTTGCATAATGCAGACCTCAGTGGTACAAATCTTAGTTGTGCCACCCTTGACTATGCAAATTTGATTGGTGTCAATCTGGAGGGAGCGAATCTGAGGGGGACAAGTTTAAAAGATATTCACTGGGATAGAAATACGAAATGGGAGCCCCAAGAAGTCAAAAAAGCGTCGTCTGTACCAAATAAATTGAAGCGGGAGCTGAAAATAACCTAGAATATGAAGCAATTTTTACTGGCAGCACATATCGGTGGCATAAAGGCAAGACTTTGTCTGTTATCACCAGAGCAAGTAAAATCATCAAAAAATTTATTTAAATCTTTGCATGAAACACGCTACCCTATTGGTGACTTTCAAGACATAGTGCCTATGGTCAGGCAGTTCCTCAAAGAATCGAAGCAGGTACTAAAATCAGATAATCCGATTGTTCCTGACAAGGCATGTTTTGCGGTTGCGGCTCCAATCGAGCACAATAAATGTAAATTCACCAATTTGAATTTGCAGATTGATGGTGATCGTCTAGTGCAAAAACTAGGGATTGGCAAGATCCAGCTAATTAATGATTTTCAAGCTATTGCCTATGGGTTACAGCCACCATTAGATGGTTGTGACTACGTGACATTACAAAAGGGTAAACCTGATAAAAATGGTCTGATTGCTGTAATTGGAGCGGCAACAGGCTTGGGAAAAGCGTTTTTAATCAAACAGAATGGTGACTATAGGGCTTATGCAACTGAAGGTGGACATGTGGACTTTACCCCCCACAATGACCAGGAATTTCGACTCTCACAATATATCCTCAAGCAAATGGGCGATCGCAACAAAAATATTCCAGGAGTTTCAGTTGAGCAAATAGTTTCAGGTCGTGGTATTGTCGCAATTTACTCTTTCCTCAGAGACGAAGAGCATTATTCAGAATCACCACAGATAGGTCCGATTATCAAAGCTTGGCAAAAGGAAGATGGGATCTGTCGAGAAGTTGTAGATCCAGCAGCACTGATTACGGCGGCTGCTTTAGCCAAGGGTGATCGCCTCTGCGAGAAAGCTATACATATGTTTGTAGAAGCCTATGGATCTGAGTTAGGTAATTTTGCTTTGCAATTCTTACCCTATGGGGGACTTTATGTAGCAGGAGGAATTGCTCCGCAGATTTTGCCACTGATCCAGGAAGGAACTTTTCTCAATGCATTTTTCCAGAAAGACTGTGGAAAAACACTGTTAGAAGAGTTAAAAAAAATACCTATATATGTTGTGATTAATTTGAAGATGGGTCTAAAAGGAGCAGTACGCTATGTAACCACATACATTTGATCTCTCCATGTATTAATTTTTCTGGGAAAATAGAAAAATTAATTAGTAACAACCAAAATGTCTTGATTGTATCTGAAAAAAACCATGAATTAATGCATGAATAAGTATCTCTCAATCAATAAGCTGACACAATGATGCCATTGAGAAATTTATTTTACAGCACCTTATTAGCTTTTATCAGTTTAACATTTCCTGCGATCGCTCATGAGACGGTAGATCCTCCAGGAAAAAAGGTAGAACATCCCCATAATCCAGGCAAACCCGTGGTAGTTCCCACCATCACAACACCAAAGCCGACAAAGGTAGGAGATCCCATCAAGCCGCCCAGACTACCTGTAAATCCACCCAAGAAACTACCAACACCTACTAAGGTAAAACACCCAAGCAAGCCGCCTAAATTGCCTGTAAATCCGGCAAAAAAGCCAGGAAAACCGACTATACATCCAACCAAACAACAAAACATTAAAGTTACCAAGGCAGAGTTTGGTGTATTTCGACGGGATAAAGGTGGAAAAATTACCTTTATTCCCACAAAGAAAGTACCACTAGAAGCAGGACTTGCCTATGGATGGCGATTGCAATTGAAAAATTACAAAGGGAAGGTAACATGGAAGGAAATATTTCGATTGCCACAACTACCCCTAACTTGGGGAACACAAAATGGCGAAAATTTCTCTTTGTCTAACAATGGTACTGCTGCAGTAACAACTCGCACAGATGCAGTCCAAAAAGGCATGATTACAAATTCTTGGACAATTACCCCTGGAGATCCTCAAGGGAACCATCTAATTGAAGTATATATTGGCGATCAACATGTGGCTTCTTTTGAATTTCAAGTGGTTAAACCCAATCAAAAAAGAAAAAAAATAGTGAAGGGTAAAATTCAGAGTTAAAAGCTAAAAGTTCAAAATTCTTTACGAAAAGTCCCTAAGTCCCCCAAATAACCTCAAATTATCCTCAATTTTAGGAATTGTGAGTGCGGGGGATTTTATATGGGATGGATCTCTTTTAACCACAATAACTGCAAAGACGCAATCAGGAATTAACCTAGAGCGTCTCTGCATGGTTTTTTGGAGATGTCTAATGTATTTGCAATTAATAATGATTGAGGTTGATACCTGCCTCGTTTGCCATTTTTTGTAAGCCTTTGGTTTCCAAAGTTTTGATGGCTTTGGTAGATAGCTTTAATTTTACCCAGCGATTACCTTCTGCCCACCAAACACGCTTATTTTGTAAGTTAGCATTTTGTAAACGCTTTGTACGACGGTGGGAGTGAGAAACCGCAAAACTATTGTTTGCTTTTTTTCCAGTTAATTGACAGCGACGGGACATAAGCACAATCTCCAACAAATTTATAACGTAATTTCCTATTGTATCTAAAGTTTGGAAGTTAGAGGGTGGAATTAGCAATGGTGCTAGCAATTCCCAAGTTAAACGAAGGAAGTAGGAGGAAGGAAGAAGGATAATTGGTGGGGGAATTACAGCTTCAGCTTCGCTCAGCTTTAACATCGAGCGGCGTCGAGATGTTAAATCCAGAAACTCGAAGGTTAGGAAGGGGAAGCCATAAGTGTTTTGGATTTACAAGTTACCTGTTCCTTGTTCCCTGCTCTCCGTTCCTTGTCTCTAGGAGTGATTCAGGAATCAAATCGGATTGCTATACCTGACAATTATTCAACCAGACATTATATTAACTGGTTTTGTAAATATTTCAGCTTATAGCTAGAAATTTGCGGTAAGATAATATTCGCTTAATTGAATAAGAATAGCAATTTTTTGCTGAGATATGAGATATGGTTCAGTACACCCTTGCTCAAAGCCCAGAGATTATCCTCAACGTTCCTGGTAGAGATTCAGACAAAGCCCGCGACAAGGCTATGGATCAATTAATGGAACTGATGGAAGCGGGTAAACTACCAACGGAATTAGAAGATGGGTTTGGTCCTCAACAATTAATTGAAGTCAAAGAACCGCAAACTACGGCTGCTAGTGGAGAAGAAGAGGTTACTCAAGCCGTACAGATCCTCAGTAACTTAGCAAATCTCAAACTTAAGGTTCAGGAGTCAAAAGCTGAAGCCTTGGAAGTACGGCAAACAATTGATATCCTATTTTCAGATCGAGCGATCGCAGAATCAGAGATTGCCAGTTTAAAGGAAGGGTTTAAAGTGCTCAAAAGTTTTGCCCAAGCCAATCTCCGTTATCAAGAAGCCAAACTTAAGGCAGAAGATGCCCGTCGAGTACTAGATAGGGCATTAAAATCCCCAGATAGCTAATACCATTTTAGATTTTAGATTTTAGATTTTGAGCACAGTTTGGTCTTAGGAGTTTCCCCCATGAATAGTTTTCCGGAATTGTGAAAGACTTACTAAATAAGTTTTTCTTTCCATCTGTCGCAATCATTTTTTCTCTAGGAATAATTATATCAAGTTTGGGAGATTACTTATTATTCAGATCATGACGCAAACATATTAAAACTCTTTTTCTCTGGCACTCTTAACCATAAGTCTTTAACCGGAAATGATGTTACAAGGGAATAGTAATCAAAAATTCTGTACCCTCACCAGGAGATGATACACACTCCAAAGTACCACCATGCTGTTCCCTAATAATCTGCTGACAAATAGAAAGTCCTAACCCTGTACCTTTGCCTTCTGCTTTAGTTGTAAAAAATGGCTGAAATATCTCATTTTGTTTCGATTCTGGTATACCCATACCATTATCTGCGATCTGAATTATTACTCTTTCTTGATCTAGACTAGTACAAACATGAATTTGCAGATTTTTTGCTTCTTGATCCCGATTCATTAATGAATCTTCTAATGCATCAATTGCATTTGCTAATAGATTCATAAACACTTGGTTGAGTTGTCCAGAATAACATTTAATTAAAGGTAAATTAGCATATTTTTTAATTACTTTAATTGCAGAACGGTTAGGTTTAGCTTTGAGACGATGTTGTAAAATCATCAAAGTTGTTTCTAATCCTTCATGAATATTAACAGCCTTTTTTGTATCTCCATCTGCTCTTGAAAATGTCCGCAAAGATTGCATAATTCCCCGCACGCTATCTGTACCCAGTTTCATAGAAGACACCAATTTAGGTAAATCCTCTAATACATGCTGCAAATCCATTTCTTCAATTTGTTTTTCAATAGATGCTCCTGGCTGAGGGAAATGATGCTGATAAAGTTGTACCAAATGAACTAAGTCTTCAACATAATTTTTGGCATGATATAAATTAGTTGCAATAAAACCAATAGGATTATTAACTTCATGGGCTACTCCAGCAACTAATTGTCCTATTAAAGATATTTTTTCAGCCTGTACTAGTTGTAATTGGGTTTGCTTAAGATTTTCTAGAGCTTGGGAAAGTTCGGCAGTTCTTGCTTGTACTCGTTGTTCTAGTTGTTGTTTTTGCTCTTCTAGTTCTAAATTTAATTGTCTAATTCTTAAATGTACCTGGATCCTGGCTAATATTTCTTCTTTTTGAAACGGTTTAGTAATATAGTCAACAGCCCCTAAATTTAATCCTTTAACTTTCTGCTCTATATCTGTAAGGGCTGTCATAAAAATTATGGGGATATCTTTGGTCTTTGGTTCTAAATGGAGGACTTCACATAGTTTAAAACCATCTATTTTTGGCATAACTACATCTAGAATTATTAAATCTGGATAACATTTTATGATTTGATCAAACGCAATTTCACTATTCATTTCTGCTACCACATTATATCCACTCTCAGTTAAGATAGTGGATAGGATATCTAGGTTATAATAACTATCATCAATAATAAATATTTTAGCTGATGCATCCAAATAGGTAGAGCGACTTTTCATAGAATTATTTATGAATTAAAAATATATTGATAGATAAAATTTAAATCATCTTTTTTGATTTAAATTTATTTATGCTGATACCAAATATATAGTTCCCAAAAAGATCAGGAAATTCACATTTTACCTATGTTATGGATTATTGTAAGTAGGTAGGCGTAAAAAATTATCGTTTGGATAAGACAGGGGGCAGGGGGCAGGGAGCAGGGGGAAAAAGGGTTTTAGCCTTATTTACTTTTCTCCACATAGTTTGGTTTTATTGTGCCGACTTACTTAGTAATGCTTAAATATTTAACAGTTATTGGGAGTCTAGCTTTATGTTATCTGTCAGGGATGCGGAAACCACTATTTTTAACTTAACTCAACCCCTTCAACATCCGCAAGATACAGAGATAGTGGATTTATTGTCAGTCAATCGTATTCTCGCTACACCCATCACCAGCCAATTAGACTTTCCCCATTGGGATAATTCAGCTATGGATGGCTATGCAGTACGTTATGCAGATGTAGAATCAGCTAACCATGAGCAACCAGTTATTTTAGAAATTGTTGAGGAAATTCCTGCTGGATACCAACCCCAATCAACTATTCAATCGGGACAAGCAGCGCGAATTTTTACTGGCGCAGTTATGCCAAAGGGTGCAGATACTGTGGTGATGCAGGAAGAAACCCACCGAGATCATAACCATATACAGATTCTCTCTGCACCCAAAAACCAGGAATTTGTCAGACATCGAGGCTCTTACTACCAAGCTGGAAACCAACTATTACCAGCAGGTATACGTTTAAATGCCCCAGAAATTGCCGTTTTAGCTGCTGCTCAATGTGTAAAAATCAGTGTTTACCGCAAACCAAAAGTTGCTATTTTATCTACTGGCAATGAATTGGTCAGACCAAATCAATCTCTGCAACCAGGACAAATTGTAGACTCCAATCAATATGCATTGGCAGCTTTAGTACACCAAATGGGGGCAGAACCATTGGTAATAGGAATTGTCCCCGATGATAAACAAGCTTTACAACAAGCGATCGCTGACTCAATTACCACTGCCGATATAGTTCTTTCCTCTGGTGGGGTTTCTGTAGGAGAGTACGATTACGTGGAACAAATTATTACATCACTCCAAGGCACAATTCATATTCGTGCTGTGGCAATGAAGCCAGGAAAGCCCCTTACTTTTGCCACCTTCGATCAAGATGAAAGAAATATTTTATACTTTGGATTGCCAGGAAATCCCGTTTCTGCCCTAGTGACATTTTGGCGATTTGTCCAACCTGCGATCGCTAAATTTTCCGGTTTAGTTGATGCTTGGCAACCGCAATTTATCAATGCTACCACCACTCAAGAATTGCGCAGCGCTGGGAAACGGGAAACCTATGTTTGGGGGAGATTAAGTTTAGTTGATGGAGTATACCAATTTCAGTTGGCTGGTGGTAGTCATAGTTCTGGTAATTTAATCAATTTAGCTCAAACCAATGCTCTAGCAGTAATACCAGTAGGTGAGAAAGTGATTACTGCTGGAAATGCAGTCAAGGTATTAAAAATTGGTAATTAATTCCCAACTCCTCAAAATGATAGACTAAGGTCGGAATAACCCATTGCCTTGAGGGTGGCATATTCAGGTAAGCAATTGCTCACATCAGCATATAAAATTTGATACACAAAGGTTTGAGTCCTTTTGCTAATTAGCATTAAATCTCCTTGGGGTTCTAATCTTCCCAAAGCAGTTACCTTGGTTGCTGGAGCGACTTGGGTAACCTCAGTTCGGGTTAAGGAGCTTTATTTCACTTTGAGAGGCTGATTAATGCCTGAAACAACGCAAACACGTTTATGAAGACCAAAATCAGGTAACGATATAATCAGGGTTTGAGCTTATCCCGAACTCAGGTTGGGTAGTAAGGGCTGGTGTGGGTTTTGGTTTTTGAACTTGAGAAATAGTATAAACAGATAGATAAACCACTAAGAGCAGCCCACATTAAATCAACTCTTTATTTTAGTGGTAGATGCTTTTTTTTGTCTTCTACCACTTTTTTTGACTTAATTCATATTTCGGATAGGTCTATTGAAAAAACAACTTGATGTGAAATTATAATTGTATTTTCCATTACAAAACACCATAATTAAAATGTTATTTACTGCACAACTTGATATTTATTCATATTCACAATAGCTACTGACATCCAAGATATTTTCAGATAACAAGTAGGTCTAATACTCTGTGAATTTAGGTTTTGACAAAATATAAATAATTCATTAAACTAAAGAAAAGTTCATGGTGATAGAGCAAAGACCCACAACTTTATGTATTTTTGTAATAGGTCGCTGCCCCAACATATATTTATGAGTAAATAAACTGAAGTACAGACAATTAATGGGAGTACTAATTAAATTCACTGTCAAACTGCGATTTGTATTAGTAAATAAGGTAAATATATTTTTACTATAGGTGCAAATCCTCAGTTTAATTTAGTGCTTTCATGACAACAGTCAATTAACTATTGCTAACACTTAATACCTAACAACCAACAACCAAAAACTAACAACTAATAACTAACAACCTGAAAATAGATCACTGGATTTCTCCCCATAGATATGAACTTAATCTAGTAGATTTATTGCTCTGGTAGAAATTTTGTGTGGTGTCAAATATCGAAGTTAAATTTAGGTAGAAATCCTATGATTAGGAGAACAATATGTTTGATTTTCTCACCTCGTTAAACGAGCATAACTTACCATATCCAGATACCTTACATCCCATTGTGGTTCACTTTGTGATTGCAATGGTACTGTTTGCGGTTTTCTGCGATGTCATTGGCTATTTCACTAGTAACTCCCGTCTATTTGAAGTGAGTTGGTGGAATATGTGTTTAGCAACTATTGCCATTTTTGTTGCCATTATCTTTGGTCAATTTGAAGCAGGTTTAGCAAAGCCATATCAAATGGTGAAGTCAGTGCTAAATATACACACCCTGATTGGTTGGTCTCTATCAGGAATTATCGCCGCAATTACGGCATGGCGCTATGTGCTTCGTACTCGTAACTCGCAAAAATTACCCTTGGCTTATCTAGGAGTAGGACTAATTCTCAGCTTAATAGTTGGCTTCCAAGTTTTCTTAGGAGATCAACTAGTTTGGGTTTATGGACTGCACACAGTACCAGTTGTTGAAGCAGTAAAGGAAGGAATCTTACCATGAACTCTGAACTATTAGAACAATTAAATCTTGGCGCTAATGGCTTACCTTACAGCATTCCTATTCACCCCAATTTAGTCCACCTCACCCTTGGTTTGTTCATTATTGCCATCTTCTTCGATGCGGTGGGTGTATTCCTACCAGTGAACAAATTTATCTTCAAGTATCTGTCTATTTCTGTAGAACGGGAAAACTTGTTTGATGTTGGCTGGTACAACATGCTCGCTTCTGCTGGGATTACCTTGTTTACCGTCACAGCTGGCTTCTACGAGATGATGTTGGCAGAAGCACCAACTGACGTTAAGAGTGCTTGGGGATTACCAGCAATGGAAACTATGCTTTGGCATGGTGTCGGTGGAGTTATCCTGTTAATCCTGATTATTGGGATGACTGCTTGGCGTGGATTCCAACGTTTTGTATGGCGTAAGTCAGAAGATAGACAAGTCCAGTGGAGTTATCTGTTCGCAGGAGCAGCCGTTATGTTTCTGATGTTCCTCCACGGTACATTAGGAGCCCAACTGGCAGCTGAATTTGGCGTACATAATACTGCTGATAATTTACTGCGCTTAGGTCAAGACTTCAACGTGATGTTGAAATAGTGAAGAAGTGAAGGAGTGTAAAGAGTGTAGACGCTCGGAGAGCGGTAAGCCATTGCGGTGGACGGGTTTCCCGGCATAAAGCAACTGGCGCAACCCATAGGGCTTCCCGAAGGGTAGGAGGGAAAGAGGGAAAGAGTGAAAACTCATAACTCATACCTCATTGCTCATAACCAATCGAAATTATGGCTATGAAAATCCGGAACATTGTAATAATAACTATAGGTGCGATCGCACTTGGTGGCATCAGTTTCTGGATAGGACAGCAAGCTTATTCTTGGCTTCCTCCAGAGGCTGCGGCAGAATCTCGATTAGTTGATAATCTGATTAGCTTTTTGGTCACTCTAGGATCGTTTATTTTCCTCGGAGTCACCTCAACCGTCATCTATTCTCTAATTTTCCATAGGGCGGAGGAGGATGATCTGAGTGATGGCCCTCCCATCGAAGGTAATATTACCTTAGAAGTGGTCTGGACAGCTATTCCTGTTTTGCTAGTATTGTGGATTGCTGGCTACAGCTACCAAATCTACGAACAAATGGGTATCCGAGGACCAATGGAAGCTATGCATATGCCCAAGGTAGTGGAATCAGCATATGCAGCTCCCCAAGATGCAACTGATACACCCGTAGAAAACATTGATGTGGTTGCGAAACAGTGGGCTTGGGTATTCCACTATCCAGAAAAGAACATTACCAGTACGGAATTACACTTACCCGCAGACCATCGAATTCATTTAGCATTAGCATCAGCAGATGTATTGCATGGGTTCTATATTCCTGCTTTCCGAGTCAAGCAAGATATTATCCCCAACCAAACCCTAGACTTTGAATTTACCCCCATCCAGGAAGGTAAATATTTACTGACTGACTCTCAATATAGTGGTACATATTTTGCCACCATGCAAGCAGATGTAGTAGTGGAATCTGCCGATGATTTCCATAATTGGCTGGCAAAAGTTGCGACTAACAAACCCATTCCAGCAAATAATCAAGCTGCCTCTGAATATGCCCAGGCATTGAATCAACCCATGAAAACTGGTTGGGCTACTGTTGCACCTGCCAACCCTCCTATGGTCAATTACGACCGTTGAAAGGAAAGTAACTGATGACACATACTCAAATCGACACCATCAGTATCGCCAGCGAGATTCCTTATCAGGAGCCTCCCAACGACTGGAAACGATACTTTAGTTTTAGTACTGACCATAAGGTCATTGGTATTCAATACCTGGTTACCTCTTTCATGTTCTTCCTAGTCGGTGGTATTTTTGCCATGGTGATTAGGGGAGAACTGATGACTCCCGAATCAGACCTAATTGATCGCACTGTCTATAATGGGATGTTCACCATGCATGGCACAATCATGCTGTTCCTGTGGACATTCCCATCCCTAGTTGGTCTAGCTAACTATTTAGTACCAATTATGATTGGTGCTAAGGACATGGCATTTCCTCGACTCAATGCTGTTGCCTTTTGGATGGTACCAGTAGTCGGCGTACTACTCATGGGTAGCTTTTTAGTCCCTGGAGGGCCAGCACAAGCTGGTTGGTGGGCTTATCCACCCGTAAGTATCCAGAATCCCACGGGTAATTTAATTAATGGTCAGGTTCTCTGGCTGTTGGCGGTGGCAATATCCGGTGTCTCTTCCATTATGGGTGCTGTTAACTTTGTTACTACCATTGTGAAGATGCGCGCCCCTGGTATGGGCTTTTTCCGGATGCCTATCTTTGTGTGGGCAGTATTTAGTGCCCAGATTATCCAATTATTTGGATTACCTGCTCTGACAGCCGGTGCAGTCATGTTACTCCTGGATTTAACTGTAGGTACTAGCTTCTTTAACCCTGCTCAAGGTGGTAATCCAGTCCTATTCCAACATTACTTCTGGTTTTACTCTCACCCCGCAGTCTACGTAATTATCCTACCTATATTTGGTATTTTTTCTGAGATCTTTCCCGTCTACTCCCGCAAACCTCTATTTGGCTATAAAGTAGTTGCCCTATCTTCAATGGCGATCGCTCTAGTTAGTGGTATTGTGTGGGTACACCATATGTATGTCAGTGGTACTCCTGGCTGGATGCGGATGCTGTTCATGCTGACAACTATGTTTGTTTCCGTACCTACTGGGATTAAGGTATTTGCCTGGGTTGGTACTATCTGGGGTGGTAAACTGCGGCTGAATACAGCCATGATGTTTGCTTTAGGTGGACTGGTGATGTTTGTCTTTGCAGGCATCACAGGTATTATGCTTTCTTCCGTACCCGTGGATGTCCACGTT
This sequence comes from Calothrix rhizosoleniae SC01, assembly GCF_900185595.1. Taxonomy (GTDB): domain Bacteria; phylum Cyanobacteriota; class Cyanobacteriia; order Cyanobacteriales; family Nostocaceae; genus Calothrix_A; species Calothrix_A rhizosoleniae. The sequence goes on from NZ_FYBH01000298.1 coordinate 19,413, forward strand.
AATAATACTTACTTTGTAGTGGGTCACTTCCATTATGTTCTGTATGGTACAGTCACAATGGGGATGTACGCTGCCATTTACCACTGGTTCCCCAAAATGACTGGTCGGATGTACATGGAAGGCTGGGGACAATTGCATTTCTGGTTAGCCTTTATCGGTACTAACTTGAACTTTTTACCCATGCACCCCCTAGGATTACAAGGGATGCTACGCCGGGTATCTTCCTATGCACCATTCCCAGAGTATATTTTCTGGAATAACATTGCCAGTCTCGGTGGATTCTTACTGGGCGTGTCTACATTACCATTCATCATTAATATGATTGCCTCCTGGATGCAAGGAGAAAAAGCACCAGACAATCCTTGGCGAGCAATTGGTTTAGAGTGGTTAATTTCCTCTCCACCACCAGTAGAAAACTTTGAGGAAATTCCCGTTGTGCTCAGCGAACCCTACGGCTACGGTAAATCAGAACCATTGGTTGCTCCTAGCCATAGTCATAGCCACACTTTGACTCTTGACTTATCCACAGAAACAGAAACCCAGGATGCAGAGAGTTTTGTTGATGGTTGATAGTTGATAGTTGATGGTTGATGGTTGATAGTTGATAGTTGATGGTTGATAGTTGATAGTTGATTACAAACCCATCAGTCCATCACTCCCTCACTCCATCGCTCCATCACTCCCTCACTCCCTCCCTCCATCACTCCCTCACTCTCTCAATTACGAACTACGAATTACGTACTACGAATTAAACCAATGGACGGTTACATCATTTCCGAGGAGTTACAATCTCCTGCACATCAAACAGGTGGCGAACACGGCCATGATGAAGAAGGCAATAAGATGTTTGGCTTTATTGTCTTTCTATTATCAGAAAGTGTAATTTTCCTCAGCTTTTTTGCTGGATATATTGTCTATAAAACCACTACTATTGATTGGCTACCAAGCGGTGTATCGGGATTGGAAGTCAAAGATCCAGCAATCAATACAGTGGTTCTAGTCGCTAGTAGTTTTGTCATTTACCTAGCAGAACGGGCTCTGCAAAATCATAATTTAAAGGGATTCCGCTTGTTTCTGTTGTTAACAATGGCAATGGGAACCTACTTTTTGATTGGACAAGCAATTGAATGGAGTAACCTGGAGTTTGGTTTTACTGACGGTGTCTATGGTGGTACATTCTACCTACTCACCGGCTTCCACGGTTTACACGTTTTCACTGGTATATTGTTGCAAGGGATTGTATTAGCACGTTCTTTTATCCCTGGCAACTACGATACAGGTCATTTTGGAGTTAATGCCACTTCTCTGTTCTGGCACTTTGTAGATGTAATTTGGATTGTTTTGTTTATCCTAATTTATGTCTGGCAGTAGAGACTCATTTTCTGACAATCAAAACCTGGATATTTAGGGCAAAAGGATACAAGACGCACCTTTGCCCTTTTTGCTCTTTGAGATAATAAATATTTTGAATTTTAAATTCCTCGCCATGGTACTATTTGATAATTTTCTCTAATTGTGAAATTGTTCTCTCCAATTCGTCCATTAAAAAGCTAGAATCAGCTTGTTGATAAACAGTTAATAAATTACGATAAAACACAATTGTTCCTTCTTTCCCACCTTTAATTTTATGCCAAACAGCTTCTCATAAGTTGCTTTTTTTAAAGCCGCTACTTTAAATTAACAATTGTTTGTAAATCGGTGTCTCTAATCCGGATGGAAAGGCTGTAAGTCTAGATTCTATAAGGTTTTGGGAAGATTATGAGGAGGTTTTGTAACATGGTCATCGACGCATCCCGTCAAATCGCCCAAATGCCTATTATTTAGTTGAGATGCGTCGATTGCTTACGGGACAAGGGTTTGAGGTATGTGCTTGACGCAATTTTGAGGAGCATTTATGATGTTTTTCAGAGATGCGTCGATTTGGAGGCTGAAACCCTTACTGGGTAAAGGCTACTCAGCGAACTCCCCACCGATTGGGTTAATTCGGATTAGTTGGAAACAGTCAATACATGTACCACCATAATCACCCGGAGTTTTCGCCCCACCGATTGGGTTAATTCGGATTAGTTGGAAACACCAGAAATTTGTGTCTGGGGTAATCCCATTTTGAAAAAAGAATGGGACAGATGGGTAGGGGCACGGCATCAGTAAGATAATTTTATATACCAAAGATTAGGGATGCCGTGCCCTTACGAAAAATGTATGTGTCGCAAACATTATTTGAATTGGTATAGTTTGAAATCCAACACATCTAAACTAAACATAGGGCAGATTGCTGAACAAGGATTTTAGTTTCAGCATTCAACTAAATTAGTCACAATTTTTTCACCAATCACCCGATTCACCCATTCCTAATAGCTCTTTCAAAGATTGTCGTTTCTGGTATAATTGTTCACAAAGCTGCTGCTCTTTATAGAAAGCTTGATAATAAAATTGCCATTCTTCTGTTTCTGGATTAGTTTGTTGCCAAAGTTTGAGAAAGTGGCGATACCGTTTTTCTCTGATTACTATTTCTATGCAAGCCATTGCATCTTGGATAACTAATGGTATGCGTAATATATCTTTTTGGGTTTTCTCATTGAGATGGAATAAATGAGACAGTGAATCCATTTCTTCAGGAAATTCCAAACATCTATCTTGTACTATTGAGAGTAAATCATATTCCGGTTTGTCTAATATTTCTAAAATCTGTTGCCACAAAAAACGATGATGGGACAAACTAAATTGTAAATCTTTCTCTTCTAAGCTATTAAAAATAGATTCTCTATATTCGGGACAGTGTAAATAAATTTGTAATAATAAACCTTCTGCTACTTCTAACAGATTACCTTCTGCAGATGTTGCTTTTTGAGGTGAGGTAACAGGTTGGGGCTTTTTGATGTATGTTGGTTTAGATTGCTCATAACTAGTAGTGGAAGAAATCTGAGTTAAGAGATTTTCAATGCGTAGGGGGACGAGTTTGGTATCTCCTAAACTGAGGATTTCCGCACAGTGGGAAACATAATAACTACGAGTATCACTATTGCCTATATTCTTCAGTATTTTTACTAATCCTTGGGACACCTGCTGAAAATCAGTTGCTTGTTTTAAGTCCTTATCTTTGATAATTTTTTGGATTTGCCAATCTAACCAGAGGGGAGCCTTAGTTAACAACTGATGATAATCTTCTGGGGTGTGCACCTGTAAGTATTCATCAGCATCCTTACCATCAGGAATATTAAGAATCTTTAGCTTAACTTCACCCTTGTATGCTAATTCAGCAATTTCTCCAATAGCCTTTTCCGTAGCATTTATACCGGCAGCATCAGCATCAAAGTTAAATACAATTAGCTTAGAATCCGTATAACGCAAAACCAGTCGAGCCTGTTCTGCACTAAAGGCTGTACCCAAAGATGCTACCACATTATTTATCCCAGCAGCATGGAGAGCGATCGCATCAAAATATCCCTCCACCACCACTGCTCCATCCATTTGGGAAATTCCCGTTTTTGCTTTATCTAGGGCAAATAAAGTTTTACCCTTATGAAAAAGTTCTGTTTCTGGAGAATTAAGATACTTTGGTTGATCCTCCCCTAAGGTTCTACCACCAAAACCAATTACCCGTCCCATAATGTCATGGATGGGAATCATCAAGCGATCGCGGAATACATCATAATAGCCCCCTCCCTCCTTCCGTGGCTTAATCAATCCCGCTTGCTCCACCAACTGCGCCGGATAGCGTTTATTATCCACCAGGTAGCGGTAAAGAGTTTCCCAGCCTGGAGGAGCATAACCCAAGCCAAATTGTTGTATAGTTTGATCAGAGAGTTGGCGATCGCTAATTAGATAATTTAATGCCTGTTTTCCTTGGGGTTGTTTGATAGCATGTTGATAAAATTGCCCTACCAGAGCTAGCACTTCATACAATTGTTCCCTGAGAGACAATTGGCGTTGTAACTCTTGGGTTTGTTCAAATTCTAAAGTTTTGACAGGGACTTGGTAACGCCGTGCTAAGTCCAATACGACTTCACTAAATGAAGTTTTTTCTAACTCCATCAAGAATTTGATTGCATTTCCCGCAGCGTGACAACCAAAGCAATAATACATTTGCTTGGTTTGGCTGACAGTAAAACTGGGAGTTTTCTCATTATGGAAAGGACATAAACCAACAAAATCCTTACCGCGCTTGCGTAAAACAACATACTCAGACACAACATCATAAATGTCGGTCCGTTGTTTCACTTCCTCAATTGTATCGGGGTGCAAGCGTTGAATTTGCATATTTTGGATTTCAGATTTTAGATTTTAGATTTTGGATTGTTGATTGTGGATTGATTCTACATCACTCCTTCCCTCCTTCCCTCCTTCACTCCTTCACTCCTTCACTCTTCCCAAAACAACATCCATCGTTATTATATTGTTGTTGTCACACCTGGGATGCTATATAAAATGTCTCACGGTTAGTTTTATAAGAGGAAATACTGAAGATGGGACGTATTTTTATTTCAGCCGCTCACGGGGGTAGAGAAGGAGGAAGAATAGATCCAGGCTCAGTTGCAGGTGGAACAACGGAAGCCCGAGAAATGATATTGCTACGGGATTTAATTGTGATTGAATTGAGGGGAGCCGGTTTTGAAGTCCTATCGGTTCCCGATGATTTGAGTGCTGCTCAAACTATCAACTGGATTAACTCACGGGATCGTTCTGGGGATGTGGCGATCGAAATCCATGCAGATGCAGCCAGAAACCCTTCTGTAAGGGGAGCCAGCGTCTTTTATATTACGAATAATGATGAACGGAGAAAACACGCTGATTTGTTGCTCCTAGGGCTATTACGCCGGGTTCCCCAACTCCCGAATCGCGGAGTCAAACCAGATACGGAAAGTGGATTAGGTCGTTTAGCGTTTTGTCGTCAGGTAGCAATTCCTTCTATATATTTACAAGTTGGTTTTCTCAGTAACCCCGAAGATAGAGCTTTATTGCAAAACCGTCGCCTTGATTTTGCTCAAGGAATCGCCGATGGACTGACTTCTTGGAGTCGAATTATCGATCCTGGTTCCACACCACCTCAAACAACTTATCCAGTCATCAATATTAAAATTAATGGGCAAAATTATGCAGAACAAGGCATATTAGTCAACGGTAATGCTTATATTCCTGTAGATTTAGTAGATCTGTTGCGAATTGATTTGTCAAAATCTCCCAATGTCCGCCGCATTAACTATCGGCAAGTTGTGTATATTAAAGCTGTGGAATTACGGGAATTTAATGTTTCTGTGGGTTGGGATGGAGCAACTCGCACAGTAATTTTACGTTCTAATTTAGCTATTTGTCCTGGTCAAATTGACCTGGTTATGTCCCATGGTAATACTTCTGAAGCACAGTTAAGTTCATTTTTGAACCAAAATAATGGCAATGCTTTAACTCAGTTTCCCGATTTACCTAAATTTTATCGAGAAGAAGGTACTACGGAAGGAGTTAATTACGATATTGCTTTTTGTCAAATGTGTATAGAAACTGGATTTTTACGTTTTGGCGGCGATATCAAACCAGAGCAAAACAACTTTGCTGGTTTAGGTACGGTTGGTGGAGGTGCTGAAGCAGCATCTTTTACAAATACTAGAATAGGAGTGCGAGCCCATATTCAACATTTGAAAGCCTATGCTAGTTTAGAACCTCTGGTGCAAGAAGTTGTTGATCCGCGCTTTCGCTTCGTTACCCGTGGTATTGCTCCTTTAATTAATCAATTATCAGGTAGATGGTCAGCAGATACGGAATATGGAGAGAAGTTAATGGCTATGGTGAAAAGATTATATGAATCTGCTCAATTAATGTAATCTCCTAGAAAACAGTATTACCAATTATTTAGTGATGACGTAATATTTCTCTGACTGTCATCAACACTTCACCCAACCTATTCTTCCCACTACCATCAGCACCACAACCCCAGTAGTAATCAATAGGAGAATTTTCCACAATCAATTCATCTCCCGTACCCAGCAATAATTCCCTAATACCAGTATGTGTTTGGAACTTACACAACACTGCTTGCTGCATAATTTCATCTTTTACTTGTTCCCAATCACTACGCAGAGGATGTTTACGACTGCGCCCCATTTTTGCTGCTTCTTTGGGCATTTTCACTTCCCGGATTTTATCAAACCAAGGGCGATCGCTTTCGACAAATTTTTGCGCCTGAAAGTAATGTTCACTAGTTAACCACCAAAATCCATCTAACTCAAAACCATGTGGAGAAAAGTTAGAAAAAAAACCATATTTTTCACGGGTACTATAAAAGTAAATTGTCATAAAAATTTTGGATTTTGGATTTACCCGATGTCTCAAGTTGATTAATTTGTCCGTTATGAGTTAATCAAATATATCTAAATTTCATGTATGAAATATCACTGTTATTAAAGGTATAAAAGCCCAGATAAATTGTTGCCAAGATTGCAAACTTAATTTTGGATTTGGTTCCGGTGGTGTCAGTAGAGCTTCAATCCGTTGTTCTAAGCGATCGCTCCCAGAAGTACCCAATGCTGCACAAAGGATACCAGTATTTACAGACATATCACTAACTACTAATAACAAGGACTCAGCTAATAGCAAGGGATCTACCTGTAAAGCGGCGTGGGCATCTGCTCGTAGTTCCCGTAATGCTAAGAGTTCTTGCCACAAATCATCTGTATTAGGCAACCAACTGGTACAGTTACGCACCCAACCCAACCAAAAAAACCAAAATGTGTCTCGGTAATGGTAATGTCCTTTTTCGTGGGCAATAACCGTCTGTAAATGCTCTGGAGAGAGGGTATTTACCATTCCCTGACTGATAACTAATTCTGGTCGCCAAAAGCCAATTTGACCAGCAAATAGGGCTTGTGTCGATAGAATACGAGTTTTTTTACCATCAATAACTATCTGCGGACATTTCTGTGCTGATTTGACTGATTGCCAGCCTTGCCATGCTAGATGAATGCATATAAAGGCAAAAAATACCAGCAAGCTTAATGAAATTACATAACCCAACCAACCAGCTTGCCAGTGTCCCATTTTACCTTTAGGCCCCATGCACACAAGAGCGATCACTGTCATGAAAATTAACAAAGGGGGAAAGAGAAATAAAAATAGCGATCGCCGCCAACGGACAATCCAGCGACCTGGGGATTCATGACCTTGGGATCTAATCCAGCAAGCAACTGCAACAGCAGTCAAAATCATCACTAGATGCATTATATTTATTCCTCCCTGGCTTGCCTAGCTGCTTGAATGCGTTTAGCGATCGTTTGTATTTGTTCGCTGGCTGCTTCATCGAGGCTATCAGCAAAAGCGGCGACTACATCAGGATTACCCACAGCCAAAAATCGCTGTAATTGTTCGTGTGCCTTAATCATTTCTGACTGTTGCTTTGTTACCAATGGTCGCCAATAAAAGGCACGTCCATTTTTATTACAAGCCAGCCAGCCTTTTTCTGTCAAACGACGTAACACCGTGGTGACAGAAGTATACGCCAATTCTCGACTAGGGTCAGCAAGAATGCGATCGTGCACATCTTTAACCGTAACTTCGCTCAATTCCCAAATTATCTGCAATATTTCTGCTTCCAAAGGGCCTACTGATAGTTGTTTCGGACGGTAATTTGGTAAAGGTGCCATATTGTATGAGGGAAAGATTGTAGACGCAGCAGCGCCCTTTACTATTTTAAAATAGGCAAGGAGCTAGATGCAATTCGAACTAGATCACTTAAATGTCATCAAGTCGTAAAATGTGATCTCAGTCCTTAATATTTAGATTGGGTTGAGCCAGCGCGTGAAGTTATTCGTTTACCATACTCCGGAATTAACCCCTACTGATTGCCTCCCTGAATGTGCGATCGTAGTTGATGTGCTGCGAGCAACTACCACTATGGCTAAGGTTTTAGCCTCTGGAGGAGAAGCAGTGCAGGTTTTCAGTGATTTAGACTTGCTTACACAAACTAGTGAATCTTGGCCAGTTGAAAAGCGTCTCCGTGCTGGGGAACGTGGAGGCGCTAAAGTTCCGGGTTTTGATTTAGGTAATTCGCCTCTTGATTGTATTCCTGACAAAGTACAGGGGAAGCGTTTATTTATTAGTACTACCAATGGTACTCGCGCTTTGCAACGAGTGGAAAATGCCAAAGTTTTAATTACCGCCGCCTTGGTTAATCGTAATGCTGTAGTTAAATATCTTTTGCAAAATCAACCAGAAATCGTATGGATTGTGGGTTCTGGTTGGGAAGGTACTTTCTCTTTAGAGGATACTGTTTGTGCTGGTGCCATTGCCCATAGTATTTTGCAGCAAACTAATTTATCTGCCAATGAAATTGCGGGTAATGATGAATTAATTAGTGCGATCGCTCTTTACGGTCAGTGGCAAAATGATCTACTCGGACTATTGCACCATGCAAGCCATGGTAAACGTCTGTTGGGCTTAAATAGCCATGAGGATCTCAAGTATTGTGCACAGACTGATATCTTAGATATCTTACCAATGCAACAAGAACCTGGTATTTTGCAAAGCCATACTTAAAAAAATACCCAAAGTCTGATAAATAGATAAATGCTTAAGCATAATTAAAAAACTTTGTTCCTTTTTGTTACAATTCTACACTCAGCTAAATTAGTCGAGAACTTAAGTCTTTTTGCACAATACTTTTTTATGGCATTTTTCTAGTCAATACTGCCATATCAGTTAATGCTTCTTTCCCTATTACAGTGTGAAAGAGGCTATTTTTTTGTCAACTAAACATGACAAATTCATTTCCATAAGTGATTATTCTGAGATATTGACAATGGGAGTATAAAGTAGAGATAAAATTTAGCTTAACAGTAACAAGTAATACTTTTAGTGCTTATTCGTAAATGATAAGCTAATAAACCTCACATATAATTTATATTTGATTTAGCCAATCCGGAACAAACTAAAAGTTCCGCAAATATACGATGTGTTCTTGCTGGTATTTGATTTTATTCTAGTTATTTAAGAAAGAAAAAAAACAAATAAATGACTGGCAACCAAAACTTTTCTCATCTCATTCGTCAGCAGAGAGAACAATTAACACAATCTTACCTACACAAAATAACTCATCTATTTTATTTTTCTTCCCCAGATTTAATTACTGGGAATTTGTAATAGCTGTTTCCTGGGAAATGGCAATTTAGTTAATAAAGCAATAGCTTAGTCAAGTGGAGGTTAAAGTCAAAAATTTACGTGATTCAGTATTTTTAGTTTAATTTTTTAGATAAAAAACCACATAAATAATAATTTTTTGAGGAATATTCCATGTCAGGAGATAATGATAGGGAGAAAATAATTCACCTTTTCCTTGTCAAAGATATTCAGGGACAAAGAGTTATTACTCTTCATGAGGCTACTTATTCTCTGGGGCGAGATTCAAGAAATTCTATAGTTATGCGTTCCCGTTCAGTTTCTCGCCAGCACGCTATTTTACTAAGGGTAACTGTTCCAGAAAGTGACCAATATGGTTTTCGAGTAGTAGATGGTAACTTCAATGGTAAACACAGTACTAATGGTTTATTTGTTAACGGCACTAAATGCCTTTCTCACGATCTCAAGCATGGGGATATAATTGAGTTCGGTTCTAATCAAGCTAAAGCTGTCTACTACGCAATTTATAATTTAGCAGAACAAGATATACCTGAAGCATTCACTGTCGAAGCATTATCTGACTTGTTGTCAGAACAGGAACATTCAGTTAATCCCTTTGAAACCTTAATTTTTAGTAATGAAGATGCTAGTATCCAGGATGCTAGTGATGTGGCTTTAGCCCGTTTAGCTTCTTTTCCGGAACTAATTCCCAATCCAATTATTGAAATGAATTTGGAAGGAATAGTTACTT
>NZ_FYBH01000223.1 GCF_900185595.1 Calothrix rhizosoleniae SC01
ATTAGATTCTTTAGATTAATAAGTGATCAAAAAATAATTAAACAAAAACAATCATGACTAATAAAAAAAATATTTCTGCAATTTATCCTCTTTCTCCCATGCAACAAGGGATGTTATTTCACAGTCTTTATGCACCAGAAAGTGGGGTATATCTTGAACAGATGTCCATGAATTTAACAGGGAATATTAATGTTGCTGCTTTTGAAGCTGCTTGGCAAAAAGTTGTAGATAGATATTCAATTTTCAGGACATTCTTTGTTTGGGAAAATCGTGAGAATCCCTTACAAGTTGTACTCAAACAAGTTTTAATTCCTTGGCATAATTTTGATTGGCGAGAACTTTCCACAATAGAACAAGAACAGCAATTAAAACAGCTATTGCTCTCACAAAGAAAAAAAGGTTTTGACTTCAAGCAAGCACCATTGATGAACTGTACGATTATCAGGCTTGGTGATGAGAATTATAAATTTATCTGGAATCATCACCATATCCTTATGGATGGATGGTGTTTATCAATTATTTTTAAAGAAGTATTAAGTTTCTATGAAGCACAACTTCAAGGTGTTAATTGTCAATTGCCCAAATCTCGTCCTTACTCCGATTATATTGATTGGTTAAATTCTCAAAATAAATCAACGGCGATTGAGTTTTGGCAACAATATTTACAAGGTTTTACTGTTCCCACCCCCTTAGTAGTAGATAAAACTAGATATACATCCCAGCACCACTCCGAAGATTATGATCAAATTGCCTGTGTATGTTCGACTGATTGCAGCCAGAAGTTAGCAACTATTGCACAAGAACATCATTGTACACTATCAACTATAGTACAAGCTGCTTGGGCATTATTACTGAGTCGTTATAGTGATGAATCAGATGTAGTATTTGGTGTGACTGTTTCTGGTCGTCCTCCTGATTTACCTGGGGTGGAAAATATAGTGGGATTGTTTATCAACACTCTTCCATTACGAGTAAAAGTACCCAAATCAAGTAATTTGATATCTTGGTTGCAAGAAATACAGCAGTCAATGGTGGAATTACAGCAGTATTCTTATACTCCCTTAGTTGATATTCAAGCTATATGCGAGCTTGGAGGTGGAATATCTTTATTTGAGAGTATTGTGGTGTTTGAGAATTATCCCGTTGATAGTTCTTTATTAAATGAAGAATGTTCACTCTTAGTAAGTAATATTGATGACTTTGAGAGAACTAATTATCCACTGACTATAACTGTAGTTTCTGGCTCCCAGTTGTCACTTAGCATTAGTTACGATACTACTCGTTTTGATCAAGATACTATTGAGCGGATGGCTGCTCACTTGAACAATCTATTAGAAGCGATCGCACAAAATCCGGTCGCAAATGTGGATACTTTCAATTTACTCTGTGAATCGGAACGTCATCAATTATTAGTTGAGTGGAATGATACCGCAACCAAATATCCCAAAGATAAAT
>NZ_FYBH01000299.1 GCF_900185595.1 Calothrix rhizosoleniae SC01
GAATTATTGCGAAAGAGTGCTTATGCATCGCGGCATAATTGTTTCTTATCTGTCTATAAATAAATTTAAGTGCTTGTATCCTTTTACTCTTTGGTCATAAATAATAATATGAATGAATCAGCATTTGTGATTTTTAGCATTGTTGCAAGTATATGGGTGTTGATGGGAATCGCAGGTGTGATAGCCATTCTCAAAACGGATGATCAAAAAATTAAGTTCGGCAGAACAGGATTAACAATTATTGTTGCAATTATTGTCCCCATGATTATTACCCTCACATATGCCACAATCAAAAGCAGATTTTGAAATAACTTTTGGTTGACTGTGATTGATAAATTCGTTGATAGTATTCTTGATCGTGCCTTGATGGGGTATGACTTATCTCCCTCAGAAGGACTACTCTTATTACAACAGACTGATTCTGCAAATATTAGCGCCATTCGTAAGACTGCTGATTACCTCCGCAAGCAACAAGCTGGCGATACTGTCACCTATGTTATCAACCGTAATATAAACTTTACCAACATTTGCGAACAACATTGTAGTTTTTGTGCATTCCGTCGAGACGAAGGGGAAGATGGTGTTTACTGGTTAGATTGGGCACAAATCATAAAAAAGACTACAGATGCAGTCAAACGAGATGCTACAGAAATTTGTATGCAAGGTGGATTAAACCTGAAAGCCAAAATCAATGGTCAATCTCTGGCTTATTACATTAAGTTAGTAGAAACAATTAAGCAAGAGTATCCTCAACTACACCTTCATGGTTTCTCTCCCCAAGAAATCCAATTTATTGCCCGTGAAGATGGATTGAGCTACACTCAAGTGATTGCAGCTTTACAAGATGCTGGTGTGAATTCCATGCCAGGAACCGCCGCAGAAATTTTAGACGATGATGTGCGTCGGATTCTCTGCCCAGAAAAGATTAATGCTGCAACTTGGTTAGAAATTGTTGGTACGGCACATAAATTGGGTTTACCCACTACCAGTACTATGTTGTCAGGACACATCGAGACACCACAGCAACAAATTAGTCATTTAGAAAAATTGCGATCGCTCCAACAAACTGCCATTAATCAAGGATATTCAGGTAGGATTACAGAATTTATTCTATTACCATTTGTCGGAAAAGAAGCTCCCAAACTCTTACGTAAAAGAGTTGGACGGGAGCAACCAGTATTAACAGATGCCCTCCTATTAACAGCTGTTGCGCGGATTTTTCTGGGAAATTGGATTACTAACCATCAACCAAGCTGGGTAAAACTAGGATTAACGGGAGCTACAGAAGCTTTGAGGTGGGGTTGCAATGATATTGGGGGCACATTGATGGAAGAACATATTACCAGTATGGCTGGAGCTATTGGTGGTACTTGTATGGAAGTATCCAACTTACAAACTGCGATCGCATCTTTACAAAGACCTTACCAACAAAGGGATACCCTTTATCGACCAGTATTGGCTAATATTATGTCCGCCTAGAGCATCAATCCTGTGGAAGAGGGGAGTGATGGTTGTTAGTTGTTAGTTGTTGATTGACAGTTAGGAGTATTTAATTCCTTCCCTCCTTCCCTCCTTCCCTTTCTTCCCTTTTTACCTATTAATCCATCACCACTGTTCCTTGAGATACCAATACAAGATAGGATGGACGTTGATTTAGGTATTGTTTTCATTTCATGCTTATGAAGCGCAATTGGTCACGCCTACTAGCCCTGATTTTAGTGGCATTCATTGGCTTAACAGGTTTTGCTAGTCGAGATGGTTTAACCGGGGATTATCGCCAAGACACTTTAGATGTTCTAAATAATTTAAAAAATGTCATAGAACTACCAAAAGATGCCCCAGATAGAATAGAACTTCAAAAAGAAGCACGTCAACAAATTAAAACCTTTGCAGCTCGTTATCAGCGCAATAATTCGGTTTCCAACCTTGCTTCTTTCACTACTATGCGTACAGCTCTAAACTCCCTGGCTGGACATTACACTACTTATCCCAATCGTCCAGTCCCAGAAAAACTGAAAAAACGCCTAGAACAACAATTTAAACGGGTTGAAGCTGCACTTAAACGCGGTTCTTAAACATTGACTTTCCCTTGTTATGGGTCACAAAGAGGCTAGGGAGCAGGGAGCAGGGGAGACAAGAGGGACTTCCACGAATAAATTCGGAGAGAAGTGCGGTCTTGTGGGTTCTCCACCAAGAAGAACTTCGGAGGGATTGAAACCTTGTTTAGCTACGCTTCACAGTAGGGGAAAAGGACATTCCCCCTGCACCTTTCCCCCTGCTTCTTCTGATCACAAAGAGGCTGGGAAGCAGGGAGCAGTGGAGACAAGGGGATGAGGAGTAGATGAATTTATTTTTCTCCTGCTCATCTTGAAATATAATTTATGTATAAAAAATTACGCTTATTTCTGTCTGTAAATATAGGATTATTTTCTCTATCATACGTATCATACATACTTAATAAAATCAGTAATTAATGATTATTTATAACATAGACTTTGGTAGGCACAGTTAAATAGCAATAGTCAGGAATAGACAGGTGAGCAGGGAGCTCTTAGCAGGGCAGAAACCCCATACATGAAGTAGAGAGTAGCATGCAGAAAGAGGGTCTCCCCCATTAGCGACTACATCAAGAAAGGAATTATTGAGAAAGAGTGCTTATGCATCGCGGCACAATTATTTCTAATTTTTCCACAAATAAATTTGGGAGCTTGTATTCTTTTCTTTTTCGGTCAGCCTATTCTTGATTATAGTACTACGTGATTAGGGCGCGGACATTGTTGGAAGCCCAAACCTATGAACAGTAAACTTATTACTTATTACTTATTACTTCCGCGTAGCGTTATAAAATGGCAATCATCAACAACTAAATTGGTTCATCAAGTTGGAATAATTTGAGAATGTTCCTGAAAAACGGCAACAGAATCAGGTATTTTGTAGTCTTAATCTTGTAATTAGGCTATAAAAATCTAATTACATTTGTCTTCCACCTTATTCAAGAGTAGGGTAATTTGTGCTAGCCTTGTTAACCTGACCTTCTGCTTCACTGAAGCAATTTTATACAGTTTGACCTGATAAAGGTTAATTGGGTTGGAATCTTTTTTTCCTTTTATTTGTAGGTATGTCTAACTATTTCTTAAATTATTTAAAATCAATATTATTTTGGCGAGGATTGTTTGTAGGGACATTCACCACTCTATGGTTATTTCCCAACATCAACATCAAGCCAGCCCAAGCACAAGTAAACCAATATTGTCATATATCTTCAGCAGCAGTTAAAGCCAAGGAAAGATTACGTCTTGCTGCCCGTAAAGGCAATCCAGAGGTACAAAATCGTTATCGTCAATTAGTGCAACAACATGCCCAGGCTGTGCGAGAATGTCGCAATCGCAATTGGCCTCAAGTCCAGGCACTTTGGTTGCGCTTATATCCCTGCGATGCCCAACAGGGTGCCATTGACGAGATTATGGATAAAATTATTGATAAAGGATATAATCAGGTTTATTTAGAAGTTTTTTATGATGGGCGGGTATTATTACCTGCTGCTAGTAATCCTACAGTTTGGCCTTCTGTGATCCGGACAACAGGTGCAGAAAAGGTAGATTTGCTCTCCGCAGCCATTCAAAAAGGACGAGAGAGGGGTTTGAAAGTATATGCCTGGATGTTCACTACCAATTTTGGTTATAGTTATGCCCAGCGTCGAGATAGGGAAGCAGCGATCGCTCGTAATGGTAAGGGAGAAACCAGTCTTTATGTGGTAGATAATAGTTCCCAGGTATTTATCGATCCATATAACCAAACGGCTAAACGAGATTATTACCAATTAGTACAGGCTGTTACACGTCGCCGTCCCGATGGTATTTTGTTTGATTATATACGCTACCCCCGACAAGCAGGAACAAATTCTATTGCCACTAAAGTTACAGATTTATGGCTATATAGTGAAGCCATACAAAAAGCTTTATTTGAGCGAGCACAGAATAATAAGGGATTGGAATTAATTCGCCGCTTTTTACGTAAGGGATATGTTACCGCAGCAGATGTGGCGCAAACAGATCGACTTTACCCCCAGGAAGGAGAAGCTCAATGGCAAGGAAGGGTTATTAATCAAGGGCAAAAATCCATCCAATCCCCACAAAATAGGCAACCACAATTGCAATGGGATTTGTGGCAATTATCAGTAGCCCATGCCATGCAGGGTATTTTAGATTTTGTCGCCCTTGCAGCTTATCCCGCACAGCAGCGAGGGATTCCCGCCGGAGTTGTATTCTTTCCTGGCGGTAATCAAACAGTAGGTAGGGGATATGATTCCCGTTTGCAACCTTGGGACAGATTTCCCAGTAATTTAGAGTGGCATCCTATGGCTTATGCTAATTGTGGTAGCGCCGATTGTATAGTGCCCCAGGTACAGAGGGTTTTGAAGGTGGCAAAACCAGGTACAAAGGTGATTCCTGCTTTAGCTGGTAATTGGGGTGCTTCCATGAGTAATCGTCCACCTTTAGAAGTACAAATGCGTGCCTTGCGTAAATTTGCTCCTAAGCTCAGGGGAGTCAGTCATTTTGCCTATTCTTGGCAGCATCCTCAACATGATGGCGATCGCAAATTTTGTCGGACGAGATAAATATTGTTCATCCAGAGTGTAATAATTTACAAATAGTTTGAGAAGGGGAAAGGGGAAAGTGAATTGATTTTGAGGCAACTTCTAGTAGCTTAGTGTAGGAGTTGCTTTACTGCCAAAATTGGGTAGTGGCAATATTCATGAATAGAAAACTGTCTTATCCCAAGTAATCCTAGTTTTTAATAATTATAAAGTTTGTATATTAAGGGATAGATAATTTTGTTTGCTAGAACTGGCGAAGCACCTCCAGATATTGGATGTAGACTTCTGCTTATGTCTGAAAAAACTATTTTATTGAAGTAAAAAATGAGATTTGGATTTAATTAAATAATTCTATGATTAGCACTGAGGGTTTGTTTTTTCTCAAAGGAGTTAAAATAACCAAGATTTGTGGCTTTGTCACGAAGAGGCAGGGGAGCAGGGAGCTCTTAACAGAGGAGAAACCTTATATATAGAAGCTATTTGGTATTTTTTAAATAAATTTAAAATTAAATAAATCAGTTACTAAATTATCATTTATTAGTTTCATATTATGTTTTAATTATATGCTACTCAATTGAAAATATAAATATTTATTATGATATTTGTTCGGGTAGCACAGATAAATTTTCTATATAGTTTTAATGTTGATTGAGAATAGTAAAACAGAAACCAAATTCATCCGTTATCAATACTAATAAAAATAATCCTGATTTATTCTCACTCCCCAAACCCTAAGTCAGAGGAGTATCTTGTAAATGTTCTGGAAATGGTTGCGTAAAATCCCATTGACATGGCAACAATTGATCAAGGGTAAAACCCGGGTTGTAGTTGCATTAGCAGGTATTGCTTTCGCAGTTATTTTAATATTTTTGCAGACAGGTTTTGAAAGTGCTTTATTTGAAAGTTCCACTGCTCCCCATAGAAACTTAGATGCAGATCTATTTCTAGTTAGTTCCCATTTTCATACCGTATATCATGTCAAAAGTTTTCCTCGACAAAGACTATATCAAGCCAGAGGATTTGCAGGGATAAAGTCTGTCAATCCCCTAT
>NZ_FYBH01000300.1 GCF_900185595.1 Calothrix rhizosoleniae SC01
TAATGATTCCTCACTTGAAATTTTACTAGGACTTACGCAACTGGCACAGTGCGATCGCTATCAATAGTTTACATATATTAAAAACCACTTAATGCATTTCATTAGCTTTGATTAGAATTACTAACACAATTAATGATGTATTCTGTTGTTCAAAATTTTATGAGAAAATTTATACGGGGTGCATTAAGTGGAAGGCGGGTGTAATCGCACCGTGTTTGAGACTTGGCTAGAAACTTGCTTGATTCCAACCCTACATCCCGGTGAGTGGGTAATTGTAGATAATGCTACCTTTCCAGAGTGGTGGTCGAATTGCTCAATTGATTCAACAGGCTGGATGCCAGTTGATTTACCGACCCCCTTATTTTCCTGATCTCAATCGGATTGAAAAGTGTTGGGCAACTTTGAAAGGTAGAGTTCGCAAGCTTTTACCCACATTAAATAATCTACATGATGCAATGGAAATCGTTCTCAGGCAACCAGCGTCCTAATTAATCTGGCTACAGCTATAAATTGGGAATCAGGTTTGATTGAGGGAGAAGTAGGGGACTTTCGCGTTAAGTTAATTCAAAAAAACACCGACTTAGCTCTCCAAGATACAAGGTGCTGTTGCCAATTTTTCTGCACCAGCTTTCATCATTTCAATATCTGATTTTGACCAATTATGGGGTGCTTGGCAGTGATGTGCTACTAGTAATCCCCATAGCCCCTTGGGTATTAATACTGGTACTGCTAAATTAGCACGTACATTTAGACTGCGGAGAAAATCCCGATGACAATCACTGATCTCTTCGACTTCAATGTCGGGAATCGCCCTAAATCTACCTGATAAATACAAATCTGCATATTGGTCAGTAAAACATTCATCGGGACCAGTAGAACCTAAAATAGAAAACTGCTCATCACTCAAGGATTCAAATGTAACTTGACCATGCCAATGATTGTAAAAATAATACAAAACTACACGATTAACTTCCAGGAATTCTCGAAGTTCTTGTGTGGTTTGTCTGACTAATGTATCTTGCCGCATTTTTATAGTCAGGCGATTGATGATTCTCTGCAAACCCTGCTCTACAGAGTTAGGGGTAAATTCTGGCTGAAAATTTATTGGCACAGTTATGAATTTTGGTGATTAGTAATTGGTGATTTATATATGGCAAAAACGATTTCAAATTAATTTCAATTTAAAAAGTGAGGAGTGAGGGTTGAGGATGGGAAAATTATGCTGATGTTTAGGAGTGAAAATTTTTTCATCGGAACTACCTTTTACCTCCTAAGATCAAATTCAACTTCTTGTTCTTAACACTTCCCATGACTAAAAGCGAGGGGACTCTTAATTTATACGGATTCTCATGAATTTACTATCATGAACCATCGTAAAAATATAGAGACGTACCTAGGCACGTCTCTATGGTATCAAAATATTAAGAATTATGGAGCTTATCTATCTACAGACCCCATGATTACGTCAATACTACCCAAAATCACGACAATATCTGCGACCTTCACGCCCTTCAATAAATGTGGTAAGATTTGCAGGTTATTAAAATCCGCCGCGCGAATTTTCCAGCGCCAAGGGAAAGAATTATCATCACCCACTAGATATATACCCACTTCACCTTTCCCACTCTCAACACGGGAATAAATTTCACCTTTGGGCATTTTAAAAGTAGGAGCGACTTTTTTGGCAACATACTGGTAATCAAAGGCATCCCACTCAGATTTTTTCCCAGCTTGTATTCGCTTAGCTTCTAAGTTTTCGTAAGGGCCTCCAGGAAGTCCAGCGATCGCTTGCTTAAGAATTTTCACGGATTCACGCATTTCCCGCATTCTCACGAAGTAACGGGCTAGGCAATCACCACTAGTTTCCCACTGAACATCCCAGTCAAAGTCATCATAACATTCATAATGGTCAACTTTGCGTAAATCCCACTTCACCCCGGATGCCCTTAACATGGGACCAGAAAGACCCCAGTTAATTGCTTCTTCCCGAGTAATAGTGCCAATGCCTTCTACCCGTCGCCGGAAAATAGGATTATCGGTAACTAGGCGCTCATATTCATCTATCTTAGGTAAGAAATATTCACAGAAATCTAAGCACTTATCTATCCAACCATAGGGTAAATCAACTGCTACCCCACCAACCCGGAAATAGTTATTGTTAACCATGCGATAGCCGGTAGCGGCTTCCCAGAGGTCATAAATCATCTCCCGTTCCCGGAATTGGTAGAAGAAGGGTGTTTGAGCGCCAACATCTGCTAGAAATGGACCAAACCATAGTAAATGGTTGGCAATGCGGTTCAATTCCAGCATAATAACGCGGATGTAACTGGCACGTTTGGGAACGGTAATCCCTGCCAATTTTTCCGGTGCATTCACCGTTACGGCTTCGTTAAACATTCCCGCCGCATAGTCCCATCGACTAACGTAGGGAACATACATAACGGTGGTGCGGTTTTCCGCTATTTTTTCCATTCCCCGGTGCAAATAGCCAATCACCGGTTCACAATCAATGACATCCTCGCCATCTAAGGTGACAATTAACCGCAAAACACCGTGCATGGAGGGATGGTGAGGTCCCATGTTCAGCACCATTGGTTCTGTGCGGGTTTCAATTCTTGCCATATATTCCTTGTTCTCCCGTGTGTAAAAATTTTAAACTTGAACTGCTTGGATGCCAATTAACTAAAGGCAAGGGTGGGGACAAAAAATGTCCGATACAAAGTAAGTTGGAGAAGAGTGAGGTTTAGGGTTGGTGTGTGATGTTTAATTCTGTTGCACTTCTTCAATTATTATAGGGAGCTTGAGTTCAAGAGCATGGGGGAAGGAGATTTTTTTCATTTACCAGTCCTGAGTAGAGAAGCTATTACAGGTTTGGCAATTCGTCCAGGGGGACATTATTTGGATGTAACGGTGGGGGGTGGGGGTCATTCTCGCCTGATTTTAGCAGCTGCACCAGATGTCCGCGTCACTGCTGTTGACCAAGATGAGGATGCTTTAGCAGCGGCACAGAAGCAGTTGGTAGGGTTTGAGGGTAGAGTTAAGTTTATCCTGAGTAACTTTGCTGCTTATGATTTTTCCCCTGATGCTTTTGATGGGATTATAGCCGATTTGGGGGTGAGTTCTTACCATTTGGATTCACCAGAGCGAGGTTTTAGTTTTCGCCACACCGCCGATTTAGATATGCGAATGGATCGAAGACAGGCTTTAACTGCGGCTAAGATTATTAATCACTGGGATGAGAAGGAATTAGCGGATGTTTTCTTCCATTATGGAGAAGAAAGACTTTCTCGGCGAATTGCTCGGCGAATTGTGGAACAACGTCCCTTTTCCACTACTACAGAATTAGCCCATGCGATCGCTAACTGTGTTCCTGGTAAATACCGCCATGGTAGAATTCATCCTGCTACCAGGGTTTTCCAAGCATTACGAATTGCGGTGAATGATGAATTAAAATCCCTAGAAACATTGTTAGAAAAAGCACCACTGTCCCTCGTCCCCGATGGTAGAATTGCCATCATCAGCTTTCACAGCCTGGAAGACAGATTAGTAAAACACAGTCTGAGAAACTCACCTTTGTTAAAAGTGCTAACCAAAAAGCCAATCATTGCCCAAACTGACGAAATTGCCCAAAATCAGCGATCGCGTTCTGCTAAATTAAGAATTGCCCAGAGAGAGGTGGGATAGATAATTACCACATAGGGGTGATACCCCTTGTGATATCATGAAACTTGCTCTAGGAAACATCCTTAGACTCAAAAGGCTTAAAATGTAATTTTAGCTACTTAAATGTAAATAATTTTCAGAAAAAATACTGTAGCGACTAGAAAATTGAGTGATTTTAGCTGTTTCGCTGTTTAAGAGAGTCTTAATTTTGTAAATTTTAGCGCTTTTTCGATTTACAAGTATACTGAGTGCCAATAATAATAAAAATGGTTTTGTTACCTGAAGATTGTTAGCGATCGCTAATAAAAACTAACAGATCTATTAATGTTGGCAATATCAGTCAGTTTAATGTGTCTACCTGATGACAAATTTAATTTCTACCCAATTAATACGCTCTTTAAAAATTTTACTTGTGGGCATAACCTTAACCGGAAGCCTAGTTAGTATACCTAGCGAAACAAGTTTTGCACATCACATAAATCCCAGAGCTTCCAGAACTTCTAGAGTTCCTAAATCCTCTAGAAGTCGTAAAACTCGTAAAATTCGTAAAACTCGGAGAACTTCCAGAATTTCACGAAAAATTAATATTCTCAAAAAATCCCAGCGTTCCTGGATTCAAATTGATTTATCAAGACAAAGACTGATTGCATGGAAAGGGAAAAAACCTGTTTATGCAGTGATTGTTTCCACTGGTAAAAAAGAAACACCTACCCGTACAGGTATTTTTAGAGTTAAAACCAAGCTCCGCAAAACCAGAATGAAAGGGGAAGACTATGATGTTCCCGATGTTCCACATACCATGTACTATCAGGGAGGCTACGCCATTCATGGAGCATATTGGCATCGCCGCTTTGGTACTCCAGTTAGTCATGGATGTGTGAATGTAGCACCAGATCATGCAAAATGGTTGTATAAATGGGCATCTGTAGGAACAACAATAGTTATTCATCAATAGTACTTGCTGTAAAAGTCCTTTGCTGGAGCTAGAGAACAGGGAATGGGGGACAGGGAATATTTTCACTCCCATTGTTCCCATTTTTTCTACTCCAAAAAATTTTCACCACAAAGGATAAAATACCTTTTCCCGATTCCCGATTCCCGATTCCCGACTCCCCATTTTCCAGTCAGTGAAAGTGGTCAAGGTCGTAGAACTAATTGAAAAGAGTTTAAATACCCTTGAATTGTATTAGATAGGGTTTTATGCTGCTTGGATGTGGTCATTGCCATCACTTGATACAACCGTCCTTGGGCAACAAACATTCTACTAGTAGTTATTTTACCCCCAGAGTTAATATACTTAATTTCCTTACCGGGATGACCATTAGAACTACGAATATTACGTTGACTAATTAATCGGCTTTGGGTTGTTTTTAAAGCCATTTTTTGGGCATTGTTAAGTATAGTTTGGGGATGTGCCATTTTAGCGTAGCTGAATGGGAATTGATTGGATACGACTAAATAAGCAACTTCCTGATTTGGGGGCTGAGCAACAAATATTTGTAATTCAATTTCCCCCATGTAAGTTTTTTGTATCTGGGAAGTTTGTTTTGGTCTTCCTGGCATTAACACCGCGAACATTTTATCGGGAGGGGTAAATCTCTTCCATTGAGGTTTCTGGGGTTTTGCTGGAGATAATGATTGTTTTTGAGACATGGTTGATTTTGGCTGATATGCCTCAACAGGTGCTAATCCAGCACAAAATAAGCTGGTGGCAATTAATGGGACAAAAATTTTGGTTGTCATTATTTTTGCTTTTTTATAGATGCTGATATTACACATACTGCTAGCAGTTATAACCTAGCTGCACAAACAGCAGCACCAATAAGTCCCACTTGTGGATTTAGCACAATATACACGGGTATATTTGATAAAATGCCCCGCATTCTACCTTTTTGGGTAAAGTTGAATAAAAAACTACCCGATTGCAACAAGGGAAGTATTTTGCCTGCAATTCCTCCCGCAACATATAAACCACCGTATGGAAGAAGTTTCAGGGCGAGATTTCCTGCTTCAGCACCATAAACTTCCACAAATAACTGCATAGTTTTTTCCGCCAGGCGATCGCTTTTTTGCACCGCAGCCATACCAATAACAGCACCAGGCTCGACACTTTTTTCCTGTTTTCCCGCTTCCTGTTCCCAGGTTCTTACCACTTGAGCAATTTCTGGTGATTCACTGGCAAGTTGTCGATCCCGCATGAATTGATAAATGGAAACTAATCCCAAGCCAGAAACCACCCTTTCCACAGAAATGCGTTGGATACCATGTTTATCCAGCAAATATTTCAACAGTTGAAACTCTAACTCATTCCGGGGAGCAAAATCAGCGTGTCCTCCTTCCGAAGCAAAAACTTGATAATACTCTCCCTGCTTAACTAAAAATCCCTGTCCTAAACCAGTACCTGCACCAAGAATAGCAATTGGTGATTCTGAATTGGGTTTACCCGGTTGTAGAGTACACAAATCAGTTGCTTTTAAGCCCAAAATACCATAGCCAACGGCAGCAAAGTCATTGATGAGGGAAACCTGGGCAATACCAAGCTCAGATTGTAAACGTTCCCCATCCAAAGACCAGGCAATATTTGTTAACTTGGCTGTATTATTCACTACAGGGCCAGCAATACCAAAACAAGCTTTGTCAGGGGTTCCCATATTTGTCTTTGCCAAAAATTGCTGCACCATTGGCACTAAATCGGTAAAATCACCACTGGGATAACGTTCCTCAGCAATAGGATGTAAATCTTGCTGTGGTGATGCTTCCACCAATTGCAAAATAGTTTTTGTACCGCCAATATCTCCTGCTAATAATAAAGTCATGCCGATTCTGGGTTTGAGATTTTAGATTGATGGGTAATTAGCAATCAAGAAATACTAATATTTTCAGAGTAGAATTGTAGTGCAAAGCATAAGTGGGAAAAACATAGTTGCTCTTGCCTCCTTCACTCCAGCTGGGGAAACCCCAACCTACTTCTTAAATTTCTTCTCCACTTCCAAATATTAGTGAAGTCGAACAACTTCTTCTACATGAGTTAAATGGGAGGTATCACCCCTAACTTCTAATAACCAGCCTGAATTTTGATGTACAACCTTGAATAAGCTACACAAACGTACTTTTTCCCCATTATCAGCTATTTCCCCTACCAATCCCATAGCAGCACCTTTTACAGAGGCTCCATGTCCGATGAGGAGGATATGCTTGGGAGCATATTCTCTAGCCAGGCTTCTGGATGTTTGCCCAGAACGCTGTCTGGTTTGTGCTAGGGTTTCCGGGTATGTGGCAGTAATTTGGGGTGTATAGCTAGTATCAATGCGGGGAAAGAGTTCTGCTAAGGCTGGTGTGCATAATCTTTCTGGCTCCTCCGTCATCCAAGCTGGATTGAGCCATTCACTCAAACCCGTTTCCAGTTTAATGGGTAAATCTAATTTTTCCGCGATCGCATTGGCTGTTTGAACTGTACGCAGAAAAGGTGAAGCAAAAATATGATCAATTGTTTCGGTTGTTAAACGTTCCGCTAGTTGTTGTGCTTGCACCATTCCATCATCAGATAAAGGCGGATCATAGCGTCGTTCCGCAGTTAAAAACCACTCGGGGTTAACAAAGTCCAGGCGGTTAGCATGTCTTGCAATCCAAACAGTTTGAGTCATGCACAGATTCCTTAGCTAATATATTTATGTTTTGGGGATCAGCAACTTAATACACAAAAACCGCAGTTGTGGGCTATTAAGTTACATATTATGGCAAAAAGTTTTACAATTTGTAACAGTAAAACTATTGGTATAGAGAATTTCTTATATAGCACTATGCAATTAGGTTAGCCCTTCGACTCCGCTCAGGGCTAACGGTGAGCGGAGTCGAACCGTTAGGAAATTGTTGAAGCACCAAGTCCATGAACAGTAAACTTATTACTTACGCGTAGGACTATATGCTGACCGCCAAAAAATTAGCTTGGTTAACATTAAATTTTGCTATACAGTGTAGAAAATTCACCCTCTCGTTACATTCTGGTAATTTCTGTTAGCGATTGTATTAAACCTGCAATTTCTTGATCTGTATTGTAATGTACTAATCCAATCCGAAGTAAGCCACCACTGTTTTCCACTCCTAACTTTGTAGTTAAACCGAGGGCATAAAAATTACCATGCCAAGTAAAAATACCGCGATCGCCTAATTCTTTAGCTAAGGTTGCAGGAGATATACCTGCAATGCGGATACTAACGGTGGGTGTGCGATGGGAAAAATTTGCGGGATCGGTGATGCCATACAAGGTTAAGCCAGGAATAGCTAACAATTGGCTAATCAGCTGTTGGCTAAGTTCTTTTTCGTATTCCTGAATTGCCGACATTGCTGTCACTAAAGCTGCGCGACGACTGGGATAGGCGGTAGCAACTGCATGGGTAGGAGGACAGCGAAATGCCGGCGTTTTCCCCGCTTCTGTCTCTAACAAAGCGGCAAGTAAGTCTCCGTGGCTGGAAGGGGAAACATGACAACCGACTTTTGCTAAATAATTGATAGTTGCTACCATTCCCCCTAGTCCTTCAAAATTGAGGGTACCAGTTTCCCAGCAGCAGGGGATTTCATCGGATGCTGGTTTCACTTTATAGGGTTTGAACCTTGCGAGATGCTCCTGTTTGCCATACAAAATACCTAAATGGGGGCCAAAGAATTTATAGGCAGAACAGGCGAGAAAATCACAATCTAAAGCTTTGACATCAATGGGGCCGTGGGGTGCATAATGGACTGCATCGATGAAAACTAAAGCACCAACCTCATGAGCAAGTTTCACCACCTCTGCCATATCATTAATTGTGCCCGTAGCATTAGAAGCATAACCAATTGCCACTAACTTTGTGCGGTGGTTAAGCTGCTGTTGCAGACTATTCATATCTAGGCTGCAATCTACGGTATTAATATCAACCTCATGAATAATTGCTCCCTGCTCCTCTAGAGCGTACCAAGGAGTTACATTGGCAGAATGGTCAAGTTTGGTGACAACAATTTCATCCCCTGGTTGGATTTCCCTCCCTATGGCTCGACTGAAAGCAAAGGTCACAGAAGTCATATTTGCACCGAATATTACCTCCTGCTGCTCGCAACCCAGAAAATCTGCGATCGCCATTCGTGCAGAGGTAACTAGGGCATCTGTACGAGCACTGGTGGCAAAAGCTCCGTGAGCATTGGCATTGGAACGTACCAAATAATCTGCGATCGCATCAATCACAGCACCCGGAACCTGAGTCCCACCAGGGCCATCAAAGAAAATTGCAGGTTGACCATTAATTTCTTGGGTGAGGGCGGGAAATTGCCCACGTATCCACTTGAGGTCAAAAGGAACCATATTAAACTCCTTGATTGTAATTTTTGATAAAATTATTTTTTATTAATTAATAAGGCATTATTGACATTAGGCCTTATTCTCAATATACTTCCCAATTTTCTTCGAAGGCTTAAAAATAATGATTGATATTTTCTATCTAATTTTAATACTGTCACTAGAAGTTTTGAGAAATAACAAACATCCCTGGGAAGTTTCTGGTTCATGTACAGTATGGGAAAAGGAATAAATGCGATCGCCACTTGTATACAATTTCCCATCAATAACCAAATTACCTTCTAATATGATTATTTCCTCATTGCCAACATGTCCATGTTTGGGAAAGCGAACATTACTTTCACAACGTAAGAAACAACTAATTTCCCGCTTTTCTTCATCCACATTGAGGATACCGATCATTACCCCAGGAAGGGAATAAGGTTTCCAAGTAACTTGAGCTGCTTGTTCTTTCAAAGTATCAATGGAGACTTCCCCATTAATACGTTGGAATAGGCGCTCTTTGAGGTCGGTAGCCATAGTCACATCAGGAACAGTATAAGCGATCGCACCCGCAGCATTCCGAAATTCTGCCAGTTCCATTTCTAATTCTGGGAACTCTAGCACCGTTTCCTCAAGTACATGGGAATCTGACTCGTCGAGAATATCGAGAGCATATAAAGCCGCTAATTCAGAGAAGTTTTCGGGTTTCATTTTTACTATTCTTGATATATCTATCCTAGCTCGCTGGAATTTAAAGAGCTGAGGAAACCACGCAATTTATTTAATCCCAAACGAATCCGAGTTTTAATAGTTCCTATAGCAACATCAGTTTGAGTGGCAATTTCGGTATGGGTTAATCCTTGGAAATATGCTAACTCAATCACTTGTCGCTGTTCTGGTGGTAATTGTTGCATAGCTTTGACTATCAACTTGCGACGCTCAAGGACTATCACATCTTCAACTGGGTTCTTAGTTGGTGCTTGTGCCTCCATATCTATAGCATCTAAAGATATTTGTTGTGTGCGTGCAATTCTTTTTTTAGACCGCAGTTTATCCAATGCTCGACTGCGAATTTGCATAAATAGCCAAGTATCTACCTGTGCTTTTTGGGGATTATAGCGTGCAGCAGTCCGCCATACTTGCTGAAAAACATCCAACACTGCTTCTTCTGTTTCTTCTACTGTACCTAAAATTTTAAATGCCACACCATATAACAAACTAGCATAAAGGTCATAAAGTGTGGCTAGGGCAGTTTGGTCTTGCTCGGCAATTCTAGCTACAAGGGCGATTTCGTCAATACTTGGTTTTGCAGTCATTCAATTTTGGATTTTGGATTTTGGATTTTGGATTCCTCTCTTGGAGGGGTTCCTTGGGGGGATACAGGGGGTCGAATTTTGGATTTATCCCATATCTAAAATCAGGGGACATAAATTTCATATCATTGCTAAAACCCACTCTTACAGTTCGGTAACAAAGATTTTTGTTCGCCAAGAGATCCAAGCAGCCAATCTTGGCGTATATCAATTTGAATGGGAGGTTGATCGACCCAGTTTAAAAGTTTACCCATAAGCAATGACAAATATGTCAGGAGATACCCAAATGAAGAATACAACAACAATTGCTGCTAAAAAATCCTTGCACCGTCTGAGTCTCAAAAATCTGAATTGGAAAAAACTGATGGGAGCAAGTGTCATCGCCTTAAGTTTAACCGTTGGTATAGCAACATTTATCCCCATGTTTGTTCAAGCTTCTGACCATGATGATGGAGAAGTCGATACAAAAGGTCGCAATCTGAATTTAACTGATTTATATGTATTCCGGGAAAAAGACCAAAATCCCAGTGCAAATGGAGATGACTTGATATTCGTCATGAATACTAATCCGCGCTCAGTTGCACGTCAGCAATATTATTTCAGCAGCAATGCCCGTTATGAGTTCAAAATTAGCCGCGTTGTCAATAAAGATGCAACCCCCACAGGCAAAGAAGATGTGACCCTGCGGTTTAAATTTAGTCGGCCCAACAGCCGAGGGGAGCAGAAATTCAGACTCATTGCGATCGCTAATGGTAGAAGAATTGGTTCTGATATCGGTACAACAACTCCTTTAAGTGCAAGTGAAAACCCAACCCTGAATGAACTACATTTGGGAAAATCCAAAGTTAGTGTATTTGCAGGATTGCGGGAAGATCCATTCTTCTTTGATGTTGAACAATACTTCCGAGTTCGTGCCGGTGCTTTGGGTATAGGACCCCAAGTTGGTTTCCGCTCACCTGACAAAGCCCTCGACTTTGCCACAGGATATAATGTCAATACTGTCACTGTTAGAGTGCCCCGTTCTTTATTACAAGGACATACTAAAGCCACAACCTTCGATGTGTGGCAGACTATCTCTGTCAGAGACCCTCGCACTCGCAGATTTAAGCAGGTTGAACGTCTTGCACGACCAGCTATTAATGAAGGCTTAA
>NZ_FYBH01000280.1 GCF_900185595.1 Calothrix rhizosoleniae SC01
TTAAACAGGGAGACTTTGCTGATTTTGTTGCTCCCATGATTCAAACTTTGTACTTGTATAAAAGTCAAAATGTAGACCCCCGTAAAGTGGGTAAAAGATTTAAAACCCTTGATTTGCTCCACTATGAAGGCATAGATCCAACTGCTGCTGCCATTGCCATCACCCAGTTAGAAGAAAGTCATCCAACAGCAGATTTAGAACTGGTAGCACTAGAAGGAAGAGGACAAGAAAAAATTAGACTGCAAGCCATAGTTTCAAATAACGCTAACCCCTCGGAACTATACAAAGAATATTTTCAAAGATACACAAAAATTCAATCTTTATCTTATAGTGACTTACAAGCAATGCAGGTAGGAATTAAAGAAAAAGAGGAACGAATTAGCAGTTTAGAAAAATTGCTATCAGATGCGATCCAGCAGCCAAAGTTTTTCGCACAAATTTGTCAATCTCACGGGGAGTTTATCATGTCTAAAAAAGAAGAGAATAAAGGAAGTGTAAATATCAGTGGCGCTCAAGGGAATATTAGCGGTGTTGCCGCAGCAGGTGAAGATTTATCCATGACTGGAGTTGCAATAGGTGCGATTAGTGGTAATGTTACTAATACCATTAATCAATTACCCGACTCTGACGAACCAGATAAACCTGGAATTAAAGAAATTCTCACCAACCTGCAAACTGCCATTGAAGCTGATACAAGCCTAAGTGAAGAGGACAAAAAGGAAGCCTTGGAACAGGTACAAAAAATTGCAGAAGCAGGGCAAAAGCCAGCAGAGGGAGCCATGCAGAAAATAGCTAAAAATGCGTTGACATTTCTGAAAGGATTAATTGTAGATTTACCTTCTACAGCAGAACTTATGAAAACCTGTGGCAATCTCATACCTGTGATTAAACAGTTTTTCGGCTTGCCATAAAATTTATAAGCCTCGACTGAGCAATTTTGCAACACACCATTACCTCCCAAAACGCTTATTCCACAAGCATTTTTCAATCATAGTCAGAAGATTTTTAAGCGACTAAAGTAAAAACAGTAATTTCCGGGCGGGAATTAAATCGTAAATGTAAATGGGTGAACCCAATACCGCGATTAGTATACTGAATCATTTTTCCCACATGGTAAAGCCCCTTGTAATACTTACTACCTAATATTGGTAGGATTGGTGGCTTAAAAAAAGGTAAGCATATTTGTCCACCATGGGAATGTCCTGATAATTGCAAATCAAACCTTCCTGTAGCAGCACTAACATCAGCAAAATCTGGTTCGTGGGCGAGTAAAATTGCTGCACCAGCCTCTGGTAATTGTTGTAATACTAAATCTAAGCGGTCTTTTCGTTTCCAAACATCATCCACACCAGCAATATGTAGCATGGCATCACCCCGCTTGAGAGAATAAACAGCATTCTCAAGGTTAAGAATATTAGTTTCTTGTAATATTTGTTTAATTGCTTGGGTATGATTTTTTGATGAATAATCATGATTTCCTAAGACAGCTACAGTCTTATCCTTCGGGTTTAATTGACTTAGTGTAACTAGATTAGGAATAAATTTTTCGTATCCATGAGTTACGTAATCACCTGTTAAAGCAATTAAATCTGGTTTTTGTTGATTCACAAGCTGAAAAAGATAATTTAAATACTTTATTTTCATCTTTTTATCTATATGAATATCGCTTATTTGCACGATTTTATAACCGCTAAGTTCAGTTGCTAAATGTGGTAATTTTAATTCTAAGGCACGAACTTCAATCCAATTTGGCTCGACAAAATAAGCATAAAAAAATATGCAAGCACTAATAATGATTAAGGCTTTCATACTTTTAAATAACAAAAATATATTTTTTTTGCGTCTCTTGCGATTTCTCAATTCAGAGTCCCCATAAATTTGTATTTTCTTCAATAATAGCTTGACATTTTCATGGATTTGTAGGTTAAAGTACCGATTTATTAATACTACAAACAAGATTTAATTTATTGATAATCAGAGAAATTAATAATTAGCGAAAATTATAAAAATACATCTCAGAATAATTAAAAAAAATCAACTTGTATTCTATATATCAATTTCTACAAGTTTATTCCGAGATGATAAGCCAGATTTAATTTGAATCCATGATTTAGGTACATCAAATTTTTTTGCCAATATTGTGATTAATTCCTTATTAGCTTTGCCATCAACGGGAGGAGATTTTAAACGTATAGTCAGACTACCATCAGCTTCTTCAGTAATTTGTTGATGTTTGGAATTGGGTTTTACCTTGACTCTTTGTTGCATAATTTCAAGTTGCATCTACTTAGAGTTTATTCATTAATTTAATTATTGCAACTCCCAAAATTAACATTTGGGGTTGCAATAAAATTAATGTTTACACCCAAATAAAAATACAGTCAATTCACTAACAAATATCAGTGACAAAAATATTTATAAGCCGTATACGCAAGAGTTACAACCCCGGTAATAATTGCCGATTCATCTACATCAAATAAAGGATGGTGTAATGGATAATTAGTCATTCTATCTGTAAAACCCACCCCCAAACGAAACATAGAACCAGGTGCGTGTTCTAAATACATAGAAAAATCTTCCGCCCCTAAAGATGGTTCGGGTAAAACAAGCACCGAATCATTTCCCCAAGCCTCTTCTGCTGCTGATTTGATTATTTGAGTCATAGCATAATCATTTTGGACAGAAGGTACACCTTGACCATAATTTACTTGATACTTAGCACCATAGGAATTACAAACATTAGCAACAATTTGTTCGATCCAATTTGGTAATTGAGTCCGGGTTTCAGGATGTAGCGATCGCACAGTTCCTAATAACTGGACACGATCGGCAATTACATTAGGAACTCTACCTCCCTCAATTTTACCAATACTCAACACCACAGGACGCAAAGGATTCTGGGTACGGCTAATGGCTTGCTGTAGGTTAGTAATGACTTGGGAAGCAATCCAGATAGCATCAATGGCTTCATGGGGACGAGCGCCATGTCCAGATTCACCGACGATGATAATTTCTAAATCATCCGCCGCCGCAGTTAATGCTCCAAACCGAACTCCAATAGAACCTGCGGGAATAGAAGGAAAAACATGAACACCCAATACACCATCCACATTGTCCATCACCCCATCTTCTACCATCCAATGAGCCCCTTGGGCGATTTCTTCGGCTGGCTGAAATAAAAAACGGACTTTACCGGCTAACTCCTCTGCAAGTTGTGAGAGAATCATTGCCGTCCCCAAACCCACTGTAGTATGTACATCATGACCACAGGCGTGCATAATACCTGTGTGACGGGAAGTAAATTCCAATTTCGTGCATTCGGTAATAGGTAAAGCATCCATATCAGTACGAATAGCTAAAGTTCGGCTATCCTTTCCATTACCTTTGAGTTCCCCAATGACTCCTGTTTTACCCACTCCCTCTTCCGCATGAATTCCATAAGAAGACAACACACCAGCTACAAAAGCAGATGTTTGGTATTCCTGTCCACTTAGCTCCGGATGCGAGTGAATATGACGGCGAATTTCAATGAGTCGAGGTGCTAGTTGTGTTGCGATATCTTTTATACGGGTGAGCATTGATAAATTACTTTACACTCTTTTACTCCATGATAAAGAAGTGTTACACAACAAAGAGCAATGCTCCCTCAGAGTTATTTGGGATGGGAGGAACTTTTGGGAATAATACCATTTTAGATTTTGGATTGTGAAAGAACTACTACATAAGCTTTTCTTTCTTTCCATCTCTGGTAATCATTTTTCAAATTGGTATAACAGTAAAACACATTTAAGGTGCAATATATCCGCAAACTCCACCATGACGCTTTTAGCCACATCGATCAAAATATCATCAATAGAGGATAAATATAATGACCGAAGAATAAAAAGATACAACCCCTGACTTGAGACATGGGGTCATTTCAGTTATCAGTTATCAGTTACCAGTTAGCCTCCTGCGGAGGAGCTGCGCTAACAGTTACCCCATCGATAAATCGAGGGGCTTAAAACTCAACCAAAAATTTTTGACTCTCCACAGATAAATCCGAGAGTTTGTATCCAGTTTATTTTTTGGTCAATCCAAAATCCGTCTTGAAAAGTTTGCTCAACGGGGGGAACCCCCCTTCGAGTATCTCCTTCGGAGACGCTACGCGAACGGTAGTTGTTCATGGGGGAAACCAACGCCAGTCGTCTGCGACGGGAAACCCGTCTACAACGCTGGCTCCCCAAGACTACACTACACTCACCGCACCGCAACTTTCCGCAAAATCCAAAATCCAAAATTATTATGACAGAAAAAAAATCAAAATTTTTAATTCCTGCCCTTGGTTTAGGGGCGATAGTGGTAGGAAGTATAGCAGCCTATATCTACTTAAAAGGGCCATCAGGAGATGCTTCTGGCGTTTGGGAAAGTGCCAAAATAGTACCGGATGAAGCATTGATGGCAACTTACATTACCACAGACCCTCGAGCCTGGGCAAAGTTAGATAAATTTGGTACTACTGAAGCCAGACAGCTCCTAGGTAAGGGCTTAGAAGACTTGAATCAAAATATGTTAAAAGAAGGTGATATTTCCTATGAAAAGGATTTAAAACCTTGGGTAGGTGGGGTGATGCTGGCTATTTTACCGCCTTCTCCAGGACAGGAAGCTCAATCCCGTATACGTTCTTCACCTGGGGGCTTGAGAGGCAGAACTACAGCACCTAATTTATTGATGGTAATAGGGATTAAAGATAAGCTTGCGGCTTTGAATTTTGCGAACAAATTAAAATCAAAAAAAGAGTTGGCAAGCCAGGAAATAGAATATAAAGGGGAAAAGATTCTCAAAACAAATAATAAAGGTAGTTCTACATATACTACGATTCTGAACAATAATTATCTGGTTTTTGCCCCTAATCAAAAACCTGTAGAATACGCAATTGATACTTTCAAAGGGGAACCTTCCTTTGCGAATAAAAAAGGTGCTAAAGAGGTATTAAACAAAGGAGTCAAGTTACAAAATACTGTTGCTCAAATTTATGTCCCCGATTATCCGGCTACTATCGAACAATTCATTGCTAGTAACTCTAGAACTAGCCAATTACCACCCCAAACCCTGGCACAGTTGAAGCAAAT
>NZ_FYBH01000301.1 GCF_900185595.1 Calothrix rhizosoleniae SC01
CAGTGATTAGACAAAGCTGGAGGATTTAAATAGTGCCTAAGTCCTATGAGCCAAGCTTTTTTACGTCTACTATATCTATACAATTGTGCCTTGGTGAATTTTTCGATTCTACAGGTAGACCCAATTGTTCACAAAAAGAGGGATCATATCTGGCTCGTTCCCAGTTATTTGCTGCTTGAATTTGCTCAATACAGAGGTCTTGCACACCCCTGAAATCAGCATTTCTGAGATCAGCATAGGTCAAATTAGCATGGAGTAGGTATGCTTGTTGCAGATTAACTCCCTCTAATTTGGCATCACTCAGGTCTGCACCTTCTAATTGAGCACCTGCTAATTTAGCGCCTGTCAGGTTAGCGACTTCTAACTGCACCCCATTTAAATCTGCAAATTCAAGAATTGCTCCTCGTAAATCAGCACCACCAAGGTTAGCACCACCAAGGTCAGTATTACTTAAGTCAGCATGGCAAAGATTAGCACCTTCTAATTGAGCATCACTGAGGTTAGCAAACTGAAGATTTGCTTCTTTTAGGATGGCACGGCAAAGATTAGCACCTTCTAATTGGGCATCACTGAGATTAGCCCCTTTGAGATTAGCATAAGTGAGGTTGGCGTTACTAAGGTTAGCAATGCTCAAATCTGCTCCCGCCAAGTCTATTCCATTTAAGTCAGCACTAGGGACATCTAAAGCTTTTAAAGATACGCCATAATTGTTTAAATCTTTTAGTGCCTTAATTCTGGCATAGCTAGTAGCTACATTGGCGGCAGCTGCATTATCAATTACTTGCCATGCTTCATAAATTGTATTACGTCTGCGTTCTCTGCTTTCCAATAAATATAAAGTTGCTGCTGCTAAGATACTAAAACTTTCAATATTATTCAGTTCAATTACTGATAATGCTTGTTTATAAAAACACTGTAATAATGAGTCTTGGGATTGGCAAACAGGCATTTGCTTATTCCATTGTTCTATGTGACTGAATGTCAGCATCAAAAAGTAAGCGATGACAATTGCTAGTAGGACACGAAACCATACTATATCTAGCAAACCTCTTAACTTTTCTCGGAGTTTTCTAGTTATCCATGTAAGTTTTATCACATTTTGAATCCCTCCTAAGCAATGTAAAAACTTACGTTGTTCGCGATCCATCCGCTTTGCGGTGGGGATGGATCGTGAGCTGTCAATCAAAGAGGTTCAATGTATAATCTACTATCTGTTGCGATCGCTCACCCTTAATTAAACACAAATAACTAGTCAAAATCAAGTACAGTTAAAATAATACTAGTTAAGCGATCGCTACTTAAGAAGATTATCGAAGAGGCAGTGCAAATGAAAGATAATTGACACCGCCAATTACCTAATTAGAATTTTCTTTTCCCTCTCGCAAGGGTAGGTTTTTAACATTTAGGTTGAGCCTAGACTTAGGAGATTAGAAGATAGGCAGACAAGGAAGATTTTTCAAGGTTAAAATAGGCTTTTGAACCAGTTTTTATTGTTGGTAAACGTACTTTTTTGGCTCGGTTTTCCTCCCTTGTCTACTTTTCCTATCCCCCTGGGGGGATTATAGTGGGGTTATCCTCCAAGTCTTGCCAACACCCAATTATAAAAAGCCTACACTTGCTCCCTGCTCCCTGCTCCCTGCTCCCCTGCCTCTTTTAATAATGGGTTCCCGATTTACGATGATGGACAGCAGTAACACCATCAAGGTTGAGTACCTGTCCACTATCCAGGGTGGCGTAAATTAACCAATGGTCTCCTATTTCCATTCTACTTTGTACGGAACATTCCAAGTAGGCTAAAGCATCACTCAGGATAGGACAACCATTATCACCATCTTTATATGCCACCTCTGCAAAACGATCTTCACCTGGTGCAAATGGTTTGAGAAAATGCTTCATTAACCCCAAATGATTACCTTCTTTGAGGATATTGAGGACAAATTTATTACCTGAATACATTAGAGGTTCAAGAGCCCGATCCTTAGCTACAGCAATGGTTAATCCCGGAGGACTAAAGCTAGCTTGAGATACCCAGGAAGCTAACATGGCGCTGGAAATATCTCCTTGTTTGGCTGTTACCACGCATAGGGAACCAATAATCCTACCTAATGCTTGCTCTACGGAGGTAGCTGGTTGAATGGGAGCGCGGACTTTTTTCCCTTTCTTCAGTATTTGGGCGAAGTCTGTTCCCGTTTCTTCGCACATTTGCAGAATCACATCATTGGGCTTGAATTTGACTCGAATAGGTTCAAAACCAAGACGATAGCCAGCATCTTTGAGTTTACCTTCAATTAAGCCAATAGCTTCCCCACTCCAGCCAAAGGAACCAAATACACCAGCCAATTTGCTGTTAGTGGCGGTGGATAAAACAATCCCCAAAGCAGTTTGTACTGGTGTGGGTGCATGTCCTCCTAGGGTAGGAGAACCAATAATAAAGCCAGCTGCTTTTTCCACTGCGGCTTGAATTTCCGCCGGTTCGGCAAATTCACAGTTAATTGATTCTACTCTAACTCCGGCCTTAGTTATACCATGAGCGATCGCTTGGGCAACAGTTGCGGTATTCCCGTAAGCGGAAGCATAAATTAATGCCACTGTTATGTCTTGGGTTGCTTGCTGTTGGACTCCCTGGCGATATACTTTAGTGAGTTCAATTAAGCCATCTCTGACTAGGGATCCATGATTAGGAGCATAAAGTCTGGCTGGAAACTCAGACAATTTTTCTAGGGCTGTTTCCACCTGACGGGCATGGGGAGCCATCAAGCATTCAAAATAATACCGCCTATCTTCTAGAAATACTTGCCAACCTTCATCAAAAACCTGGTCGCCACAGATATGTGCCCCAAACAGCTTATCTGTATATAAAATTTCTGTTTGTGGGTCGTAGGTACAAAGATGGTCGGGATAGCGGGGGTTAGGGGTCGGTATAAATTGTAAATGATGCCCTTTACCTAAATCTAGAGATTCTTCCCGCTTCATTACAATGATGGGTAAGTTTTCATCCTCTAGGATTTGCCGTAAGTTAATTGCCCCTGGATTAGAACATACAAAGGTGATTTGGGGGGCAACTTCCCGCAATGCTCTTAAGGTAGCTGCCCGGTTAGGATTGACATGACCAATAATTACGTAATCAATTTTGGTAATATCGAACCGTTGCTTGAGAGCTTCTAAGTAAATTTGCGTGAAAGTCTCTCCAGGAGGATCTATCAAGGCAGTTTTATCGCCTTCAATTAAATAAGAATTAGCTGTAGTACCCTTAGCAAGAGCATATTCAATCTCGAACCTTAATCTTGCCCAACTGCGCGATCGCAGTACTCTAGTATCGGTACCTACAGGAAAAACTTGAACGTCACGGGGTTTGTTTTCTAACATGGGAATGTGTGGGGAGTGTGGGGAGTTTAAGGGGTGAGAGACTTAATTAATTACTGTGACTCCTAAACTCACTGATAACTGATAACTGATTTAATAGTGGTTACCGACTTTACGGTGGTGGATTGCGGTGAGGGAATCTGGTTTACTTACCTTACCCGCATACACATTGCTGTAAACAACCCAATGATCGCCAGTATCCATTCTGCTGACTACTTCGCATTCAACATATGCTAAGGCATCGTTAAGGATAGGGGAACCATTCTCAGCTGATTGGGTTTTCACATTAGCAAAGCGATCCGCACCAGGAGCAAATCGTTTGAGGAAGTGTTTCATTAAGCCTTGATAATTACCTTCCTCTAAAATATTAAGGACAAATTTATCACCCACTTGCATCAGTGATTCAATCGCCCTGTCTTTGGCTACGGCAATGGAGATTCCCAAGGGCTTGAAACTGGCTTGACTTACCCAGGATGCCAACATGGCACTTTTAACATCACCTTTTTTCGCTGTAATAATATACAAACCACCGCTAATTCTACCTAAAGCTTTATCTAAATCAGCACCGAGGGATTTCATTTGTTTAATGCTTTTATCCCTTGTCACCCATTGTCCTAAGTCCGTACCTGCTTCTTCACACAGCTTGTAGGTATTTTCAGTAGGGGTTTCTTTAATCTTAATTGCCGGGAAAGCCTGTTTTAAGCCTAAATTACGAAACTTACCCAATAACAGGTCAATGGGTTCGTCATCACCACCACCAGACTCACATACACCCACAGCTTGCTTCTCATTCACAGAACCTAAAATTGTGCTGATGGCTGTTTGCATATCCTCATTGCTTGTGGGAGGGGTACTA
The DNA here is from genome assembly GCF_900185595.1 of Calothrix rhizosoleniae SC01. GTDB lineage: Bacteria > Cyanobacteriota > Cyanobacteriia > Cyanobacteriales > Nostocaceae > Calothrix_A > Calothrix_A rhizosoleniae. Next base: position 4,220 of record NZ_FYBH01000301.1, read on the forward strand.
ATGATAATCCCTGCACAACGGCTGACAATTTCCCTTAGTTCTTGTAAATCAATATCCTCTCGCAAATCTACTATTTCCACGGCGACATCGGTTTTAGCGACACCACCAACCATCGCCTGTAGTAAATTATTGCTATAGCCATACTCAGAAACGTAGAATATACCAACTGTTGTTTCTGCTTTGGCTTTGCTTTGACTCCACTGACGGTAACGTCCAGTCAACTCTTCTACGTTATGGCGTAATATGGGGCCGTGACCAGTGGCAATGGTATCAATTTTACCTAAGGCACCCATCCGTTTGAGTGCGGACATGACAGACCGGGCATTGGGTGCCATTAAACACTCATAATAAAATTTATAGTCTGGGGAGATGGCTGATAAATCTTCGTCAAAGGTATCATCAGTACAGTAATGTAAGCCAAAGGCATCACAGGTAAAGAGAATTTGGGTTTTATAGTCATAGGTAAAAATTGTATCAGGCCAGTGGAGATTGGGAGCCATGACAAATTCTAATTCGTGCCCATTACCCAAATCTAGGCGATCGCCGTTTTTGACAATTCTGCGTTCAAAGGGTTGGTGGACTAAGTTTTCTAGAAATTGAATGGCGATTTTGGAACCAACTACGGTAATATCCGGAGCCAGTTGCAGCATATCCTTAACTAACCCACTGTGGTCTGGTTCCGTATGACTGATGATTAAATAATCAATATCTGTAGGATTAATTAAACCCTTGAGGGTATCTAAATATAGTTGGCGGAACTTTTCATGGGAGGTATCTACCAGTGCTATTTTTTCGCCACGGATGAGGAATGAGTTGTAGGTAGTACCATTTTGTAAACCGAACTCAATGTCAAAGCGATCGCGATCCCAATCCAATGAACGAATGGTGGTGGTTTCAGGAGCGATATCTAATTTCTGTATGGTGAGCTTTTTCTTGGTTTTGTCGGTGAGTACTACCATAACTCCCCTCCTTTGAGTAGTGAGTATTTTTCTCTGGTTTTATTGTTACACGACTCTATTGTAAATAATTATTAAATTTTCTATGGGTGGGTTAAGGAAAACTGAGGGGTAGAGAATATCAACAATTCATCAATACAGCTTTGCACAATTACATTGAAAATGGTGATGATAATAAATTAGCGTCTTGAAAATCCCTTGGAAAAATAATCCTTCCCAAAGCTAGACACAACCTAACTCATATGATATATTTAAAAATCGGTAAAGTCATGGCTCAGTAGCTCAGTTGGTTAGAGTAGGGGACTCATAAGCCCTTGGTCGTCAGTTCGAGTCTGACCTGAGCCATTTAAATTATAGAAATAGTAAAAGCCCTTTGTTAGAGGGCTTTTAGCTGTTTTATGGGAAAATCATCAATTTCAAGCCAGCCTATCACGGGCAATTTTGCCCACAACCAAAAATGAAAATATCTCTGACCGACTCCCCACTCCCTATTCCCCACTCCCCACTCCCCATTTTTAAACCAGTAGAACTGTATCTTATCTCACAGAAAAAGCTTCACTAAATCGGCGTGTTACAGGTTCCATAATAAAGGTTAAAACTGACTTCTTCCTTGTAACAATTTCCCCACTTGCAGCCATTCCAGGGGTAAATGAAACTTCTTGACCACGCACCATCAAAGTGTGTTTATTCAGCTTAATTCTAGTCGGAAATACTAAACCCAAATCTTTATCTAAGGTAGCATTAGGGCTAATTTGCACGACTTTACCATCAATAGTGCCAAATTCTTGAAAAGGAAAAGTCGCCATCTTAATTTTTGCTGTCATTCCTTTACGAATAAAGCCAATATCCCGGTTGAGTACTTTTACTTCTAATAGTAACTCTTCACCATCAGGCAGAATTGATAATAACTCCTCACCCGTTTGTACTGGACCTTTAGTTGCTTGGATTTTATATATTGTGCCAGCAGATGGAGCCTTAACAGTTTCACCTTCTTGTTCTTTTTTTGCTTGCTCTAATTTACCTTTAACTGTGGTTAACTCTTCTTCTCTTTGATTAATTTGGGTGAGAATTTCACTTTGACGCTCCGATTTCAGACGTTGTGCTTGTTTATGCGCCGATTCAGCTGCGGCTTCTGCTTGGCTAATTTCTTCTAATTGAGCAGCAATATCTTTTTGCAAAGAAGTAACTTTATCTTGAGCCTCTGTAACTTTATTTTGAGCATTAATTAAACCATCTTTTGCCCTAGTAATTTCAGCCTGTGCCCGGTTAAGTCTATCTTGTGCATCGAGATAATCTAATCTGGGTATAGCACGACGGGAAACTAATTTTCGCAAACCTTTTTCTCTCGATTCAGCGAGTTTTAAATTAGTAGCTACATTGTCTTGTAAAGTATAGGAGTTAGTCAGGTTTTGTTTAGCACTATTCAGGCTGCTTTTAGCATTAATTAAATTTTCTTGTAAACGGCTTAACTTTACTTTTGCTTGTTTGGTAATAGCTGTTTGCCGATTAGCTTCAGCCTCAGCAGCCCCTTGACGTGCTTGATAATCTTTAAGACGGGAGTCTAAAAGTTCATTTTGTAATTGATTACCGGCTATTTTACCACCACTACGTTCAGCTTGTAATCGTCGTAAATCTTCGTTAATTAATTTGACGGATTTTGCTAAACGGATCACATCTACCTGTTGTAAATCGGGGTCGCGTTCAATTAATACTTGACCTTTAACTACCCGATCTCCTTCTTTGACTTTCACTTTTACAATCGAACCACTACCCAAGGAAGTAATTGGTCTGACTTGAGTAGAAGCAATCAATTCTCCCTGAGCTGTAGCAACTTCATCTACTTGGGAAAAATGTGCCCAGGAGATAGTGCTAATAACAATTAAACTAATAGTCCCAGCTAATAATCTAGTATAAAGTGGTGGTAATTCCTGTACTGCTTTGCCTAATTCATAAGATAATTGCTCATCTGGTTTAGCAAATTTGTTTTTGGTTTGACGTGCTTGAGTCGGATTAGCAGTTAAGGCAAATTTCATATAATTTGAGATTTTGGATTTGAGATTAATTAAACTTAATGATAACTAGTCATTGGTAACTGATAACTGATAACTGATTCTCACACTGCAAGATGACGACTGAGAAAATTTTCTAACCTTTCTAACTTAAAATTAAAAATAGACTCTAAGTTAGTAATTTCCTCGGGAGTGCAGAAGAATTCATTTGCCAATAATGTGCAGAATGTTCCTAGGTTTTGTTGTTCTTCAGGGTTAAATAAACCTAATGCACTCCGCAAGCCATCCAGGATCAATAATGGTGGATTAATAATAATTGGTTCCCGATTAAAAATCCGCCCCAAAATTAGGGGTATATCTTCTCGCATGAGAATATCTGGACCCCCAACGGGGAAAATTTGATTTTCAGCAGCAGCTATATTTACACAATCAATCACCATTTTTGCTAAATCATCTGGACTAACAATGGAAGTACGGCTTTTGCGATCGCCAATTAGCAAGTATAATCCTGTACGTTGAAAACTTTCCGCTAGGGGAAGTAAGTTAGATGCTAATCCAGATGGACGAAAAATAGTGTAATTTAAGCCACTAGTTACCAAATATTGCTCTACAGCTCGTTTTGCTTTAAATACAGGTGCATCCTCATAATCCCTATCAACTCCCAAGACGGAAATCAAGACAAAGTGTTGCACTCCATTAGCTTTGGCTTGGTCAATTAATTCTATATTGGCGCGGTAATCTACTGCTAAAGTGTTTCTACCGGAACCGTGGGTACTAATAATGTACTGGATGCCTCGACAAGCTTTGTAGATATCTTTTTCTTGTTGTAAGTCACCAATAAAAATTTCCGCTTCTCGGTGTTCTTACTCGCTGTAATGGGATGTCAGTCTCACAAAGGCTCTGACAGCCATTCCCCGTTGTCGTAGCAGTCGCACCACTCGACGACCGATTCCTCCTGTAGCTCCTGTTACCAAAAACATTTTTTTGTTGGGGATTAATGTGTAAAATCAAAAAATATGATTGATCTTTCCAGACATTTTCATTTTAAACTTCCAAAACCACAGGGGTATGATCGCTTGGTTTCTCCTTTTTCCTAGGTGTAACATCAATAACACAACTTTTGGCACGTTCGTATAAATCCACCGTCACATAGTGATGATCTATACGCCAACCCAAATTACGTCGGAATGATGCAGCTCGATAATCCCACCAGCTGTACTGTCCTCCTTCAGGATTAAATTTACGAAAAGCATCAGCAAATCCCAATTTGAGGATCTCCCCTAAAGCATTCCGTTCTGAATCAGAGGACATGATGTGGTTTTTAATACTTACTTTGTCGTGTATATCTCTATCTTCCAAAGCAATATTAAAGTCGCCACACATACAAATATTAGGGGTAACTGGCAAGATTTGTTGTAAATAACGTTCCAGGATTTGCAACCAACCCAATTTATATTCGTATTTATCACTATCAATAGATGAACCATTCGGTACATAAAGATTGAGAATGCGAATATCTGAGAATACACCAGTAATGACCCGTTTTTGGGCATCCCATTCTGGTTCAACATCAGGTAAGACACCTGTAAAACCAGTACTGACATCCGTTAAAGGTTGCAAACTAGCGATCGCCACACCATTGTAAGATTTTTGCCCAGATATATACAAGTGATAACCCAACTCCTCAAACAGCGATCGCGGAAATTGCTCGTCTACAACTTTGGTTTCTTGTAAACAAAGAACATCAACGGGATTGTCTTTTAACCAATCCATGACATGGTCTAAACGAGTACGAACGGAATTGACGTTCCAAGTAGCTATTTTCATTAGTTCTTTATTTGTCATTAGTCCTTATACCAATTCTGTGTGAAGATGCACCAAAAGGATAATCTGCTTTGATTTTGTATGAAATCTTCCCTCGCAAATTTATTTAGCGCAGCCTCATAAAGAAATGGTATTAGTCATTAGTTATTGGTCAATATCTATTACTCAAGTCCCCAGGGGATGGAGATAAGGAATGAGGCTTCTAGCTATTTCCTCTAAAATCTGATCTTGAAAATGATATTGTCTAAGCTGCTATGCATTTAACTTAATATATTCATTTGGTATTGGTTAATCCCCAGAACTCCTGTCAATTCTTGCTTCTGACTTGCTGTTAACTTATGATCCCCAGGGTAGATGTAATCCCAGAATGGCACTGTTAGTATTTGATTGTGTGGTTACTTGATGATTACCGAGTAATCCCCAAGAGATTAAAAAATTTATAAATCTACACTCAATCAGGAAATTTCCAATTCATTGTGTAGTTACTTAATGATGACAAAGTAATCACTAATAAATTCATGGATTTGTAAATCCACACTCAATCAGGAGATTTCCATAATTGAAATTACTACGGAGACTGGTAAGTCCATTGTAGGGGTGTAACCCTTGCACCCTTGCCACTGATAAAGTTATTTTCAGAAATCACCTATTTCCCGTAAACATTTATTTACAAAGTGTAGTGATGATATGAAGACAAAGTGGGGAGTAACTGGGTTCATAAAGAGTATTCGGGGATACTATTAAAAAATGAAAATTAAATTATTATGCATTTTGTTTGATCAAATACAACACGCAATAACAGTCAAATGAATAGCATTTATTAAATAAATAGTGTAATTCTCATTCAATAATTATTTCCCAGTACATATTAATCAAAAGATTTTTCAAGGGGGTCTAGTTGATATGAATACGAACAACAGTTGTTCATGTTGTGGTGGTTTCCTCCTGCGCCATATTCGTCATGGTGGAGTCTACTGGTTTTGTCAAGAATGTCGGCAAGAAATACCATTATTAAATGTCAGTAGTCTATCAGGAGTGGTGGAAGGACGAAACCAAAGAGCTATTACTAAAGAAGTCGTAAATTCTTAGTGCCTCTTATAACTGTGATAAACGGTCTAGGCTAGAGAATAAAATGCTTTTGACGTTTGACTTCTCCTCTGAGAGATAAAGGGGTTGACCGAAAATAATGGGATACAAGCCCCGTCTTTCAATGACGACTTTTCGAAAGATTCTGGTACAATAAAAGGAAGTTGCCATAGGTCATTGGGAGACTATAAACGGACATGGAGGGAAGGTAAGACTGTTTTGGCAGCACATCCCAGCGAAGTGTCAAGGAATCCTCACTCCTTTAGGAAGAGGAGATATGTCAATTCTACACAGCGATACTAGTCGAAAATTCTTTTTCTCTGCGAAATCAATGAATAAGCAAGTAGCTCCGCCTGATAAAATCGGGGGGAGCAAATTTTATGTAAACATTTAGGTCAAAAATCTTGCTAGCAGCCTTACTTTACGGTCAAGAGGATTTACGTTTAGAACAGGTAGCCGATCCGACTCCTGCACCTGGAGAAGTTATCATCCAAGTGGAAGCAGCCACAACCTGTGGTACAGATTTGAAGGTGTGGCGACGGGGTAGTCATGCCAAAATGCTCACATTACCAACCCCGTTTGGACATGAGGCTGCTGGTCAGATTGTAGCACTGGGTGAAGGTGTAACTAATTGGCAAATAGGCAATCGCGTAGTGGCAAATAATTCTGCTCCATGCATGAAATGCTTTTATTGTCAACGCAAAGAATATTCTTTATGTCCTAACTTAACTTGGAATAATGGTACTTTTGCCCAATACTTGCAAATTCCAACTGCCATTGTCCAGCATAATTTATTGTCGGTTCCTGAGGAATTGCCCTATGAGTTGGCAGCAATGACAGAACCCTTGGCTTGTGTATTGCATGGTGTAGCTCGTTCTGGGGTCAAAAATAGTGATCAATCTGGCGGGCTGACTCAAAAAGTGGTAGTTTTGGGAGACGGAGCCATTGGCTTGATGTTTGTTGCCAAGCTAGCTCATGATTTCCCCGTAGAAGTAATATTGTTTGGTGGTAATGATTCTAGGCTGGAAATTGGCCAGAAATTCGGTGCAACTCACATATTTAATTACCACAAAGTATCTGATATAGCAGCTACAGTCAAGGACATTACTGATGGTTTGGGTGCAGATATAGTAATTGAAGCCACAGGGGTACCAACTGTATGGGAAACTGCGATCGCAGCTGCACGTCCTGGTGCTACGGTAAATTTATTCGGTGGTTGTCCGCGAAATACAACCATTACCGTGAATACGGAGCAATTGCATTATAGCGAATTGACCTTAAAGGGAGTATTTCATAACACCCCCCATTTTGTTCGGGAAGCCTTAGCATTGATTGCAAGTAGAAAAGTTCCTTTTGAATTACTCTTAAGCGAACGCCGTCCCTTGCAAGAATTAGAGCAGGTATTTTGTGAGATGCGGGAACGGAAAACAATTAAGGTAGCAATGGTTCCGTGAAGTTGGGTGATTGACACTCCCACGGTTATTCACGGATTGCAATATGAAAAGATGAGATTTCCCCATCATCTAACACCCAAACCCTATACCCTACACCCCGTTGATCACAAGAACCAGGGAGAAAAGTTCTTTTAGGAGGGGAATGCCGTTTTTACCATGCTGTGCAGGGTAGGGAAACAAGGTTTCAAACCCTACCGACTTTCTTGTGACAGGGGTAACTCAATTATAAACTCTGTCCCCTCTCCAAGTTCAGAAATGCAGCTTAACTTACCCCCATGTTTGTCTACCACAATTGAATAGCTAATTA
>NZ_FYBH01000302.1 GCF_900185595.1 Calothrix rhizosoleniae SC01
TTACACAATGTCATTGCGAGTATAACGGAGTGAAACGAAGCAATCACAAGGGTTAGGATTACTTCGCGTAGTTCGTAATAATGGTAAATATTTTTGTTTGATTACTTATAACCAAACAAATAAGTAGCTAGGGGCAATTAAATATAAAGCGGAGGCTGGGTTGAATACAGTTGTGCAGTGGCAACAAAAGGTTGGGAATCAGAGGGATTGGGTTTGGCGGGGTTGGCAAACTCGCTATACCTTCATTCGTCCCCATGAGAAATCTAGTAAACAAGTGCCAATGATTTTGCTCCATGGTTTTGGTGCTTCCATAGGTCATTGGCGACATAATTTGCAAGTGTTGGGCGATCGCCATACAGTTTATGCTTTAGATATGCTGGGTTTTGGTGCTTCTCAAAAGGCTCCTGTTAGTTATAACATCAAGCTTTGGGTAGACCAGGTTTACGATTTTTGGCAAACTTTTATCCGCAAACCAGTGGTATTGGTAGGAAACTCCATTGGCTCTTTAATTTCTTTAGCTGCGGCTGCAACTTATCCAGAGATGGTACAAGGGGTAGTGATGATGAGTTTGCCTGATCCTGCTTTAGAATTAGAGGCAATCCCCGTTTTTTTACATCCTGTTGTCGCCGCCATCAAAAATTTCATCGCTTCACCATTATTGCTGAAACCCTTGTTTAAGATAGTTCGCCAACCAACTGTGTTGCGCCGTTGGGCTGCGATCGCCTATGCTAACCCGGAAGCTGTCACTGATGAATTGATTGACATTTTAGCCGGACCTCCTCAAGATAGAGGTTCTGCTCGGGCATTTGTGGCTCTGTTTAAAGCGACTATCAGTGCTAACTTTAGTCCCAATGTCAAACAAATTTTACCAAATTTAACAATTCCCATGTTATTAATTTGGGGACAGCAAGATAAATTTGTTCCCCCAGCCCTTGCTCAACAATTTGCCCAGTACAATCAGAATTTACAGGTATTGCAGTTGGATAATGTGGGGCATTGTCCCCATGACGAGAACCCAGAAGAAATAAATCGGGTCATTTTAGATTGGATCGACAGCAACTTGGTTTAATGGGAATTGAATCTTGAAACACCCATAATTGCTTCCTATCTCAAATTGCCATGAATCCGATACGCCAAAGTTTGTCTCTCCCAGATATTCAACTTTCCTACTTAGAATGGCATCAAGGGGAAAAACCCCTACTACTACTACATGGCTTAGCAGATCACGGCCTAGTTTGGTCTAGTTTGGGTGATTATTTGTCAACAGATTATCATATTGTTGCCCCAGATATGCGGGGTCATGGTGATAGTAGTAAGCCAGAAACAGATTATAAATTTGCAAGTGCGATTGCGGATTTATCAGCTCTTATGGATCATCTTGGGTGGGAAACTACCGATGTAGTCGCACATTCCTGGAGTGGTAAATTAGCTTGCATTTGGGCAAGACAAAATCCCCAACGGTTGAAGAGTATGGTGTTAGTAGACCCCATTTTTGTTTGGAAGATGCCCAGTTTTCTCAAACTGACATTTCCCTTATTATTTCGAGTTCTTTCCTCTCTCCAGGGAATGGGACCATTTACTAGTTATGAATCAGCCCAAGCAAAAGCCAAACAGTTAACTCAATACAAAGAATGGACTCCCTTACAACAACAAGTATTTCAAACAGGTATAGAACAAAAAGCTGATGGTAGTTGGGGTAGTAAATTTACTATAGCAGCCCGCGATCGCATTTTTGCAGAAGTAATGCTAGTTCCTGGCTTAACTGCTCCTGTAGCAACTCCCACTCTGTTTGTCCAACCAGATAGAGGAGTGAACCGCTTCGACTCCCAACTCAAGCCTTACAAAAAATACTTAACCAATTTACGTCTGTGTCCCATACCCGGTAATCATTGGCCATTTTTAAGCGCACCAGATACTTTTAATCAAGTTGTAGGGGATTTTTTGCAACCAAGGAAGGAATGAGGGAGTGTGGGGAGAATAAAGAAGTAATAAGCTTTTTGCCTTTCTCTCTTTCTCTCTTTCCCTCTTTCCCTCTTCCCCCTGCTCCCTGCTCCCTGCCTCTTCCTTCTGCCACAGATGATCTCACACAAGTCCTTTGCCATTACTGGCAAATTCGTCAATAGTTTGTAACGAAAGTTCATGATTAGTTAAAGACTGTAGCATATTCAAAGGCAAAGTCAGATGATCTGCACCAGCTTTCAAAGATGCCACGGCTTCCGTAGGAGATTTAATACTAGCCGCCATTATTTCTGTGGTACTACTCGCCAAAACACTCTTCATATCAGCAACTAAAGCCACTCCATCCCCTAATAACCTAGTGGCTCGATTCACATAAGCAATTGCATATTTTGCTCCAGCTTCCCCAGCTATAGCGGCTTGTGCTGGGCTATATATACCTGTGACTGCACAATCAATTTCCTCGGAGAGACAAGTAACTACCTGAAAACCCACTAAGGATGCAGGAATTTTCAGTACTGTTTGTTTGCCGAGAATCTCAAAAGCTTGTTCACCTTCCCCCACCATTTCATGGAAGTCTGATGAAACAAGTTGATAAAAAACCGATCCCGGAGTTAGTGCTGCCAGTTTTTGCAATGTATTTGCGACTGGCAAATCAGTTTTTCCCAGTAGAGTGGGGTTAGTAGTAATGCCCTTAACCCACCCCAATTCTTTGGCAGCTTGGGCTTCAGCGATGATTGCCGAATCGAGATATATGCTCACGTTTCTCTCCTGCTCAAGGTTAAGGTGCATATCGCAGCTATGTACAGATATAAATATTATTCCACTAGACAATATTTACCAACTATTTGATCAAACGCCGACGTATTCCGGCAACAAAAACATTCACTTCTGGTAGTTTCATGGCTGTTGTGATCGCACCAAATACGCATAAACCCACTAAACTAGATATTATTAATTGTAATAGCATAATGGCTAAACCATTTGTACCTAGGAAGTGCTGACACAGTTGCAAGGTTGCAAAACTAGCTCCACCGGCAACTATACTTCCTGCCGCCAAGCCAAAAATAGGTAGGCCCCATTGCACCAAAGGTAACCCATTGAGCTTGCGATTCAGTATAAATAACAACATGAATATAGAACTACAATTAACTCCTACCGTTGCTAATACCAAGCCAGGAGCACCAAAAAACTGGATGAGAGTATAATCTAAAACAATATTTAACCCAATATTTACCATGCTAATGCGAAATGGCGTTTGACCGTCACCAAGGGCATAAAATACCCGCACCAAGACATCGCGCCCCAAATAAACGAACATGCCGATCCCATTAGCCACTAATAGAGAAGATACTAAATTAGAATCCGTACCTCCGAATGCACCTCGTTCGTATACAACCTTAACAATGGTTACAGAGAGACTTACCATTAATCCACCCAAAGGTAACATGGTAAAAGCGGAAAGCAACAATCCTTGGCGAATACGCAACTTAAGTTCTTGCCAATCACTAGGATCGGTGAGCCGAGAAAACAAGGGCAATAGAGGTACTAAAATCACATTGGAAATAATTCCTAATGGCGTTTGCACCAGTAAACTAGCATTTGCCAAACCTGCTGCTACCCCAGTAATAGGAATTAAAGAAGCAAAAAACAAATCTGTGTAGAGGTTAATTTGTAACATTCCCGAGGAAAAGGTCGCCGGGAGCATAATTCTCATCACATCCCGTACCCCTGGGTGGTGAAAATCAAACCGCAATCGCAATTTACTCACCCCGGTTTTAACTTGGGCAATTACTTGGACTATCCATTGCAAAGCAGCTCCAATCACCGTGGAAATTGCTAAAACTATTCCTCCTTGGACTACGTATTCTGTTGTGCTAATTTTATTACCAACTTGTAAAAATAAAATGCCGATTCCCAAAACCACAGACACACTGGAAAACAAGGGACTAATGGAAGGTAACCAAAATTGGTTGGCAGCATTGAGAACTCCAAAACCAATGCCAATCAACCCTGCTAACACCGCCATCGGCGACATAATCCGCAATTGTTGAATAGCGATCGCTCGCACAATCTCTTTCTCTGGCACTCTTAAACCAGGTGCAAATAAATCAATGATATTGGGGGCAAAAATTACCAATATAATTGCCACAACTACTAGGATTACACCGACAATAGTAGTAATAGTTTCTACCAAAGGCGCAGCATCCTCATCATCTTGCTTAGATAAAACACTGACGATGGCACTATAAAATGGACCATTGATCCCCCCTAGTAATATCAGCAGAAAACCAGGGATAGTATAAGCATAATTAAAAGCATCAGCAGCTGGTCCCAACCCAAACGCAGCAGCGATAACTAACTGGCGTACTAAACCAAAAACTTTACTAATTAGAGTAGCTGCGGCAACAATTCCCGCAATTCCCACAATCGAACGAGCAGCTTTTTTTTGTGTCACAAATAATTTCCGGCAAATACCTGCAAATATTTAACCTGAAATTTAGCAGTTTGTCAGGAAAATTAATAATCAGGAGTTATGAATTATGAATTGTATTTTCCCTCCTTCACTCCTTTACTCCCTAACTCCTCCTCTACCGCCAATCTTTACCAATACGAATAGTAATATCAGATTCAAGATCCCCAGTAGCGGAAACCTCCACAGTTCCAAAACCCAAAGTTTGTTGTATTTGTTCTCCGGCTTCTAAGTTGCCCTTCTGAACAATAATCTTAGTACTGCTGCGGTCATCTGCCCAATCAGCGACTGGGTAAGCCTGAGTAAAACCACGTTGTTGGAAGTAAGCGATCGCATTTTTCGCCAATTGTGAATTACTTGTAGCATTCTGTACAGCAATCTTTAAACTAGTGAGCGATCGCTTATCTGGTTTCAGCCCTCCCACAGTCACTCCCACATATTCATCTAATAGCTGAGCCTTACCCGTCAAATTTAACCAGTAGCTATCAGGATCTCTACTTAAACGGCTGAAAGTGCCAGGTAGCATGGTCATTTGTAACTTATCCTGTTCTAAGTTCAAACTGAAGTTGACCAATGCCATTATTTCTTCCACCTTCAAGTTAGTATCCAGGTATTTACCCATCATCCGAGTTAATTGGGGTAATTTGGGTAAAACGCTGGGACTTAACAGACGTTCCCTTAACCCTACAAGCAAAGCTTGCTGGCGTTGTACCCTTCCTAAATCACCCGTTCCTTGTTCTCGAAAACGGGCAAAATCCAGGGCCTGTTTCCCATTCAGAGTTTGCCAACCACTAACTAAATTAATATCTAATCCACTGGTTGCATCCTGATAAACCATTGGTTGAGGTACAAAAACCTCAACTCCACCCAACTGATCTACTAACTCTTGTAGTCCATTGGTAGATATACGTATATAGCGATGAATGGGGGCATTACTTAAAGTGCGGCTGACCATTCGTGCAGCTAATACAGCTCCTCCATCAGCATTCGCCTTGGAGACTTTCGTTAAACCTTTTTCTGGGATCGCAATCATGGTATCCCTAGGAATGGACAGCACCCTCACAGTTTTGTTGTCTTTTTCCGGATTAAACCTGACCATTAGCATCGTGTCGCTTTGAGCCGTAAAACTTTCCGGTGAACCATCCACAGCATCAGGTACTGGTTCGACCCCCAACACCAAGATATTCATCGGCTGTGTCAGCTTATACTCAGAAATATTACGCCATAATTCCCCAGCAATGGACTGTTTTCGATCATTTTGAGCCCAACCTAGTTCTTCTTCTGTTTTGTCCGTACCGCTCCACAGAGGAGTCCAAAGAGCTAAAGTTGAGACTAGTAGCCCTGATAAAGTTAACCCCACAAAAATCGTCAAAATCCAAAATAGCCACCTGGGTATACTTAATCCCAGCCGATAATAAAGCTGACTGGGTATAGAACCAGTAGAACTAGGAGAATTGCGAACAATGTTTGCTCTTGGCTCCTTGATAGTTCTCTGACTAGATAACTTTTTAATTTTTTGCTTGATTTTTTGCTTAGTTAACCGATTTTGTTTACTTCCCTGAATTTGTTTAACCACAAATAACTCCCCACTCAACCACTCACATAATAGAGTTATGTTAATGCAAGCTACCCTTGCCAGTAGAAAAGACCACAGTAAACTTGAAATATTCTCAAATAAATTTTTATGACAATATGAAAATCTCCTTGTTTCCCGTCATTCTTGCCGGTGGTAAAGGCGAACGTTTTTGGCCATTAAGTCGCCAAGATCGCCCCAAGCAATTTCTGAGTCTAGATGGCAGTTCTGAAAGTCTTTTGCAGGCTACCGCAAATAGACTTTTATCCTTAGCTGATGGTTGGGAAAATTTATGGGTTATTACTTCTAGTCAAATAGCACCAGGAGTAGGAACCCAACTACCAAAGTTACCATCTCAGAATTTATTAGTTGAGTCACAAGGAAGAGACACAGCTGCTGCTGTTGCTTGGGCAAGCCTAGAAATCAAAAAACGTTATGGAGAAGATGCAATTGTTGGGTTTTTCCCTGCTGACCACTGGATTACTGACCATCAAGAGTTTACACATACTTTAAATGCAGCAGTGCAACTTGCGGCAAGCGAACCAGCAATTGTGTCTTTAGGGGTAGAACCAACATTTCCCTCAACTGCCTACGGCTATATTGAACAGGGCGAAGAGTTTGGTCACTTTGATAATTTGCCAGCCTATCACGTCAACCGCTTTACTGAAAAGCCTAACAAGGAAACAGCAGCAAATTTTCTAACCACAGGTAGATTTTGCTGGAATACCGGGATATTTATTTTTCGTGTAAGTGTTGTACTTGACGAAATGCATATTCATGCTCCGGAAATTATTGAACCTATTGAAAAATATGGTCCAGATATTTATTCCCAACTACCTAAGAAAAGTATAGACTATGCACTCATGGAAAAAACCAGTTTGGCATATGTTTTACCTGTAAAATTTAATTGGGACGATCTAGGTGATTGGAATGCTGTTGAACGTTTACTCAAACAAGAAAATAATCCTAATGTCGAAATGGCTACCCATATCAACTTGGATACTCAAGGCGCAATTGTGTATGCTACCGATAAAGACGATGTAATTGCTACTATTGGTTTAGAGGATGTGGTGATTGTGCGCGATCGCAACATCACTCTGATTGTCAAAAAAGACCGGACTCAGGAAATTAAGCAATTAGTCAACAAGCTCAAAGCTGATCCGAGATTTACCTCCCTACTCTAAATCATGTTTTTAGCTAGTGTAATAGATCTAGATATTCACTAGCTCAGAAATTGCAAAGCTTTACATCTGCTTTAAACAATAGCTTTCTTTACACCGTGGCTTACTAATCCCTAGGTTTGCCACTCTTAAAAATTATGTTCCTCACTCAAACAGTTCCTCGTCAACGAGAAATCATCGAAATCTTGCTCCGTAATGGTTGGGATTATATGCGGAGGTTACTCACAGGTGGCAAAACCGATGAACCCCAATTACCTACACCTGCTGTTCTCAAAAATATCTTGGTGGATTTGGGGCCTGTTTATATCAAATTAGGTCAACTACTTTCTACCCGCCCTGACTTGCTGAATGCTGATTATATTGAGGAATTATCAACACTACAAGACGAAGTACCACCAGTACCTTGGTCGGATATAGAAATTGTAATCCGCCAACAATTACAAACTACTTTATCAGAAACATTTAGTAGTATTACCCCTGAACCCATAGCGGCAGGTTCCATTGCTCAAATCCACCGAGCAACACTGATTGAAGGTGGGGAAGTGGCAGTCAAAATTCAACGTCCGGGAATTGATATTACTGTTGCCAAAGATATTGCTCTGATACAGGGAATTGCTGATTTAGTCGCTCGCACTGAATTTGGGCAAAATTACGAAATCAAATCCATTGCGGAAGAATTTTGTCAGGCATTAGAAGCAGAATTAGACTTTACCAGGGAAGCTAGCTTTACAGATCAATTGCGGCGTAATTTATCCCACAGTTATTGGTTTGATCCCCAGCAAATAGTAGTGGCAGAAATTTATTGGAATTTCAGTTCCCCCAAATTACTAGTTATGGAATGGATCGATGGTACACCTATATTGTCAACAAATTTTGACAATATAAATATTGAAGGAGATAAAATCACGCCCCAAAAGGCAATTACCACTTTACTTTTTCGTACCTTTTTCCAACAGATATACGTTGATGGCTTTTTTCATGCCGATCCCCATCCAGGAAATCTATTTTATCTTCCTGATGGGCGTATTGCTCTATTAGATTGTGGCATGGTGGGTAGGCTCGATCCGCGCACCCAGCAAATATTAACTGAGATGTTATTAGCAATTGTTGACTTAGATGTACAACGGTGTGCCCAATTAACTTTACAGTTAGCAACTTCTACCCAAACAGTAGTTTTATCTAGCCTGGAAAATGATTACGATCGCATGTTGCGGAAATATTACAATCTCAGCCTAGCTCAGATGAATTTTTCCCAAGTCATTTATGAAATTCTGCAAATTGCCCGCAACAACAAAATTCGCCTGCCCAGTAATATGGGCTTATATGCCAAAACCATAGCAAACTTAGAAGGGGTAGCAAGGACATTAAACCCCGAATTAAATTTTGTTGATGAGATTCAACCATTGATTACTGATTTAGTTAGGAGGCAAATACTTGGCAATAGTCCCATGCGCTCCCTCCTGAGAACAGTATTGGATCTTAAAAGCCTTTCTTTACAATCTCCTCGTCAAATTGAGTTAATCCTAGATCGAGTCACTTCAGAGACTTTCAAGTGGAACTTATCCATCCGGGGTTTAGATAGCTTACGCCGTACTATGGATGATGCAGCCAATCGCCTTTCCTTTAGTATTTTAGTGGGTTCTCTGATCATGGGTGCAGCAATTATTTCCAGCAGAGCCCAGACGGCTCAGTTATTATTAGTCAGTAACATATTATTTGCTGCGGCGAGTTTATTAGGGTTGTGGTTAATTATCAGTATTTTGCGATCAGGTCGTTTGAATTAGTCAACAGTTATCAAAACTTAGTAGTACAGAATTGTAACCTAAGTATCCCGATATCGTAATGATTGCGACAGATGGAAAGAAAAGCTTATGCAGTGACTCTTTCATAATCCACAATCTAAAATCCAAAATGGTATAACTGCTAACCGCTCTAACTGTTAAGCGAAAATCTATGTCTACCATCGTTGCTCACCATCTCAGCAAAATATATCCCATCGCCATTAAGGAACCAGGTTTTAAGGGTACTATCGCCCATTTTGTTCGCCGCACTTACCGTTCCATAGCCGCAGTCTCGGATATCTCCTTTGAAATTGTCCCTGGAGAGGTGGTAGGTTTTTTAGGACCCAACGGTGCAGGTAAAACCACTACTTTAAAAATGCTGACTGGACTAATTCATCCTTCGAGTGGAGAAGTTCAGGTGGCTGGATATACTCCCTTCCATCGTCAAGCAGCTTTTTTGCAAAAAATCACCTTGGTAATGGGTCAAAAGCAGCAGCTACTATGGGATATTCCAGCGATGGATTCCTTAAGAATTAACGCCGCCGTCTACAATATTTCGGAACCAGAATTCCGTCTGCGGGTAGGTGAATTAACAGAGATGTTGTCTTTAAAAGGTAAGTTAAACCAACCTGTACGTAAACTCTCCTTGGGAGAACGGATGAAAGCCGAATTATTAGCAGCACTCTTACACCGTCCTCAAGTTTTATTTTTAGATGAACCGACTTTGGGATTGGATGTTAATGCTCAGGTGGGAGTCAGGGATTTTTTACGTCAGTATAATCAACGTTATCAGGCAACGGTATTATTAACTAGCCATTACATGGCTGATATAACTGCTTTGTGTCAAAGGGTACTAGTCATTCACCAAGGTAAATTGATGTATGATGGTAGCTTAGATAAATTGTTAGAACGCTTTGCTCCTTACAGGGAAATTCATTTAGAATTAGCTCAACCCTTGCCCAGGGAAAATCTACTACTCTATGGTGATGTGCAACATATTGATGGGCGATCAGTGAGCTTTATAGTACCTCAAGAAAATCTCACCAAAACCGTTTCCCAAATTTTATCCCATTTGGAAGTTATAGATTTAACGGTGAGCGAGCCACCCATAGAAGAAACAATCGGACGAGTATTTCAAACGGGGATAGTTTAGTTGAGGCAGTCTCAATCCAAAATTTTATCAGTCCTTCGAGCAAGGCAGAAGGCAGTCCCGATGAAAAATAATTTGCAACACCAATTATCTAAATAGAATTTTTACTTGCCCCTGCTCCCTGCTCCTCTGCCTTTTTCAACCTAGAGCCTGCTTAAGTCCATGCAATACATCAAGCAAATTACGAGAAAAGCCTTCACCTTGCTTTCTGTCTACTACGCTTATATGGTGGAATACCGTGCCGAATTAATCCTGTGGATACTTTCCGGCTCTTTACCTATTATTCTTATGGGTATATGGATAAAAGCAGCACCAGGTGGGCAATTTGGATTTACATCTGTGGAATTTGCCCGTTATTTCTTCGCAGTTTTTTTAGTTAGGCAAATAACAGTTGTGTGGGTAATTTGGGACTTTGAGAAAGAAGTCGTAGAGGGTAAACTTTCACCCAAATTACTCCAACCCCTAGATCCAGCATGGCATCATTTAGCTTCTCATGTTGCAGAAAGAATAGCTCGTTTCCCTTTCGTAATTATACTCCTAGGATTATTTTTCTTACTCTATCCTCAAGCATTTTGGTTGCCTAATCTAGGAAATTTATTATTATTTTCCTTGGCTGCTACCTTGGGATTTGCACTAAAGTTTCTAATTCAATATACCTTTGCCATTTTTGCTTTCTGGACGGAAAGAGCTAGCGCCATCGAAAATTTTTGGTTGTTATTCTATTTATTTTTGTCAGGATTAATTGCCCCTTTAGATGTTTTTCCCCAATCTGTACAAGCAATTATCTTATTTACACCTTTCCCTTATTTAATAAATTTTCCAGCTAGTATTTTAGTTGGTTTACCAGTGAACTTAAAGGGAGGATTTTTGTTAATACTAGGTTGGCTATTGTTTTTTTTCGGCATTAATCGCTGGTTATGGCGACGAGGATTAAAACATTATTCTGGGATGGGAGCCTAATACTATTTTGGATTTTGGATTTTGGATTGTGAAAGATTTATTACATAAACTTTTCTTTCTTTCCATGTGTCCCAATCATTTTTCTCTCTTGGTACAAGTACTCCCAGGGAGAAGCCAAAAGTATAAATTAAGTCATTATTTGCGGAGATACTATGTAAATAATTACTAAATCTAAATGGTGAAATAAATCATCCCACCCTAGTTCTCTCAATCCTATGACTTTTGAGCATAATGGTAATATTTATCGTAGTAACGGCTAAAACGACTCTTATCACCATTAACAACCATCCCCAAAATATTCACCCTGGACATCCTCAAAGTATCCAAAGTTTGTTTCAGTGCCGAACGGTCTGTTTTTTCCATCCTGTTGACCAAGATGAGACCATCTGTATTTGGTGCTAACAAACTAGCATCCGCAAGACCAAGGATAGGAGGAGCATCATATATTACCAAATCATATTTGTCATCAAAATCTTTCATTAGTCCTCTCATCTTCTCGGATGCCAGTAATTTTGTTGGATCCGGTGGTGTTTGTCCAGATGTGAGGACAGAGAAATTCCGACTAAAAGGCATTTGCTGAATCACTTGCTCTTGGGGCATATCGGTGGAAATTAAATTAGTCAACCCCCATACATTTTTTAACTGAGAGATACTGTGAATTTTGGATTGACGTAAATCTGCATCAACTAACAGTACCTTCTTACCCATAGCTGCCGCTATTTGTGCTAGATAAAAAGCAACGGTGGATTTTCCATCTCCAGGTATTGCTGAAGTAATTACAAAAGAGCGTATTTGGCGATCGCTGCTCAATAATTGAATATTAGTATGTAGAATTCGAAATGCTTCCAAAAATTGTGGAGATTGAGTAAGATACACATCTTCTTCGATACCATGATTTTTGGCATCAACTGCCACCCTGCTAGAAATTTCCGAAGAAACCCATTCTGTAGTACTCTCTGAAGATAATTTTTCTTGAGTAAATTGGCGATCGCTTTTTTTATAACTTGCCTTGTGCAGTCCTTTATCTAGGGGAATAGTTCCCAATATTGGCAGCTTCAACTTTTGCTTGATATCTTCTAGTGAATGGTAAGTATTATCCAACTTCTCAATCAACAAAGCACTACCAATTCCCAGCAGTAGACTAGCTACTAATCCCAAAATCAGACTCCGTTGTATATTTGGAGATACAGGATTTTGAGGTACATTTGCTGCTTGCACTAATTGCCAAGGAAGTTCTGTTTGTGCTGCTTCTATTTGCAAATTCTCACGGGTATTGACAAACCGTTGAAGACTCTCTTGAGCAACCTTTAATTGTTGCTGCAATTGCGTATATCTTCGTGCCAATATCGGCAGTCTTTGAAATTGTATTTGTAACTGTTGCTCCGTTTTTCCCAGAATTTGACTGCGCTCTTGCAAACTCCGGATTTCCGTCGCTGCTTCTGCTAGTTTTAGTCCTACAGCTCGGTTTGCTTCTTGGCGTAAAATTGGCAATAATTTATCTCTTTTTTCTCTTAAGCTTCGCATAGATGGACTATCTGCCAAGAAACGGGTAGATTCTCCCGCCAACTGAGTTTCTAACTCCCTAACCTTAACCACCAAATTTTGATATACTGGGGAACTATTGAGTATAGCTAAAGCTCCTTCTTCTCCTTGCAAGCTATTAAAATTAGCCCTAGCTTTTGCTAATTCTTGATTTACAGCTACTCTCTGCTCTGACAATAGTTTTATTTGTTCGTTTATCTGTGTACCCCGGCTACCTGGATCTATAAAATTATTTTTACGGCGGAATATTTCTAGTTCTTTTTGCAGATTCTCAAACCTGTTTTTTATAGTGGGGAGTTGTTGATTTACAAATTGCAGACCCTGACGTAATTTAGTTTGGCGTTTTTCCAGACTGTAATTGAGATAGGAATCCGCCATATGCTGCAATATAATCTTGATCTTTGCTGGATCTTGGTTGCGATAACGAACTTCTATTAACTTTGTATCCCCCAAGCGACTAATGGTTAAATCATTCAGTAGATTAGCATAATCAATCTCTGGATAACTAACCTGTAACTGTTTAATAATATCCTTCATAACCTCAGGACTCTTGAGAACCTGAATTTGAGATTCATAGTCCAGCCCTTGCTTACCTGTCAGATTGGAATTTCCCTGCACTAAGTTTGGTAAGCCATTAGTCTCATTACTTACAGGTTCTACCAACAATCGGAAGTTCCCTTCATACTCTGCTGTTTTAGTCAGAGTAACCCCAGAAACCACAGCCATGACAAAACTTGCCACCCCTGCAATAACTAAGGCTCTCCGCCGAGCTAAATCGAGAAAATTCCGCAAATCCCAATCATCAGCTTGGCTCTCCGACCACGGGAATGGTTGCTGCGTTTCTAGCATGGAAAATGCAGGTTTTCCATTCCGTTCAGGTGTTGAAAGGTGATACAAAGAATTACTCATTTTGAT
This sequence comes from Calothrix rhizosoleniae SC01, assembly GCF_900185595.1. Taxonomy (GTDB): domain Bacteria; phylum Cyanobacteriota; class Cyanobacteriia; order Cyanobacteriales; family Nostocaceae; genus Calothrix_A; species Calothrix_A rhizosoleniae. Next base: position 13,532 of record NZ_FYBH01000302.1, read on the forward strand.
TTGTATTTGCAGTTAATAAGACAATAAGGTCGATATTAGTGGATGCACATCACTCTAGATGAATAAGAATATACGTGAATCTTGTAAACAGGGTTTTATTTTCTTATATGGCTATTTTTATCTTCTCGTCTAAGTTTCTTTTAACTCCAGACTGTGTAACTCTATATTCTAGCAGTTTGTATATCAGGATACTTCAATTAAGATGATTTAGGTTCAGAAGGTAAATTCAGCATCAGATTTTATCCATATTTCCATGATTAAGTTTTGTCACCAACCATCTTGTAACAAATTTTATACAACGCAGTCTGAATGTTTTATACAGTGGCAACCGAAAAAAGTCATAATCTCTGTATATTCTGTTCTAAAATTGTGCTCGCAGCCTTCAAAACTTATCAAAGTCTTGTTTATTGTAGCTAACTTATCAGATTAGATCCGATATCAAGTTTGCTTTGACCAATGTTTATTTGTCAAGGTAAGTAGTAATTTTAATGACTG
>NZ_FYBH01000303.1 GCF_900185595.1 Calothrix rhizosoleniae SC01
AGTAACAAAAGATGTATTACTAGTTCAGAATTAATTAATACCAAATTCTCAAAAAATACTTAGGTAAGACTTGACTATAAATTGTGATCAAGACCGTGAAAAAATTCCAGGTGTGTACTCTACCTTTTTTACTTGGTTCCACATTTGCACTAACCCAAGTAAGCCGTGCTAACAGTAATACTCCACCTCTACCCATACAAGTGAAACAAGTTACACGATGGTTTGTTGGTGAATTTGATAATACCCAACAAGTAGCTGACGAACCGGATGTTTCCCTAATTAAGATGTCTAACTGTACGGTTAAACTAGCAAAACAAGATGAGACAGGACAAAGTCTCAATGTATACCTACAACAAGAAACAAATGGAGTTCCCTTTCGTGTCCGCTTTTACTCATTTAGTAAAAGTGAAACAGGAGTAAAAGTGAGTATTCGTCGCTTTATTAACGAAGAAACTGTTTTAGGAATGTGTACTCGCCCCAAATCCGCAAGGGTAGTCAATATTGCCAACGTTGCAACTCAAACTTGCGAAGTTGAGGTAAATTGGCAACCAGGGCTCTATAGTGGCAGTAATGAACCTGAAGGCTGTCCTACTAGGACTTCCGGCGGAAAAGTTGTATCAGAAGTGACAATTAGGGCACGGGGTACAGATTCCTTAGACCAGATTTTTGATGGTCAGGGAAATAAAACATTTGGTACTGAAATCAAGTTTAGGCGTATTCCATTTATGAGCCAAGAAGACTGATGTAGGGATTTACACTAAAAAAAGCATTATTAAGTAAATTATCATAATTAAGGAGCGCCTATATCAGACGCTCCTGATTTAATTTTAGCTCCAAAATCAAGGAGATATTTAACTAGCGATCGCCATAGTTTTTGCTAAGGACTGCCAACGGAAAGCGCGATCGCCTCCTCTTTCGACGACAACTTTGATTTGTGGCAGTGACTTAGGTAAATTAACTAAATAGTCAATCTCTTGGTCATCAAGCACATATCCTTCAATAATCCACAACACTAACCCCTTGGATTTTGGTGGTAATTGCTCTAGATAAGCACTAATCATTGGAGTTACATAATATACATAACCAACGGCTGCACCATTACTAGTACTTTTTTTGCCCAGATGAGGTGGCCTGACCCCATGCACATCTGTAAGATAGGCAGCTACATCTCCCAATCCTTTTGCAGTAATATTGAGGGTTTTATAGCCGACTGCACGCAGTCGGCGACGATACCGACCTTCAAAACCTCCTTCTAGGGGAGTATAAACACCCAGAGCGCCAAATTTATCTAGATCGCGAATGAAACTGTTACCAGTGGTAATTAGTGCCATAGATTTTTTCCTATCCCACTTAGATATTTCTATTATTTACCTGCAATTGATAATTTGGCCTAAATTCTGTGAGATTTGCTCAAATCATCAAAATTAAAAATATTGTTGACCAATTAACCATAACAGGATTCATCTATGGGATTTCTTTTCTTCCTCCTCTTTCTAGTATTCGACCCTGGAATAAATTAAAATTTTTCGGACTATCACTAGACAAATACGAGCACAAGATCTAAAATGTAAGGCTGTGACCAAAAATTAAATTAGTTGCAATCCTGAACTATATTTATTTAGCTGTATAAGGCTATAAAGTCAGCATCCCAACTAGAGTTTGGGAAAGCTGGCAATAATATACAAAAGACTGGTAAACTAAAACTTCCTCCAGGCAGTTTAGTCCTGAGGTTGAAAAAAGGTCAATTACTCTTGCAACCTAAACACTTAGGCATAGCCTAAAATAAAAGTTTAGGATAGTTGAGTTAAAACTAAGCAGTAATGTTGGTTCATAGCGTTACCTAAGACTTAGTGACAAGGATACTGAGTGGCAAGCCACTTAAGTCCTAACTCTAACCAGAAAATGCCAGAGCAATGTAAGGCAAGCGTTGCTGTTGGAAGAAAGATGTAATCTAGATTTGCATCATAAGCAACAGTGCTTTCTTCCCTGAGGGAAGATAACTTTGGCTGTTCTGGTACTGTAATCAGTGTCAGTCAGTGGACTTACTAAAATAGTAAGTTTGCTTGGTGTGAAGCCAGAGAAGTTGGAGCCGCCAATCCTAGCCGTTCCCGACTTCTGAGGTGTCAAATTTTTGTCACCCTAATGGCATTAACCCCAAACTTAACTAGAGTCCGATTTCTTCAATAACAAGTAAAAAGGAGAGCCAGTAACTGTGTCTGTAGGGATTCTCGGCACGAAACTAGGCATGACTCAAGTCTTTGACGAAGCAGGAGTAGCTATTCCTGTGACCGTTATCCAGGCTGGACCATGCACAGTTACACAAGTTAAAACACAACAGACCGACGGTTACTCCGCCATTCAATTAGGTTATGGCGAAGTTAAGCCCAAAGCATTAAATAAACCTTTGCTCGGTCATCTTGCGAAATCATCAGCTCCGGTATTGCGTCATTTACGTGAATATCGGCTGGATGAAGTTGGGGAATATACATTAGGTCAAGAAATCAAAGCGGACATTTTTAGTGCCGGTCAACTAGTAGATGTCGTCGGTAAAACTATTGGTAGGGGCTTTGCGGGCAACCAAAAGCGCCACAACTTTGGTAGAGGCCCAATGTCCCATGGTTCTAAAAATCACAGAGCTCCTGGTTCCATTGGTGCTGGTACTACACCTGGTCGCGTTTATCCCGGTAAGAAAATGGCAGGACGTTTAGGTGGTAAACGGGTGACCATTCGGAAATTGACTGTAGTACAAGTTGATCCAGACAGGAATCTCTTGTTGATAAAAGGAGCTATTCCTGGTAAAGCGGGAGCCTTACTGAATATATTGCCTGCCAACATAGTGGGAAGTAAAAAATAGTAGTCAGGGGTCGCAGAGCAAGCTTAGACAAACTGACAAATGACATCTGACAACTGACGAAGGACACTAAAGATGTTTGAGTGTGAAGTAAAAAACTGGGAAGGGGACTCCGTAGGTCAAAAGACCTTTGAATTGCGGGTAGCCAAAGAAGAGACAGCGTCTCATATTGTACATAGGGCATTAGTCAGACAAATGACCAATTCCCGCCAAGGAACAGCCAGTACCAAAACTCGCTCAGAAGTGAGGGGCGGTGGTCGTAAGCCTTGGAGACAAAAAGGTACAGGTCGCGCCCGTGCTGGTTCGATTCGTTCCCCATTATGGCGTGGCGGTGGGGTAATTTTTGGACCCAAGCCCAGGGATTACAACCTGAAAATGAACCGGAAGGAAAGACGGTTGGCACTGCGAACCGCTTTTGCCAGTCGCCTTGATGATTTGATTGTAGTAGAAGAATTTAGCCAACAGTTTTCCCGTCCCAAAACCAAAGACTTGGTGGGTGCGATCGCCAGTTGGGGTGCAGCAGCAGACAGTAAAACCCTATTAATTTTATCGGAACGCAGTGAAAACGTTTATCTGTCAGCTCGTAATGCCAAAAACGTCAAATTACTGATTGCGGATCAATTAAACGTTTACGATTTACTGCACGCTGACAAAGTTGTGGTCACAGTATCAGCTTTAGAAAAAATTCAGGAGGTCTACAGTGACTAACTTTGACCCCCGCCAACTTCCCGACTTAATCCGTCGCCCGATTGTTACCGAAAAGGCGACCATGTTGATGGAGCTAAATAAATACACCTTTGAAGTAGCTCCAAAAGCAACCAAGCCGGAAATTAAAGCGGCTATAGAAGATTTATTTGATGTCAAAATCGTCCAAGTAAATACCATGCAACCTCCCCGCAAGAAGCGGCGTGTAGGTAGATTTATTGGCTACAAGCCCCAATACAAGCGAGCTATTGTCACCGTCGCCCCTGGGGATGAAGAGAAGATTAGACAAGTCCTATTCCCAGAAGTGTAATTAGTTGACAGTTCGGAATTGGGATTTAGGAGTTAAGAGTTAGGAGTTAAGAGTTTTAATTGCTTCCCTCTTTCACTCCTTTCCCTCTCTCACTCCTTCTCCTCTGGTTTCTAAGTGAAAATTTAAAACTCTCAATTAAAAACTTTCATTATGGGCACTCGTTCTTATCGTCCTTACACCCCCAGTACTCGCCAAGTCACAATCTCTGACTTTGCGGACATCACCAAAACAGAGCCAGAGAAATCTCTGACTAGATCCGTACACCGCTCTAAAGGTCGTAATAACCGAGGGCGCATTACCAGTCGTCGCCGGGGTGGCGGACACAAGCGGTTATACCGCATTATTGATTTTAAAAGAGATAAGCACAACATTCCCGCCAAGGTAGCAGCAATTGAATACGATCCCAACCGGAACGCTCGTATTGCTTTGCTATATTACCAGGACGGAGAAAAACGTTACATTATCCATCCCAATGGATTGAAAGTCGGCACCACAATTATTGCTGGACCCGACTCTCCCATTGAAATTGGTAATGCCTTACCCCTATCCAAAATTCCCCTAGGTACTGGTGTCCACAACGTTGAACTTATACCTGGAAAAGGGGCTCAAATAGTCAGAGCTGCTGGTGCTACAGCCCAAGTAGTGGCAAAAGAAGGGGCTTATGTCACCCTCAAATTACCTTCCGGGGAAGTGCGGATGATTCGCCGTGAGTCCTATGCCACCATTGGACAGGTTGGTAACATTGAAGCTCGTAACCTCAGTGCTGGTAAAGCAGGGCGGAATCGCTGGAAAGGTCGCCGTCCCAAGGTTAGAGGTAGCGTGATGAACCCAGTTGATCACCCCCACGGTGGTGGTGAAGGTCGGGCACCCATTGGTAGATCTGGTCCAGTAACACCTTGGGGTAAACCGACATTGGGTAAGAAGACACGTAAACCCAAGAAAGCTAGTAGTAAATTGATTGTACGTCGTCGCCGTAAGTCTTCTAAGCGCGGACGTGGTGGTCGTAATTCTTAACTAGTGATAATGAGTTATGGGTGGTGAGTTATGGATGAAATACAGCATAACTCTCAATTCCTAACTCCTAAGTATTAATTTCTAACTCCAAAATTCACAGTAGAAGTTATGGGTCGTTCTCTAAAAAAAGGTCCTTTTGTTGCCGATCATTTACTCAGCAAAATTGAAAAGCTGAACGAAAACAATGAAAAGCAAGTCATTAAAACTTGGTCTCGGGCATCAACAATTTTGCCAGACATGGTAGGTCATACGATCGCAGTTCATAACGGTCGCCAGCATGTTCCAGTGTTTATATCCGACCATATGGTGGGTCATAAGTTAGGGGAATTTGCTCCTACACGTACTTATCGGGGACATGCCAGAGATAAAAGAGCAGGTAGGTAGTCATTAAGTTCTAAAACCAAGAACTAATGGCAAACATGGAGAAAATTATGGCAACTGATAGCAAACAAGTTAAAGCGATCGTCCGCTATGTGCGTATGTCCCCATTAAAAGTGCGGCGCGTACTCGACCAAATTCGTGGTCGTTCCTACCGGGAAGCACTGATTATTTTAGAATTTATGCCCTATCGAGCTTGTGGCCCAGTGCTGAAACTTTTAAGAAGTGCCGCAGCCAATGCAGAGCATAATGAAGGACTAGATCGGGCTCAGTTAATGATTACTCAAGCCTACGCTGATCAAGGTCCAGTATTAAAACGGTTTCAACCAAGAGCACAAGGTAGAGCTTATCAGATTCGCAAACCAACGTGTCACATCACCATATCTGTAGCTGAAGCTGCTACAGAATAAATTCCCTTTGAACAAAAAATTGCGAGGAAGCATTCATGGGACAGAAAATTAATCCAATTGGTTTTCGTCTGGGGATTACCAAAGAGCACCAATCTCGTTGGTTTGCAGAGCCTAACCGCTACCCAGAACTTCTCCAGGAAGACCATAAATTACGAGGATATATAGATAAAGAGCTCGGTAGATACGCTCAAAACAATGCCGGAATTTCGGAAGTAAAAATTGAGCGTAAAGCTGACCAGATAGACATAGAAGTACGGACTGCAAGACCTGGTGTAGTCGTAGGTAGAGGTGGTCAAGGGATAGAAAAATTACGTAATGGACTGCAAACAGCTCTAGGCGGTCATCGGCAAATTCGCATTAACGTAGTTGAAGTCCAAAGGGTCGATGCAGATGCCTATTTGATTGGGGAATATATTGCCCAACAGTTAGAACGTCGTGTTTCCTTCCGTCGAGTAGTACGCCAAGCTATACAGCGTTCTCAAAGAGCGGGAGTCGAAGGAATCAAAATTCAAGTTAGTGGACGCTTAAACGGTGCAGAAATTGCCCGGACAGAATGCACCCTAGAAGGAAAAGTTCCTTTACATACCCTCAGAGCCAATATTGACTACTCCTACTGCACCGCAAAAACCACTTACGGTATTCTCGGTATCAAAGTTTGGATATTTAAGGGAGAAATTATCCCTGGAGAAGAAGAAACAGCCCCCACACCAACTACAAACCGCGAACCACGTCGCCGCCAACAGCAGCAACGTCGTCGTCAGCAGTTTGAAGACCGTTCAAATGAAGGATAGTCAATCCAAACTTCAAAATATCAAATCTAAAATCCCATATCCAAAATTTGGTTGACAAACCATGTTAAGTCCTAGAAGAACTAAATTCCGTAAACAACAACGGGGACGAATGAGAGGTCTTTCCAAAGGTGGTAATCTCATCAACTTTGGTGAGTTTGCTCTCCAAGCACAAGAACCTTCCTGGATTACCTCCCGTCAAATTGAAGCCTCTCGACGAGCCATGACTCGTTATATTCGCCGGGGTGGTAAAATCTGGATTCGCGTTTTCCCCGACAAACCAGTTACCATGCGTCCGGCAGAAACCCGGATGGGTTCTGGTAAAGGTTCCCCAGAATTTTGGGTAGCTGTCGTCAAACCAGGGCGAATTATGTTTGAAATCGCTGGCGTTGCCGAAGAAGTTGCCAGAGAAGCAATGCGCCTAGCCTCCCATAAATTACCAATTAAAACTAAGTTCATTACGCGTTCTGAGCAACAGCCTCAGGAGCAGGAGTAGGTCATGCCTCTTCCCAAAATTTCAGAAGCTAGAGAATTAAATGACGAACAACTGACCCAGGAAATCATTTCTGTCAAGAAACAGTTGTTCCAACTGCGTCTGCAAAAAGCAACCAGACAACTAGAAAAGCCTCACCAATTTAAACATTATCGCCACCGCTTGGCTCAATTATTAACAGTAGAAGCGGAACGTAAAAAAGCAGCAGCAAGTCCATCTGCTAACCAAGAAGAGTAGGAGATTATGGCAATCAAAGAAAGAGTCGGCTTGGTAGTGAGCGACAAAATGCAAAAAACTGTAATAGTTGCTGTGGAAAACCGCGCTCCCCATGTCAGGTACGGCAAAATTGTAGTCAAAACTCGCCGCTACAAAGCCCATGACGAAGAAAATACCTGTAAAATTGGCGATCGTGTCCGCATTCAGGAAACTAGACCCCTGAGCAAAACCAAGCGCTGGCAAGTCACAGAAGTCCTCACAAAGTAACCAATATATAAAATTAGTAGTTGTTAAATTTTTAACAGCACCATAAGGGAGAATAGTTGTGATTCAACCCCAGTCTTACCTCAATGTCGCAGATAATAGCGGTGCCCGCAAATTGATGTGCATCCGTGTACTCGGAGCGGGCAACCGTCGTTATGGTCATGTGGGCGATCGAGTGATCGCCGTAGTTAAAGATGCCCAGCCCAATATGGCTGTGAAAAAATCTGATGTGGTGGAGGCAGTAATTGTCCGTACACGTCACAGTATTCGTCGTGACAGTGGCATGACAATCCGCTTTGACGATAATGCCGCAGTTATCATCAACAAAGATGGTAACCCCAGAGGAACGCGGGTTTTTGGTCCAGTGGCACGGGAATTACGTGACAAAAGCTTTACCAAAATCGTTTCTTTGGCTCCGGAGGTGCTGTAATGGCAAATAAGAAGCAACAACCCAAATTTTACAAAATGCATGTCAAAACTGGAGATACCGTCCAGGTAATTTCTGGTAAGGACAAGGGTAAAGTGGGTGAAGTAATACAAGCTCTGCCACAAATGAGTCAAGTTCTTGTTAAAGGTGTAAATATTAAAACCAAACACATGAAACCTCAGGCAGAAGGTGAATCTGGCAGCATCCTCACCCAAGAAGCTCCAATTCATAGCTCCAAAGTTATGCTCTATTCCACCAAGCAGAACGTTACCAGTCGCGTATGTTACACCTTTACCCAGGAGGGCAAAAAGGTGCGTATGCTGAAAAAAACTGGGGAGATTCTCGATAAATAGTGAGGAGCAGAGTCAGTCAGGGAGTGATGGAGTTGATACCGTCAAATAACAACTATCAACTAATAACTGCCAACTCATAACTCATAATTTTATTACCCTGACCAAGCCCAGGGATAATCACAGAAAAGCAACTATGACAATTCGACTCAAAAACATATATCACGAGACCATAGTCCCCAAACTGATGAAACAGTTTGAGTACACCAATATTCATCAAGTACCGAAATTGGTGAAAGTAACTGTAAATAGAGGTTTAGGGGAAGCTTCTCAAAATGCAAAAGCACTGGAAGCATCTCTCAGTGAAATTGCTGTAATCACTGGTCAAAAACCTGTAGTTACAAGGGCAAAAAAAGCGATCGCTGGATTTAAAATCCGGGAAGGGATGCCTGTAGGGGTAATGGTTACCCTGAGAAGCGGCAAAATGTACAATTTTCTGGATCGTTTAATCAACTTGTCCTTGCCCAGAATTCGTGACTTTCGCGGCATTAGCCCTAAGAGCTTTGATGGTCGCGGAAATTACACCTTAGGGGTAAGGGAGCAACTGATTTTTCCAGAAGTTGAGTACGATAGCATTGACCAAATTCGCGGGATGGATATATCCATCATTACCACAGCGAAAACCGATGAAGAAGGTCGCGCTTTACTAAAAGAAATGGGAATGCCTTTTCGGGATAAATAAGTTCATCTAAAGAGGGAAAGATGGCGGCAAACGACACAATTGCAGATATGCTAACGCGCATCCGCAATGCCAACTTAGCACGGCATCAAACAACAAAAGTGCCTGCGACAAAAATGACCCGTAATATTGCCACAGTATTGCGGGAAGAAGGTTTTATTAATGATTTTGAAGAAGCTGGTGAAGGAGTAAAACGGAATTTGGTGATTTCCCTCAAATACAAGGGTAAAAATCGCCAACCTTTAATTACAGCCCTGAAGCGGGTAAGTAAGCCAGGATTACGTGTTTATGCCAATAGAAAAGAACTACCAAGGGTATTAGGCGGCATTGGTATTGCCATTATTTCCACATCTAGTGGCATTATGACCGACCGAGAAGCACGTCGCCAAAATGTAGGCGGAGAAGTGCTTTGTTATGTTTGGTAGTCGGCAGTTATTAGTCATTAGGAGCAAAACTAATAGCTAATAGCTCATAACTGAATCACAAAGGAGAGTTATGTCTCGAATCGGAAAACAACCGATTACGGTTCCAGCAAAGGTACAAATCACCATTGACGGTGTCAATATAGCGGTTAAAGGTCCTAAGGGCGAACTTTCTCGTCAATTACCGACAAATGTCACCGTTTCTCAAGAAGGAGAAACATTATTGGTTAACCGTCGCGATGATTCCCGGCAATCTCGACAATTGCACGGCTTATGTCGGACATTAGTTGCCAATATGGTTGAAGGAGTCTCTCAAGGATTTCAACGCCGCTTGGAAATCCAAGGAGTTGGTTATCGGGCACAGGTACAAGGTCGAAATTTAATCCTCAACATTGGTTATAGCCACCAAGTGCAAATTGCTCCTCCAGAAGGAATTCAGTTTGCCGTGGAAAATAATACTAATGTGATTGTCAGTGGCTATGACAAAGAAATAGTTGGCAACACCGCAGCGAAAATTCGTGATGTTCGACCCCCGGAGCCCTATAAAGGCAAGGGTATTCGCTACGCTGATGAAGTTGTCAGACGTAAAGCTGGTAAGACTGGTAAAGGTGGTAAGAAGTAATGAAACTTACTCGTAAACAATCCAAACAACGTCGTCACCGACGTATCCGTGGTAAAGTATTTGGTTCTCCAGAACGTCCCCGTTTAGCAGTATTTCGTTCTCACCAACATATCTATGCTCAAGTAATTGATGACGCAGCTCATCAAACCTTAGTCGCAGCCTCCACCGTTGAACCAGAGTTGAAAGCGAAATTAGCTTCTGGAGGTAACTGTGATGCTTCCAAGGAAGTTGGTAAACTGATTGCAACCCGAAGCAAAGACAAAGGCATTAGTCAAGTCGTCTTCGATCGCGGTGGGAACCTCTATCACGGTAGGATTCAAGCACTGGCTGACGCAGCACGGGAAGCTGGGTTGGATTTTTAAAATTTGTCATTTAGTCATTAATTCACAAAAAATGACAATTAAAACGAGGTATACAATATGACAACTGGTCGTCGTAAAACTAACCGTACGAAAAAAGAAGAAACCAACTGGCAAGAACGGGTAATTCAAATCCGCCGGGTCAGTAAGGTGGTAAAAGGTGGTAAAAAACTCAGTTTCCGAGCGATTGTGGTCGTTGGTAACGAACGCGGTCAAGTGGGAGTTGGAGTTGGTAAAGCCTCAGATGTGATCGGTGCTGTAAAAAAAGGTGTAGCTGATGGCAAAAAGCACCTAGTTGATATCCCCATCACTAAATCTAATTCTATCCCTCACCCAGTAAACGGTGTTGGTGGTGGTGCCAAAGTCATCATGCGTCCTGCTGCTCCTGGTACTGGTGTAATTGCCGGTGGTGCGGTGAGGACAGTATTGGAACTCGCAGGGATACGTAATATCTTGGCCAAACAGCTTGGGTCTAACAACCCCTTGAATAATGCCAGAGCCGCAGTTAATGCCCTATCTACCTTGCGTACATTTGCAGGTGTAGCAGAAGAGCGCGGTGTTCCCCGAGAAAATCTCTACAGTATTTAAGTTAATCACAGTAGACAAACCATATATTAGGCTGCAAAAACCAGTGAACATTTTATAGTTTGTCCTATGCTTACATACTGAAAAAATAGAAAAAATCGCCAAATCTAAAAGATTTATAGCTTATGAGACTTGAAGATGCCAAGCCACAACCAGGCTCAAAGAAACGTCGCCGCCGTGTGGGACGTGGTATCGCTGCTGGTCAAGGTGCTAGTGCCGGTTTAGGCATGAGGGGTCAAAACTCCCGTTCTGGTGGTGGAACTAGACCTGGTTTTGAAGGTGGTCAACAGCCATTGTATCGCCGTGTACCCAAATTAAAGGGTTTTCCGATGGTGAATCGGCAAATTTACACTACGATCAATGTAGAAAAGCTCTCTTCTTTGGGTGCAAATACAGAAGTTAATCTGGCTTCATTACAAGAAGCAGGGATATTAACTGCTGTCAAGGGCCCATTGAAAATTTTGGGAAATGGAGAATTAACTGTACCCCTGAAGGTGCAAGCAGCAGCTTTTACAGGTACAGCTCGGAGCAAAATTGAGGCAGCTGGTGGGAGTTGTGAAGTATTAAAGTAAAGTTATGACTCTTTACTTTAGCGCCCGTTGCACCTTGCCAGCGCCTGACTTCACTATCAAGGTAGACTTACTATGAGTATCAGTCGAGAAAAACCACCATCTGCTCAAGAAACTTTTATGCAGATGGCACAAGCAGCAGGACTTAGGGATCGGCTGCTTGTTACCATCGGAATTTTAATTTTGATTCGTTTTGGCAACCATGTACCTATCCCCGGTATAGACCGTGATAGTTTTGCAGCTGCCTTACAGGGTAACAACCAAGTATTAAACTTTTTGGACATTTTCTCTGGTGGCGGACTTTCTGCTTTAGGGGTATTTGCCCTGGGGATTTTGCCTTACATTAATGCTTCAATTATTATTCAACTGCTGACTGCGGCAATTCCAGCTTTAGAAAATTTACAGAAAAATGAAGGTGAGGCGGGAAGACGGAAAATTTCCCAAATTACCCGCTATGTATCATTGGTGTGGGCAATGATTCAAAGTACTTTTATTGCCTCCATTTGGCTGAAAGGTTTTGCTTTGAATTATGGTCCGGTTTTTGTGGCAGAAACTGCGATCGCTCTAGTTGCTGGTTCCATGTTTGTTATGTGGGCTTCTGAGGTGATTACTGAGAGCGGTGTAGGGAATGGAGCATCATTATTGATTTTTGTCAATATTGTCGCCACCTTACCGAAAGCTTTAGGTGATACTTTGGATTTTGTCCAAGCTGGAGGTAGGGAAACAGTTGGTCGGGTAGTTGTACTGTTACTACTGTTCCTGGTGACCATTGTCGGTATTGTTTTTGTTCAAGAAGGCATTCGCCGCATCCCGATTATTTCTGCTCGCCGACAAGTCGGTCGCAGAGTTTTAGCAGAACAGCGCAGTTATTTACCCTTGCGTCTCAACCAAGGCGGGGTAATGCCAATTATTTTCGCTGCTGCCATTTTAAGCTTACCTTTGTTAATCGAAAGATTCGTTAATAATCCCAATTATTCCAGTTTTGTTAACAATTATCTAAATCCTAGTGGCTCTCAATCTTGGTTTTATGCCCTAGTTTACTTAGTTTCAATTGTTTTCTTTAGCTATTTTTATTCTTCTTTGATTGTCAACCCAGTTGATGTGGCACAGAACCTGAAAAAAATGGGTTCTAGTATTCCTGGTATTCGTCCAGGTAAAGCTACAAGTGAATATATAGAGCGGGTGTTGAATCGACTGACTTTTCTCGGCGCAATCTTTTTGGGATTGATTGCAATTATTCCCACAGCATTAGAAAGTGCATTAAATGTACGAACCTTTCGAGGATTGGGAGCGACTTCCCTACTAATTTTAGTGGGCGTAGCAATTGATACTGCAAAGCAAGTGCAAACCTACGTTATTTCCCAGCGTTATGAAGGGATGGTGAAACAGTAATGAACGGGTTGTAGGGGATAAGGCTTAGGGTATAGGGAACCACAGACTTAAAACAAGGGGCTTGCACCCAGATTGAGGGGCTAATTTTTACCCTACACCCTACCACCCCACATCCACCCCGGAAGTGATTGGTCACCGCTAATTTCTTGATTGTACAGATGATTCTACTTTATCTGTACAATCAATCCAAAATCTCAAATCCAACATCCAAAATTGTTATGATGCGATTTATTTTCTTGGGACCTCCAGGAGCAGGTAAAGGAACTCAAGCTCAAACCTTAGCTGAACACTGGAATATTCCTCATATTTCCACAGGGGACATTTTACGCCAAGCTCTACGGGAAAAAACTCCCCTCGGAGTCCAGGCTCAAGGCTATATGGACAAGGGAGAACTTGTTCCTGATGGCTTGGTTCAGGATATGGTCAAAGAACGGCTGAATCAAAGGGACACCCAATCTGGATGGATTTTAGATGGATTTCCTCGTACCGTCACACAAGCAACTTTTTTGTCCGTACTACTGCAAGAGTTAAATCAATCACAACATCAAGTAGTCAACCTTGATGTCCCAGATGATGTGGTCGTAGCTCGTTTATTAGAGCGAGGAAGAAATGATGATACGGAAGAGGTAATTCGTCGCCGTCTAGAAGTTTATCGTTCCGACACGGCTCCTTTAATTGATTACTATCGACAGCAACAGATTTTAGTTGTGGTTAATGGCAATCAGTCCCAAGAAGAAGTCACAAATGAATTAAAAGCTGTTGTTAATTCTTGAACGATATAAATCACCAGGAAGTTAAAACCGTCCCTTCTAATTCCACTCCAGCCTCCACTCCAAAATACATATCAAATTTGGTTTAAGATATATTAATAAACTGTTGCAAAAAAACAATAAATATGTTCTCTTTCAGACTGAGAGGTGACTGCACAGGAACAAAAGATATTTGAGTTGAGGAAAAAACAAATTGGCTAAGCAAGATTTAATTGAAATGGAGGGCACAGTGACGGAGTCTTTACCGAATGCGATGTTTCGCGTCGATCTAGACAACGGCTTTAATGTGCTGGCTCATATATCAGGTAAAATCCGCCGTAATTACATCAAAATTCTACCTGGCGATCGCGTCAAAGTGGAACTTACCCCTTATGACTTGAGCAAAGGTAGAATCACTTACCGCCTGCGTAAAAAGTAAAAACTATGTAAAAGAATATACCGCAAAATAGTCAGCAACCTTGTTCTTAAACTAATTTAACTGACTATCTTCAGAAAAAATGTTATAATTTAATATTTGGAGTCAAATAAAAAGGCAATGAAAGTCCGAGCCTCTGTAAAGAAAATTTGTGAAAAATGTACAGTGATCAAACGTCGCGGTCGCGTGATGGTGATTTGTTCCAACCCCAAACACAAACAACGTCAAGGATAGCAGGGTACCTGCTAAATTGGTGTAAGTTTAGTCACATAAATTGCTCCAATTACTAAGTTAACAGTTCGTAACTAAGGGATAACGAGAGGGAGAAAATCCAAGATGGCACGTATTTCCGGAATAGACTTACCACGGGATAAGCGAGTTGAAATTGGTCTAACTTATATTTATGGAATTGGACTGACGAGTTCCCAAAAAATTCTCGCAGATACAAATGTCAATCCAGACACCCGTGTTAAAGATCTCAGTGATGGAGATGTGGCAGCTCTGAGAGCCGAAATCGAGAATTATCAAGTTGAAGGTGACTTGAGACGCTGGGAAGCCATGAATATTAAGCGCCTAGTTGATATTGGCACCTACAGAGGTCGTCGTCATCGTATGGGTTTACCAGTGAGAGGGCAAAGAACTCGCACCAACGCCCGGACTCGACGTGGACGCAGGCAGACTGTAGCGGGTAAGAAAAAGGCTCCAGGTAAATAATTTTTGGCTGTGCTGGCATTGCTGGCAAATTGTAATTTTATTTTTAACTACAAACACAAAAATATGGCGCGACAACCGACGAAAAAAGGCACTAGCAAAAAACAGAAACGTAATGTTCCCAATGGGGTTGCCTATATCCAGTCTACTTTTAACAATAGCATTGTCACCATCACCGATCAAAACGGAGATACCATCTCTTGGGCAAGTGCTGGTTCCAGTGGATTCAAAGGAGCAAAGAAAGGTACACCTTTTGCAGCCCAAACTGCGGCTGAGAGTGCAGCTCGTAGGGCTATAGATCAAGGAATGCGACAAATTGAAGTCATGGTCAGTGGTCCAGGTGCAGGTAGAGAAACTGCCATTAGGGCATTACAAGGAGCTGGACTAGAAATTACCCTAATTCGGGATATTACCCCGATTCCCCACAACGGTTGCCGTCCACCCAAGCGCCGTCGTGTTTAGGTATTAAGTCTAATTTAAGTGATGTATTCAGTAGTCATCAGCCAAAATAAATCAGCGAATAGCCAAAATTTTGGCCACTGACCTGGATGATTGAATTAAAACCCCAGGATGGTATGGGGCTAGATTTGAGAGTGACAACTCAATCGGTGAATCAAATATCACTAAAGATAATATTAAACACAGAAAAGGTGAGGGTATAGCACCAGCTTCCCATCAGAGTAAAAGTCATAGCTTTATGTATCTAGATATAGAGACTTGACAAACCCAAAATTAGTAACACTCGCAAGTGGGTTGATGCGCAAACTCTACGGAGATGTTCACAAAATAGAAGTTTGTCCAACACCGTAGCGAAGATTAATTAAATTCGGGAGGCACTTTGTTTGCCTGCGAGGAATATCTGAAAATAAGGGAGGCTACTCCGTGGCGCAGTTTCAAATTGAATGTGTAGATACTAGTAGTGATGAAATTCGGAGCCATTATAGTAAATTTATTCTCGAACCCCTAGACCGTGGTCAGGGAACAACCATCGGTAATGCCTTGAGAAGGGTGCTGTTATCAAACCTAGAAGGAACATCAGTGACAGCAGTTAGGATTGCTGGGGTTACCCATGAATTTGCCACCGTGCCTGGAGTGCGGGAAGATGTGCTAGAAATCCTCATGAAAATGAAGGAAGTGATCCTCAAAAGCTATTCTGCCCAACCCCAAATTGGGCGATTATTAGTTAGGGGTCCAGCAACAGTTACCTCTGCACATTTTGATTTGCCTAGTGAAGTAGAGGTAATAGATCCAACCCAATATATCGCCACCCTAGCAGAGGGAGCGAACTTGGAGATGGAGTTTCGCATCGAGAAAGGCACTGGTTATCGTACCGTTGAAAGGGGTAGGGAGGAAGCCACATCCCTGGATTTTCTCCAGATTGACTCAGTGTTTATGCCAGTGCGTAAAGTCAATTATAGTGTGGAAGAAGCCCGGACAGAAGGGGGTATACCCAAAGACAGACTGCTATTAGAAGTATGGACAAATGGTAGCCTCAGTCCCCAAGAAGCACTATCATCTGCTGCTACTATTTTAGTGGATTTATTTAATCCGTTGAAAGATATTTCTATCGAGCAGGCGGATACAGTCGTAGATGTGGATCAAGATCCAACGGCTCAAATACCCATTGAAGAGTTACAGCTGTCAGTGCGAGCTTATAACTGTTTGAAGCGAGCCCAGGTTAACTCCGTAGCAGACTTGTTAGATTTCACTCAAGAAGACCTCTTAGAAATTAAGAACTTTGGTCAGAAGTCAGCCGAAGAAGTTGTGGAAGCATTGCAGCGACGCTTAGGTATTACTCTGCCCCAAGAAAGGTCTGCTAAAAACAACTAGATGTAAACATTTTATCATTAATTAATGTATTATGCGTCACCGTTGCCGTGTAAAAAAACTTAGTAAACCCGCCGACCAGCGTCGTGCCTTATTGCGATCGCTATCTACGGAATTGATTCGGAATGGTCGGATTACCACCACTATGGCTCGAGCCAAAGTAGTGCGTGGTGAGGTAGACCGCATGGTTACCTTAGCCAAGGATGGCTCCTTAACTGCCCGTCGTCAAGCCCTGGGCTACTTGTTTGATAAACAATTAGTTCATGCCCTATTTGAACAAGCTGGCAGTCGTTACGGCGATCGCCAAGGGGGTTATACCCGGATTTACCGTACTGTACCCCGTCGTGGAGACAATGCGGAAATGGCAATTATCGAATTAGTTTAGGTCATCTGCCATTGGTCATTAGTGATGGCAAATGGCACAGGACAAAGTCTCTATGTTAACAGCCTTGCCCACACACACCCAGAGAATAGCCCTGGTAATACAATACCTGGGCACTCATTTTCATGGTTGGCAAAGGCAGCCACAACATCGTACCGTCCAACAAGAGATAGAAACTGCCATCACCACAGTAGTAGGTTATCCAGTCACCATCCACTGTGCCGGTAGGACTGATGCTGGAGTCCACGCTGCTGCCCAGGTGGCGCATTTTGATGCCACAGTTACCATCCCGGCTCACAAATGGGCACCCATCCTCAATGGTTATTTACCAGAGGATATTTTTATTCGCGCATCTGCCAAAGTAGATAGTAATTGGCACGCTCGCTTTAGTGCGAAGTATCGGCGCTACCGTTATACCTTGTATACCGCAGCCAAACCCAATTTGTTTTTAAGACCATTTAGTTGGCATTATTATGTACCTGTGGATGAGTCCCTGATCCAAAAAGCGATCAAACCCTTAATTGGGCATCACCATCTAGCAGCTTTCCATCGTGCCAACTCCAGTCGCCAACATTCCTGGGTGGAAGTACAAGCAGTAAAATGCGATCGCCAAGAGGCATTGATTAATATTGAAATTCAGGCAGATGGCTTTTTATATGGCATGGTGCGGCTATTAGTGGGAATGTTAGTCCAGGTAGGTACTGGCAAAATTTCCGTCGAGAGATTTACCCAAATTTGGCAAAATCAACTGCGGGAAAAAGTCAAATATGCTGCCCCAGCCCAAGGTTTATGTTTATTAAGAGTAGGCTATTCAGACTTTCCCTTTTCCCCCCAAGTCTGGTACGATACCCAACCCCAGTATTTCTTTGACAAGTTAAACACAGAAAGTGGGGTAGGTGAAATTACTGCCTAAAATTGTTTTTAAACAAATATCCATACATCAAAACTCCCATGAACAAAACATACCTACCATCAGGTAGTACCCTAGAACGAAATTGGTACGTCATAGATGCCGCAGACCAACGTCTCGGTCGTCTAGCTAGTGAAATTGCTACGGTGTTGCGGGGTAAGAATAAACCCTACTTCACTCCTAATATGGATACCGGTGATTTTGTCATTGTGATCAACGCCGAAAAAGTTGCTGTCACTGGGAAAAAAAGCAGTCAAAAACTTTACCGTCGCCACTCCGGTCGTCCTGGTGGAATGAAGACAGAAACCTTTGAGCATTTACAAGGACGTATTCCCGAACGGATTATCGAAAAAGCTGTCAAAGGCATGTTACCTAAAAACAGCTTAGGGAAACAACTATTTACCAAACTCAAAGTATACGCGGGTTCCACCCATCCACATGCAGCTCAAAAACCTGAAGAGCTGAAAATTAACACAATTCCAGGAGCAGAAAATTAATGCAAGCAACAGATACAGATAGTGGTCGCGCCGTTTACTGGGGTACGGGTCGTCGTAAATCCTCAGTCGCCAGAGTCCGTTTAGTACCTGGTAGTGGCAAACTAGTAGTTAATGGTAAAGACGGGGAAAATTATTTCCAATATAATGCTGGTTACTTGGGAGTAATCAAAGCACCCTTGGAAACCTTGGGTTTAGAAAATGAGTACGACATCTTGGTGAAGGCCGAAGGTGGTGGCTTAACCGGACAATCTGATTCCATTCGCTTGGGTGTGGCTCGTGCTCTGTGTCAGCTAGACCCAGACAATCGTCCTCCGTTAAAAACAGAAGGCTACCTAACCCGCGACCCTCGAGCCAAAGAACGTAAGAAATACGGTTTACACAAAGCTCGGAAAGCGCCCCAGTACTCCAAACGTTAATCGATTTTGCGAAAAGTTGCGGTGCGGGGGTTCCCCCCGTTGAGCAAACTTTTCAAGACGGATTTTGTCAAATTTCAAATCTCCAACTGACAATTCCATAAAAGCAAAAAGTTATAATTGTTATAGAGAAACCACGAAAGGAACAATGGCTAAACCTGATATTCATCCCGAGTGGTATCCAGAGGCTAAAGTCTACTGTAACGGGCAAGTGGTGCTGACTGTCGGCTCCACTAAGCCAGAATTGCACGTAGATGTTTGGTCTGGAAACCACCCCTTTTACACTGGAACCCAGAAGATTATTGACACTGAAGGTCGCGTAGACCGCTTCCTCCGTAAGTATGGTATGAAAAAAGATCAATCTGCTGGCGAAGGCAAGAAAAAGTAGCGGTTTGGCTCTGCTTTCACGACGACCCTGCGTGTGCTGGGTCGATTGTCATTTTTGGGTGAGCCAAGTTGTTATTTTTTAAGGAGTAAAAGCACTCGTCATGGCTGAAACATATTTACTGGAGAAACTTAAATCTGTCGAACAAACTTTTCAGGAATTAACCCGTCGTCTTGCTGATCCTGATACTGCCAAAAATCCAGATGAGTATCAAAAAATTGCCAAGTCTCGTTCCGGGTTAGAAGAGGTGGTAGATACCTACGAAACTTGGAAGACGGCTACATCAGAATTAGTTGGCGCTCAAGAGGTTTTAAAAGAATCTCAAGGGGATGCGGAACTGCAAGAAATGGCGGCTTTGGAAGTTCAAGAATTAGAAGCAAAAATTGCTGAACTAGAAGTACGTTTGAAAATTCTGCTGTTGCCCCGCGACCCTAATGATGATAAAAACATCATGTTGGAAATTCGTGCCGGTACTGGTGGTGATGAAGCCAGTATATGGGCTGGTGATTTACTGCGGATGTACTCTAAATATTCTGATACTCAAGGTTGGCGAGTCAAGTTAGTCAGCGAGTCCTTGGCGGAAATGGGTGGCTTTAAAGAAGCGATTCTAGAAATTCAAGGGGATAGTGTTTACAGTCAGTTGAAGTTTGAAGCGGGAGTACATCGGGTACAAAGGGTACCAGTCACAGAAGCAGGGGGAAGGGTACATACTTCCACAGCCACAGTGGCGATCATGCCAGAAGTTGATGATGTGGAAATTCAAATTGACCCCAAGGATATTGAAATGTCTACGGCTCGTTCTGGTGGTGCTGGTGGACAAAACGTCAACAAGGTGGAAACAGCCGCCGACTTATTCCACAAACCTACTGGTATCCGTATTTTCTGTACAGAGGAGCGTAGCCAGTTACAGAACAAAGAACGGGCATTACAAATTTTACGTGCTAAGTTGTATGAAATGAAGATACGGGAGCAAAAAGAAGCCGTAACTTCCATGCGGCGATCGCAAGTAGGAACGGGAGCGCGTTCGGAAAAAATACGTACCTATAATTATAAAGATAACCGCGTTACCGACCACCGTTTGAATCAGAACTTTTCTCTCACCCCAGCATTGGAAGGGAATATAGAGGATTTGATTCAGTCTTGTATTTCTCAAGACCAACAGGAAAGATTAGCGGAGCTGGCTGCTTCTACCAGTAATTAATAATACTGAAAATTAATTTTGTGGCTGTAAGTGAAAACCGTTTGTCTTTTTGTATTATGGGATATAGACAATCGGTTTTTTAACAGATAAAAATACCATTTTGAAAAAATAATGGGACAGATGGGTAGGGGCATAAAAAGTCAAATCTTCATCTTGATTGGCTTTTAACTCAATCTGCTTAACCCGAACTCAGGTTAAAAACTCCAAACCTCTGTACCATTTTCTACAATGAAGTCAAAATCAAACCAAAAAGCTTCCAAGATATCTTGTTTTCCAACCTTTAATCCAAGCTCATGAGCAATGGGATGACTATCAAAATTATTGAGTAGCAACTCGTATTTACCTTTTAAGATGCCACCTTCTCGAAACTTAGGGAAAGTTATGTTGGCTTCAGTAATAGCCTGATAACAAGCTCGATCTGGATGGGAAATATCTCTAAACTGTTTAAGGAATACAAGGGGGGTTGCTGTAAAATCAAGTAAATTCAAAAAATTTGTTGCAGGCTCTAGTATTTTTCCAATCCAGCTTTCTTGTTGTTGTGCAAGTAATCTACCAATTTGACTAGCTGCTTCGGTTACATTATTCCAACGTTTGAGATGTGGAACATTAACTATTGAGTCCATTTGACGAACTTCTAGTAAACGTTGCTTTGATGATTCCGTAATTGGAGAAAAAGACTCAAATACAGTTGTGTCTATTGTAAAAAGGTTGGCTTTAGAGTGGAGGTCTGGAATTATAAATTCTCCTAATCCTTTATGAAAGCCATATGCTTCACGACCAGTTACCATTGCAAAAGGCTTATCAACGAAAATGTAGGGCATAAACCATGCCAAACCATTTAAGACAGGAACTGAAGCCACTTTTTTTACTGAAGCAGTTAAAATCCAGAAGGCAACATCTGCTTCTTTAAGCCAACCTCTTTGAGAATATTGCTCATGAGTTGAAGATACTTGTTCAACATTAGCAAAGACTAAAAAAACATATGGCAAAATTGGTTGATAGTTCATCTTGCCTTCTGTTGGAATATTGAAGTATTTATCACACAATAACTGTAGCTTTTCATAATTTGCTTGTAGCATAAAACTATGAAGTCTCGCATCTTTATGCAGATAAGGACCTGGGAAAGTATATTCTCCGCCTCGCTCAATATATTTTGGATAGTTCTTAATCTTTGATTGTTGCTTAAATAGCATTTGTATGATTTCTTCTATCATCTTTTTAAGATAAAATTAAATATCAAACTCACCAACTATTTTCTTTGGAAAACCAGAAATACCTCTAGCTACCTGCATTCCTGACATTACTGCTGCTTCTAAACAACCTATATTAAGACCGTTAAGAGTCCAGTCACCCGCTAAATATAAATTATCAAATCCAGATTCATCAGCTTTGAGACGGTATTTAGTGCTACCTTTGATTGATAATACGTATCGGTCGCTTGGCTCAATGTTAGCTCGCCAGTATTGAAAATCAAAATTTTCTACATCACTAGTTTCTTCAGGAGCTACTAATTTTTTCCAGTCTATTTCTCCTGAATTTTGAGAACCAACTACTTTAGGCCACATAGTTGAAATAGCTTGTTTAGACCATTTGAGAGCATCACACTTTACTTGAAGGAACTGTTGAGTTGGAAAGTATT
>NZ_FYBH01000304.1 GCF_900185595.1 Calothrix rhizosoleniae SC01
CTTATCTGTCTTTAGGAACATGGAAAAATCCAGAAACAAAACGTAGGCACAGAATTTTAGTATTTGGGATTAATCCGACTGAAAGCACATTCAAATTTCTGGAAGATAATCAAAGTCGTCACAAACTACAAAATATTAACAGTATTTTATTTGATAGAACCTCTCTCCCAGAATTTGGTCCCATCCCATCCTTATTAAGGCAACAATCTACCGTAAAAACGGAGTTAAATGATACTACAGTCCAAGTCAATGGTTTATTCGCTTTAGGAGTCTCCTTTGCAGCATATGGGAACGTGATTACTAGCGACTCTAGTTTTTTGCGCTTATTCCCATATCTTAATTTGAATCAAGTTAAAGTGGGTTTAATTAAATTACAAGAAAATGCAGATATAGATTTAGTCGCAAGTAACCTGAGATCTGGTTTACCAGAAGATGTAATGGTTCTGACTAAGAATACTTTTATCAAAATGGAAGAGAATTATTGGTCACAAACAACTCCGATTGGATTTATTTTTAGTTTGGGAGTAATCATCTCTTTTACCGTTGGGATTGTTATTGTCTATCAAATACTGTACTCAGATGTTTCGGCTCATTTAAATGAGTACGTTACCTTAAAAGCAATGGGATATAATAATCGCTTTTTATTATCAATATTAGCCCAGGAAGCTTTAGTGTTAGCAGTTTTAGGATATATCCCCGGTTTATTCCTCACAATTGGGCTTTACAATATCACCTCAACTGCTACCCTGTTACCAATTTATATGACAGTAAAAAGAGGAGGAATCGTATTAATTTTAACTATTTTCATGTGTTTTATTTCTGGAGCGATCGCAATGAAAAAATTACGAACTGCGGATCCTGCTGATTTACTCAAATAATTCATATCTTGTTCACTACCTTAATAATGGGGAATAGGGAGTCGGAAAGAGGCATTTTTATCCCATATTCCGCAGGTTCATTAGCAAAAGAGATAATATTTACGACAAGGAGCACCAAAGAACTTTAACTCTTTTCCTTGAGTTTAGAAAAACAGTGGAAGTCAAAAATAATGGGTCTTTGAGAAACTGAAAACTAAGTTCTGTAGATTTTTGTGCTTTATATTCACCTAAAACATCTTCATCTTTAAGTTCTTTGATCTCAAGAACATTGGTAGCAAGAATAAACCTGCCAGCCCGTTGTGTTTCAATGGTAATTGAAGTTTCTTGAGGATGAGTTCCAAGCAATTGGTTAATTTGCTCAAATAAACCCATTTCATCAATAATCCCTGCCACTATGCCTAAGTGATCGATATCTTCTACTCTGATTTGTGATGCTGAAATACCCATGTTTCAAAAATACAGTATTTTGCGAACTGACAAGTCAACGCAAGCTATCGCACCTGCGGAATGTGGGTTTTAGGGGTGCTGCTTTTGGTTCCGGATTACTATAAGCAGGAATAGTAATAACAAACTCCGTTCCTTTGCCAACTTCAGAATTCACTTTTATACTTCCCTGATGATTTTGCGTAATAATTTGATGTGCTATAGATAATCCTAAACCAGTACCTTTCCCTACGGCTTTAGTTGTGTACAAGTTATCAAAAATTCTTTGTTTAACTTTTTCTGACATTCCTATACCGTTATCTTTAATTCTTACAATAACCATTTTTTCAGCTTTATCCCATTCGGTAGCAATAGTTATACGATTTTCATTATCTTTAGTTTGTGAGTAACTAAACTCTTGATTAGATTCTTCTAAAGCGTCAATTGCATTTGCTAACAAATTCATAAATACCTGATTAAGTTGTCCGGGAAAGCATTCAATTTTGGGAATTTCCCCATAATTTTTATCAACTTTAATTTCTGGACGATTTTCTAAAGCTTTAAGACGATGTTTCAGAATCATAATAGTACTATCTAATCCATCATGAATACTGAAAGATACTTTATAATCTGTATCTGCTCTAGAGAAAGTACGTAAAGAATTGCTAATATTATTAATACGTTTAGTACCTTCTTGCATTGAAGCGATTAATTTCGGTAAATCTTCACGAATGTATTCTAAATCTATAGCTTCAATTTCATCCTGAATTGTTTCAGATGGATTGGAACATTCTTTTTGGTATATATCCAGTAAACCAAAAATATCTTTTATATAACCAATTGCAGGTTGAATATTACCATTAATAAATCCAACAGGATTATTGATTTCATGTGCTACTCCAGCTACCAACTGTCCGATAGCTGACATTTTTTCATTTTGAATTAGTTGAAATTGAGTTTGTTGTAATTGCTCTAATATTTGTTTTAACTGTTGAGATTTTGCTCGTTCCTGACTAAGTGCGCTAAAGGTTTTTAAATTCGTTCTAACTGTAGTAAAAAGCTTCATTCCAGTTAGTTCGGTTTTTGTTTTATAGTCGTTAATATCGTATTCTTGAATTACCTGTTTTTCTGGAACTTGTCCTGGTTGTCCGGTACGTAGAACTATTTGTACGAGTTCGTTACCTAAAATTTCTCTGATGTATTTAACGAAATCCAAACCTGCTTTATCGTGTTCCATGATTACATCCAGAAAAATCATGGCTATATCTGGATTGGATTGAATTACTTTTACAGCTTCTTCTCCAGAATAAGCACTGACAAAATCAAGTTTCTTATTTTCAAAAATAAAATCATCTAATGCTAGTTTAGTGACGCTATGAATCTCGATTTCATCATCAACTATCAGAATTTTCCAGCTATTTTGAAATAGTACGCTTTCTTCTTTTGTAAAAATCAGTTCATCATTTTCATCCGCAAATAGTAACTCATCGTTTTCTTCATCTGCAAATACTAGTTTATCATTATCATTTAAAGTATTTGGATTCATAGATATAAATATATTAAGGTCTTTGCTAATTTAAGATAACAAATAAAATTAGTAATTGTTAATGAATAATATTCAAACTGTTATAGGAATTTTAATTATAAACTTACTTCCCACTCCCAAGCAACTTTCACAATCAATATCACCCAAAAGTTTTTGAGTTACGATATTATAAATTATATGTAATCCCAAACCAGTACCTCCTTGATTGCGTTTGGTAGTAAAAAATGGTTCAAATATTTTAGTAAGATTTTCATCTGCAATTCCTTTACCGTCATCCTGATATTCCAAAACAAAATCGGTGTCTTCTTGATAATATTTGATAATGATATTACCGCTATCTAAATCATCATAAGCATGTATTAAAGAATTCATAATTAAATTTGTAATCACCTGCGAAAATACGCCAGGATAGCTATCGATGCTCAAATAATCGGAACCTTGAATATTTATCTGATGTTTTGTGTTATTCAACTTTGGCTGTAGCTGTAACAATATCTCTTCCAAATATTTTTTAATATTAAAGACTCGTCTTTCTTCACTCGATTGGTCAACAGCTACCTGCTTAAAACTTTGAATTAATTCTGCTGCTCTATTTAGATTACCTAAAATCATTTGGCTACTTTGAGAAGCAGTATTTAGATATTTTTTTAATTCAGAACGCTTCATATTCCCACTTTCATGAGACTGTAGCAACACGTTAGTTTTCTCTTCCAATACCGAAGCAGCTGTAACCCCAATTCCAATCGGAGTATTAATTTCATGAGCAATCCCAGCAGTTAAAGAACCCAAAGAAGCTAATTTTTCCTGAGCAATTATTTGAGTTTGAGCAGCTTTTAATTGCTCTAATGTTTCTTTTAACTGTTCGTTTTTATCTTGTAATTCTTCTGTTCTCTCTTGTACTTTTATTTCCAGTGTTTTAGAATATTCTCTTTCTCTTCTGACTAACTTATTTTTAGTTTCCTCTAATTCTTCTACCTGATGATAAATTTTGCGGTCGCGTTCTGTAAGTTGTTTTATCATATAGTTAAATCCCTGAGCTAAAACATTAATTTCATCATTACCATTAACCTTAATTCTGGTTGTAAAATCTCCATCAGCTAATCGTTTGGTAGCCTTAGTTAAATATTGAATACGATAAATAATGAAATTAGTAATTTGATTACCAATAACAGTAGTAATAGCAACTCCTAAAAGACATAAAATTCCAAGATTAAGCCATAGCTCGTTCTCAGTTTCT
>NZ_FYBH01000286.1 GCF_900185595.1 Calothrix rhizosoleniae SC01
GACTCCAGGGTTTCAATCAATGCCATTTTAGAGCAAGATGGACAAATATCAGCCATGAGTTCCGTAATACTTGTCCAGTCACGATTAATCGCCAACCAAGTCATGACTGTTTTCTCAAGGGATGTGAGACGTTGAAATTGATGGTCAAGCAGTCGCTTCACACCATTAAATAAAAGAGTTTCTTCTGCTAAAAACAGCGATATCTCCCCTGCAAACACATCACGAATGGAGCTAGCAATGATTTGCAAAGCTAGGGGGCTGTAACTGTAACGTTGGCAGAGTAGCTCTTTCTCTATTTGGCTACCAACTAGCTGCTTGGCTGCAATCAATGCCAAAGCCGCTGACCGTGAACCCGCCAACTGTAAAGAATGCACGGAAAGGTTCGCCCCCTCAAACGTTGCAATCTCAGAAGGTTTTTCACGACTGGTCAACAACAGACAACTTTGATGGCTAGCTTGTCCCACCACCACCAGTAATTCACTGTAGTCTTCATATTCATCCCGAAATTGTCCCGCACGTTCCCCACCCTTGAGGATTGTTTCCACATTATCCAAAATTACCAGACAACGGGATTGCCGCAGCCAATGCATAAACCGGGTCACGGAACAGTCATTATCTTGCTGGCGCGACAGAAAGGGAATTAAATCCCCCAACAAGGTATCCAGGGATGGAGCATTACGGAGCGATCGCCAAATGATGTAGTCAAATTTACCCTGAAGTTCATAGGCAATTTTAGCAGCCAAAGTCGTTTTGCCAATGCCGCCCATGCCCAGTACTGCTACCAAACGACATTGCTCCTGTTCAACCCACTGCCCTAGCAGCTTTAATTCCTCCGAACGTCCGTAAAAGAAGCGGATATCTGGTGCTTCTCCCCAGTCAGTAATAGTACTGATGTTCGGTTGATTAATTGTCAGAAAATTATCAGATTGAGCATTGGGAATTGGTTGGTTTATGGGCGATGGTGTCTCTGGGATAGGTAACTGCAACTGGGTGAGTACACCACGTATGTTAGTCTTATTGAGTTTCTTGTCAAAAGTGCTGCTCAGGAGTTTCCAGAACTTTGGACCAATGTCCCGTTGCAGATAATTAATAGAGTAACCAGAACGTTCAGCAATTTCCTCATAGGTTTCTCCTAACCAAGCCCCCCTCAGTAGATCAATTTCCACTTCCGAGAGCGATCGCTCAATGCTCTGTGATATCGCAGAATTTACAAGCTCTATTGCCTGTTCTAACTCCATTGCCCAATAATTTTTCGCATCCTTACTATTATTCAATCACAGCAACCATACTTTTTGTCGAACTACACCATACTTTTTTCCATACTCCAGTTCCATACCTTTCTGTACAGACATTTTTGGTGTCAGTTTTTATCTTATAAATATGGAGCTTGAATTAATCCTCTATCAAACAAATACGGGGATGAATACAAGCCAATAAAAACACACACAAAAAGGTATATGTAATTATGAAACGTCAATTCTTTAGTGCAATGGCTATATTAACATTTGCTGCCACTCTTGGTACAAATGCAATTCCAGCTTATGGGATTCCTAGAATGATTAAAGAAGTGGAGTATAACGATATACGAGCACAAAATCTTGGTATAGATTCTGCCCTTAGCAAAAGAATTTCGGGTAAAGTTGGAAAACGCGATCGCATTGACGCATTCCGACTCAGAATAAGGTCTAACAAGAAGTTTATAGCGTCTCTGACGAATAGTAAGAACCAGGATGCAGATTTAGAACTGATTCTTGATGCCAACAAAAATGGCATTGTAGATGCTGGAGATTCCAAAGAGCGTATCTCTATTAATGACGGCGATACCCCTGAGAGGATTAATAAGTTTGTCAAAGCTGGGGATTACATTATCAGAGTTGTAAAATCTGATGCTGGTAACTCGGATAATTATTACCAACTATCTATCAATATGTAAAAGATAATCTAAG
>NZ_FYBH01000305.1 GCF_900185595.1 Calothrix rhizosoleniae SC01
ATCTTGGGAGGAAATTTCCATAAATTAGAAATTTATGGCAATGGTTCTGGAGTTGCTGTTCATAGTGGCAGACTATATTTAGATTTTATTGGTAGAGCTTTGGTTGCAGCAGCAGGACCTATGGGACCACCCATTGCTGGTGCTGGATTAATTTTGGCTTCTCGCAGCTTTGCGACAGCTTCTTTGTGCTTGAAAATTTTAGGCAGTTTTCTCCTATTTTCAGTCCTAGTTTGGGTGCGATCGCTATTTGGCATAGTCGCAATTAGTTTGCTGGGTTTAATTATTCTAGGTATTTCCCTCAAGGCTTCCAAATGGATAAGTAAGTCGGCACAATAAAACCAAACTATGTGAAGAAAAGTAAATAAGCCTAAAATCCTTGTTCCCCCTGCTCCCTGCTCCCTGCCCCCTGCCTTATCCAAACGATAATTTTTTACGCCGATCTACTTACAAGGGTTTGTCGTACAGTTTCTGGGCGTACAAGCTTGTATTAGTACATACCACCAACTGAATTATTTATTTAGTCCCAATGCTGGATCCCTTGGTTTATCCGATACTGCCCAAATTCAAAATCAATTGTTCTTACCTTATTGGTTTTGGGGAGGATTGATGGCGATCGCGTCTTTGGTGATTTTGGTACAAAGTCTCCGTATCGCATACCATAGCCATGCTGACTAATGAACAATCAAGACTTAGCTAGAAAATAGAGGTTAGGTGTTGAGGGTTGAGACATAGAGAAGAGGTATTTATGATGCTTCGCTTCAAGCTGCACTTTTCTTTAATGCCCATAGGGCTATATATTCTTGGTTGTGTACAAAAGTACAAAAGTACATGAGGGAATGACTTGAATCATTAGCCATTTGTCGACAATCGGATGGAATTAAAAAAATGAGCCATTATTCCCTCACGTTAAAATTACTTAAACTTATTTGTGTAAATATGTGATAATCTCCGAGAGGTTATGCTACATATCTAAAAAGTATTTTTTTTGACATTTATCATCTTTATATGAAGATAGATTACAATGCGAAATAATCAAATGTTAAAATCAATCAACTATCAAGTTGGTTCAAAAATATCATGCAAGTATAAATTCTATACTAGGGTTTCTCGCCGCTATTATGAATACTCAGGTTGATACTATTAATTTTACAAATAAGTCCCATAGTTTTGCTTTGCCAGAATGTATTGTTAAATGTAGTGCAACTACTTTCTTGACTAGTATCTTTACTACTACACTCATAGCTTTAGGAGCATCAGCTAATGCATTGCAAGTACAAATAAACCCCCCGAATCCCAAATTAGGGGATACACTCTCAGCAATCATTAATGTGGACAGTTCTAGCAGTAGTAGCGTTCCTCGAGTCACTCAAGGGGGTAAAACTTACCCAGCCTTTAAAATAGCTCCCAATACTTATAGAGTATTTATTCCTACAACACCTTTGCAGCGATCAGGGAAAAGAACCATTCGAGTGATGGCTGGTGGAGAACAGCGAAATTTGTTAGTACAAGTAGGCTGGCGCAGATTCTCCGTGCAGCGTATCACCCTCAGAGGTAACAAAGCCGGGTTACGTGCTACAGCCTATGAACTCAAACGAGTTAGGGAATTAAAAGCCTTAAAAACTCCCCAGAAATTTTGGAATGGTTCTTTCCTAAGACCAAGTAGGGGGAGGGTGAGTACAATTTATGGTGTACGTCGTTACTACAATGGCAAATTCGCCAAAAACTATTATCATCGTGGGGTTGATTATGCCGCGAGATCAGGTTCACCAATAATTGCTCCAGCTGCTGGTAGGGTAGTTTTAGTGGGAAAAGTATCCCAAGGTTTTCGAGTTCACGGTAATACTGTTGGTCTAGATCACGGTCATGGGGTGGTCAGTATTTTTCTGCACCTTAAACGTATTAACGTCAAAGAAGGTGATATTGTCAAAGCTGGTCAATTAATTGGCGGGGTTGGTTCTACTGGCGCTTCTACTGGTCCCCATTTACACTGGGGTTTATATGTCAACGGTCAAGCCGTTGATCCAGTTCCTTGGCGTTTTGATGGAGTAAAATAATCGACTTTTGTTTATTATTTGCTTCTGATTGGGCACAATAAATTCGATTAGTACAGTCTATACCTCACTTGGGTGGCTAAAAAAAATGAATGTTATGAGTATAGAAAAAATTGTTGAACAAGCTCTTCAGGATGGTTATTTGACACCATCTATGGAAACAGAAGTTGGACGCATTTGTGATAATGCATCTGAACTATCCCTAGAAGAGTATATGGCTCTCGATAGACTTATGGGAGCATTATTAACTGGTGAGGTAATTGCAGTACCTCGCAAACAGTTTATTAATGTGATGGAAGAATTAGTCTTGACAGAAGCGATCGCCAGGGTGGCAGAAATTGAAGCAACAAGCGAAACCAACATAGATATAGGGGATATTGCTGCTTATGCTCTCAATCGTCTACCACCTTTATATGCCACCACAGAAGAAGGTGCTAACTATCAACGTCAACGGGCTAAAGATGAACTCAGTGAGTTAATTGGTAGCCAAGTAGTTGAGGCGATTTCCCGTCACCTAGATCGCCCACAATTTTTCCCCGAACGCCAAGCTTTGGGTAAAAATAAAGGGGATGGAGTTCTTAGCCAAGTTAGTTCATTGCTCCAGGCTCATGCTCGTAATTTTGAGCAAACATCCCAATAGTGATTATAGCCATTGAGCATTGGTAGCTTAGGTAGCATGATGTTCTTCGCTTCCTTGCATTTATGTCTGCCTAATGTCTTCTATAATCAGCTAAGAATAAATTAGTTGATTATTGCTTTACTTCTACTTTTGTTCCCAAAGCTACATGATTATATAGCGAAACAACATCAGAATTACGCATTCTTAAACAGCCGTGAGAAACAGGATTTCCGACCACATCTGCATTTGGTGTGCCATGAAACCCTATGTGGCTATGTCCATCCGTCCAAAAACCAATCCATCGTAATCCTAATGGGCTGTTGGGACCAGCTGGAAATACTTGTCCTGTAATCGGATGTCGCCATGCAGGATTGTGTTGCATATGCATCACTTGAAATGCTCCTGTCGGTGTCTCCCAACCCTTTTTACCCACACCAATAGGATAGCTAGCAACCACAGTACTTTGACGATATACATAAACCCGGCGATCGCTTAGATCAACAACCAGATTGGGCTTTGCTCCTTGTAGGTTCCGGGATGAATTCTGTTTTCCTGTTGCTTGGGAGTTATGGCTCAGAAAAAATTGCTGTTTTGGTTTTGCTTGAGAGGATGAGAGTTGTACTTTTTTGCTCATTGGTACCTGAGAATGAGCATCAGCTTTCATGGAATTATTCAGCCGCCAATGTACAGCTAGAGATAAAGCAGATGTGGCAAAACAAAGCCACATTACTATTCGTGCTACAAATTCACTTTTTCCCATCGGTTTTTTCTATTATTTATCCCCAAAATGTTCAATAGTTAAATATCTAGTACCTCTGCGCGGAAGTCAAAAGTCAAAAGTCAGCCAACATTGTAGACGGTAAGCCATTGAGGTAGACGGTAAGCCATTGCGGTGGAAGGGTTCGCCGGCATAAAGCAACTGCAGTCAAATGGCGCAACCCGTAGAGCTTTCCCGTTACAGAGGACTGGTGTGCCTCTTGTCAGAGGATATTCCCCCAGGCGGAGTATATCGGAAGGGTGAACTCCCAAGGAATCAAAAGTCAAAAGTATTATTGTTTCGAGCTTTGGTATTTCATAAATAGTATGTTTATTTTCGTCCAACTGTACTAGTTATTAACTTGTTTGTTTGATAATTAGATTACTGTACACTATTATCGGTGGAGACGCTTATAGGGTAACTTTTTTATAGGCTTGTATTATCTCCTCACTGAAAATTTACACAATTTTTGTCATTCCCTTATTTATTTACTCTATTTCTAATGCACACTATAAATAGGGATTATAGCTATTCATGGGTAATGTTCGTAAACCCTTGGATAATTAATTTTGATTTTCTGGAACTTTCAGAGCTGCAAGAGCAATCATTTAATATGTGTGTGTGGGTGGGAGAAAAACTATGCTGGAAAAATTATTACTGGCAGTCACAATTACATTTTCGCTGAATCTTCTGTTACAGATAAAAGAGCCTAATCCTGACAATAACGGGGTTAATTACCGTCAAAATACAGAAAACGCCCCAACTCTTTTAGTATTAAGAAAAGATAAGTAAAATCCAGAATTGGCAAAAATACAGATTTTCTTCATATTTAGCCATGTTACTAATCTTAATTATTTGATTTTCTGATTATCTTCATAACTGAAGATTAATGCCTAAATTAAGATTAAATTAGTTGGACAAGCTAATAATACTCAACATTTATATGCAGTAATAAGGATTAGTTATTTATTACTGCTTTCAGAAAAATTAAAGCAATGTATCGTTTATAGATATCATTCGTAAATGTGATGGGTAATTTTTCACCCTAAGAAAGACTCTGATGTATAAAGTTTTTCTTAGGGATTTTCATTTTGCCTA
This sequence comes from Calothrix rhizosoleniae SC01, assembly GCF_900185595.1. GTDB lineage: Bacteria > Cyanobacteriota > Cyanobacteriia > Cyanobacteriales > Nostocaceae > Calothrix_A > Calothrix_A rhizosoleniae. The sequence continues at coordinate 4,526 of NZ_FYBH01000305.1, forward strand.
GATAGATTTAGTTACATCCAAAAACATTGGCATGATGAAATTATGGCTATTTCTGTCACAAACTCATGATTTTGATTGAAGCTGTCAAGATTAGGTGTACAGTTTGATTTACTGCACACATCAAAGTGATATTGCTGTCATAAATTTTCTTTCCTATATTGAGGTGAGAATAATTAAATGCCTCTGTGTCAAGACTAGAGGGGAATGTGGAGATTGATTATGGGGGTCAAAGTATAGTTAAATGTTACAGTCGAAAATCCGTCACTTATATCAGGAACTTCTGGGTGATAAACATGTCTAATAAAAAGGGATCTTTTAAAGCCAGTACGATCTATGAGTCAATCGATTACTGTATCCTGGTCAACGTTTGATGCCAGACTTCCGGAAGCATCGGTGCAAGTTGACACAATTTCTAACCACGACCTGATTTTGCGCTGTCAAGTGGGACTGCGCCCGGATCGTGCTGCATTTGCAGAACTATTGCGCCGCTATCAATCTCAAGTGGATCGAGTGCTATATCACCTCGCTCCTGATTGGTCAGATAGAGCTGACCTAGCTCAAGAAGTTTGGATTCGTGTATATCGAAATATTAACCGATTACAAGAGCCTGCTAAGTTTAGAGGCTGGTTAAGTCGCATTGCTACTAACTTGTTCTACGATGAGTTACGCAAACGCAAGCGAGTTGCTAGTCCTTTATCTTTAGATGCTCCTCGGACGGTAGATGATGGTGAAATGGATTGGGAAATCGCTGGAGATACTCCCGGTCCAGAAGAAGCACTTACTACTAGAGAATTTTATGAGCAATTGAGAGAAGCAATAGCAGATCTACCAGAAGTATTCCGTACTACAATAGTTCTAAGAGAAATCGAAGGTTTGGCATATGAAGAAATTGCCGAAATTACTGGTGTTTCTCTGGGAACGGTCAAATCAAGGATTGCTAGGGCTAGATCCAGATTACAAAGCCAATTGCAAAATTATTTAGATGCATAGTTTCTTGTATATGGTTTTAGTTTCATGGCAGATTGTGTCACATTAATGAAATATAAGTTAAATAAATCTAGAGTGCTTCTGCCATTCAAAAAATTTGATCGAATTCCCGGTTTTTCCCCTGTCTTACCCGTGTAAGAATTGGTAATAATGTTAATATGACTACTGATTCTCAATTTCACAATCGCTCCTCCTGTCAAAACCATCAAGATATGGCAGACAGAAATACTACACATACCAATGAATTAACCGGTGTTATGGATAGGTCAAAGCGCGATCGCTTCGAGTTATTGAGTGCTTATCTAGACGGAGAAGTTACTGCCGTCGAACGTAAGCAAGTCGAAAAATGGCTTGCAGAGGATTCAACAGTACAGGGTTTATATGCCCGATTACTGAAAATTAGGCAAGGTATCCATAACTTACCAGTATCAAGGTCAGAAAGTTCAGAAGAAACGGTAAACAAGGTTTTTGCCCGTATACGACGGAAACGTTTCGCTATTATCGGTGGAGTCGCTGCTTGTGCAATCACTGCTATTACTGGATTAATTAGTGGCGAATCATCTATTCCCCAAATAGCGAACCAAAAACCGACAGAACAACCACAAGCGCAAACAATTCCAAAACCACCCTCTTCCCTGAAGGTGGCGATCAATGACCCGATTTTCCCCATTCCCAAGGCAATCAAAAGATTACGACCTAGAAATGGGGCAAAGGTCAAGCCAATCCGAACCTACTTAAATAGTGACATGATTCATTAATTGAGGTGATCATGTACCACTAACAGAATTACCCTATTGCTATGGTGGCGTTATTCCAATTCCGCTCCACCATCCATCGTCTTGGGTTTTTCCTCCTAATTGCTCAACCTTGTGCCTGGTCATTAAATATATCCAAGCTTCTGCCTGTTTTTTTCTTTGTAAGTCGAATATTTCAACTTGCTCTTGATTATACAGGTTATTGTTTTTTTGTCGAGAGGGGTGATAGCCCTCAAGGATATCTAGGTCGGATAAAACATTGGCATCACTAAATTCTAAGAGATAGCCGTATACTAGGTTATCTCCCACAGTCATTGCTGGATAGCCCGCAGGTAAAGAAAACAATTTACCATAGGCGATGGCTTGTTGGGCGCTGACTAATTTATTCGCGCAGTATTGTTGATGATATGCTTCTCCTGGCTTAAGGGTGCCGTAAACAAACACCTGTAGCTGACTAGAAAATTTTGCTTTTAATTCATTCATCAGTTTTTTTGAGCAACTGTTTTCTCTGCCTAGCATCTACAATATTGGGGCAGACAAGATTACAGTTCTAGTAGGAGTATTTTCGGTGGATTCCCGATACAACCCAGCAGAAATTGAGGAAAAATGGCAACAAGCATGGACTGAACAAGGCTTAGATAAAACCCCTATAGATAATCAAAAGCCTAAATTCTATGCCCTTTCCATGTTCCCCTACCCATCAGGCAGCCTACACATGGGGCATGTCCGTAATTATACAATAACCGATGTCATTGCCCGCCTCAAACGTATGCAAGGTTATCGGGTGCTACATCCAATGGGATGGGACGCTTTTGGTTTACCTGCAGAAAATGCTGCCATTGACAGAGGAATACCTCCAGCAAAATGGACGTATCAAAATATCGACCAGATGCGGCAGCAATTAAAGCGTCTGGGTTTGTCCATAGATTGGGACAAGGAAGTTGCTACCTGTTCTCCAGACTATTACAAGTGGACTCAGTGGATATTCTTGCAATTTTATGCCGCAGGTTTAGCTTACCAAAAAGAGGCTGCTGTTAACTGGGATCCTGTTGACCAGACTGTCTTGGCAAATGAACAAGTTGATAGTGAAGGCAGGGGTTTCCGTTCCGGTGCGAAGGTGGAGCGGAAACTATTGCGGCAATGGTTCCTCAAGATTACTGATTATGCTGAAGAATTATTAACTGACCTTGACAAATTGCCGGGATGGCCTGAGAGGGTGAAGTTGATGCAGGCAAATTGGATTGGTAAATCCACTGGGGCATATTTGGAATTTCCCGTTGTGGGGATGGATGAGAAAATTGGGGTTTATACTACTCGCCCAGATACAGTTTATGGGGTTAGTTATGTGGTGTTGGCACCAGAACATCCTTTGACAGCACAAGTCACCACAGCAGATAGAAAAGCAACTGTAGAAGCCTTTGTCCAAGAGGTGACTAATGAAAGTGAATTAGAACGAACAGCCGAGGATAAACCCAAGCGGGGTATTCCTACTGGTGGTAAGGCAATTAATCCCTTTACCGGTGAGGAAATTCCCATTTGGATTGCTGATTATGTACTGTATGAGTATGGTACAGGTGCAGTGATGGGTGTACCCGCCCACGACACCAGGGATTTCAAATTTGCCCAGGAACAGAATTTACCGATTCGGGTGGTGATTATCCCTGAAGATGGTGATCCATCGGTGGAATTAACTGCTGCTTACACCGAACCAGGAATTATGGTAAATTCCCAGCAGTTTGATGGCATGGCTTCTGGTGATGGGAAGCAAGCCATAATTGAATTTGCCCAGCGGCAAGATTTTGGTAAAGCACGGGTACAATATCGCTTGCGGGATTGGTTGATTTCCCGACAAAGATATTGGGGAGCGCCAATTCCCATTATTCATTGTCCTAATTGTGGCTCGGTTCCCGTTCCCGATGCTGATTTACCCGTACAATTGCCAGAAAATGTGGAATTTACTGGGCGAGGAACTTCTCCCTTAACCCAGCTAGAAAGTTGGCTGAATGTACCTTGTCCTAGTTGTGGGACTCCAGCCAAGCGAGAAACCGACACAATGGATACCTTTATTGATTCTTCCTGGTATTTCTTGCGCTATGCCGATGCTGAAAATGATCAACAGGTATTTGATTCTGATAAGGTAAATGATTGGTTGCCAGTGGATCAATATGTGGGGGGAATCGAACACGCGATTTTGCATCTGTTGTATTCTCGCTTCTTTACTAAAGTATTGCGAGATAGGGGTTTATTCAACTTTGATGAACCCTTTCAACGGTTGTTAACTCAAGGTATGGTACAGGGTTTAACTTACAAAAATACTACAACTGACAAGTATATTCCCTCGAAAAAAGTTGATCCCAAAAATCCAGTGGATCCCGATACTGGGGAAGAATTGAAGGTTTTCTATGAAAAGATGTCCAAATCTAAATATAATGGCATCGAGCCAGAGGAAGTTTTGGGTAAATATGGTGTAGATACAGCCCGGATGTTTATCCTGTTTAAAGCACCCCCAGAGAAGGACTTGGAATGGGAAGATGCGGATGTTGAAGGGCAATTCCGCTTTTTAAACCGAGTATGGCGATTAGTAACGGATTTTGCTAGTCAACAACCATCATCACCAAAAAAACAATCCCAAAATCCCCAATCCAAAATTGAAAAGGATTTACGCAGAGCTATTCACACTGCAATTAAAGAAGTCAGCGAAGATTTAGAGGGCGACTATCAATTTAACACTGCCATTTCCGAGTTGATGAAATTAAGTAACGCCATCACCGATGCTAAATGCAAAGATTCACCAGTATATGCAGAAGGTATTCGGACTTTGGTATTGTTGCTAGCACCCTTTGCTCCCCATATAACCGATGAATTGTGGCATATGTTGGGTAACACCAATTCTGTTCACAGTCAAAATTGGCTGAATTACGAACCAGAGGCATTAGTTGCTGATGAGATTACCTTGGTAATTCAAATTATGGGTAAAACTCGCGGTGCGATTCAAGTCCCCTCCAGCAATGATAAAGCCACCTTGGAAAAATATGCTCGGGAATCTGAGGTTGCCCAACGTTATATCGAAGGTAAGGAAATTAAAAAGGTGATTGTTGTACCTGGGAAGCTAGTTAATTTTGTCATCGGGTAAAATTATTCCACCGTACCCACATACTCGGTGATAAGATTTACCGTCACTAGTCAACTATCAATGACTAGTGACACAATACCAGTAATTTTTGAGCAATGACTCATAAAGAACACGAAAAAGCACTTGAAGCTTTTCTTGCACCCAAGCACTCTTCCGTAAAAAAGAACACCAATCCACTAGTTTGATGCAACATTTGAAATCCGCAATACCTGAGTTTTATAGGGATTACGAAAATAATCAGTAACAAACAGGTTGTGAAGTGGTATCACTCCTTGCACAGATCAAGAATATCGTTTTTACAATTGTTCGGGGAATCTGGTGAGTGACAGTTTATAAACTGACACTCGTATAACCGAGTAGAAGAGAGTATTCAATGTATCTTAATTTACGTAAATCTCGCTCTTGACTACATAACCAAGATGGTATAAGAACATGCTGGTACTTGTTTGATACTAAGTTAACCTGAGTTCGGGATAAGCTCAAACCCTGATTATATCGTTACCTGATTTTGGTCTTCATAAACGTGTTTGCGTTGTTTCAGGCATTAATCATCCTCTCAAAGTGAAATAAAGCTCCTTAACCCGAACTGAGGTTAAGTTACATTCTGTTGTAGTAGTTCTAGTTGGTGAGATTATTTCCTTCCGCTCTGCGACCGTCGCAATGACAAAATACTATCTTTGAAAGCAACTTGGTATGAGCTGTCATTTTTGGTGAGCAAGTCTTTTGAGTATGGGGGTTTGATTTTCTTTTAAATCAATCAGCTGGGAGCAGCCTAGCTCAAAAGCAAATTCCACATCTTCCCCAGCTGCTAAAGCATCGTAAAATGCAATAGAGAAATTAATTGCTGCTTGATCTCCAATTGCCCAATTCATGCCAATTACATAATTAATATGTTGGCTAATAGCCTCTGCTTGCACCTCTGAGTAACAAGCATTGAGCACTACACAGTCTAATCCCTTCTTAGCGAACAGCTTAAACAGACTTGACAAAGTACCTGTTTGCACAAAAGCTGTTTGTCCTGTTTCATCTTCTAGAAAAATACCATTTTCCCCTTCACCATGTCCGCAGAAATGAACTATTTGGGGGTGAGTATCTAGCATTGCGCGGTAGAAGTCTTGGTGACGCACCGCTAACTTCATCTCTAGTTTGAATTGATCCCGCTTGTTAGCACGTCGCAATGCTTCGTCAATTTCTCGAATTTCTTCTTCTAGCCTTAGTCTGGAAGTATTTTGAGGATTTGCTGCCAAAATTAAAATTGTTTTGACATCTGAACTATCCTTGACTAACTGTTGCTGATATTCTGATGGCTGTTGTTGATTTAATTGTGCAATTTCCTGGGTAGTTTTATCCCGTTCTGCTTCGGCTTCCTGAATTTGTTTTTCTAAGTAAGTCGGCACAATAAAACCAAACTATGTGAAGAATAGTAAATAAGCCTAAAACCCTTGTTCCCCCTGCTCCCTGCTCCCTGCCCCCTGCCTTATCCAAACGATAATTTTTTACGCCAACCTACTTAGTTGGAAAATAACTGCTGCATTTGTTGCGATCGCTTTAGCTGTTCGCAGACGAATTATCTTTTCTTCTAGTAAATTAGAAAGTTTTTGTAGTTCGTTGAGTTGTTGCTGTGAGGACATTTGTTATTTTATCAAGCCTTGAAAATCCCTAAATTGTATCTGGATCAATATTTAATTCTCTTAACTTCGCAGCCAATCTTTCTGCTCTCTCTTGGGCATATTCTGCTAGATGCAGTTCTGTTTCCAAGGGGGGTTCATCGCTATATAAATCACCTGCTGGGGGAAAAATAACATCTTGGGTGATGTTTTGGGGAGTGTCTACTTCTTTGGCGAGGGACATAGTTGGGGATGAGACTGTGAGGGTTTTATGGGTTTATTGTAACGCCCGTCATGATCGCAACGGGTGGTAACTCAGCATTTGATGTTGTATCGGGTGCCCACTGATTTGGAGTTGTTGATGGGGATTTTGATTAATTCGTAATTCGTAATTCGTAATTAAGGGAACACCAAAAAATAAATGATCCTGTAGGGGCACGGCATCGACAACATAGCCGGTTTGCCAAAAATATGAAGCACGCCGTGCCCTGAATATGAATATTCCACCTGGGTCAACAATGAGTTGTGGGCACGGCGATATTCAGCCAATCGCATCTGGGTGAAGATTGTGGATGCCGTGCCCCTACCAACTCTGTGCCCTATTTTTGAAAAAAATTTTTTCTGCCGAAGGCGGAAGAGGAAAAAGTAAAGAAGTGTAAAGGGTAAAAGAAAAAAGTATAAAGGGCTACTTAATAGTCCTCCCGAACGCGCAGACCACACGAAAACCAATAAGGCTGAAGAGGTCGTCGCGCCACGCCCTAACGACGTCGTCGCGGTACGCCGAGCGGCAAATCTTAGGATTGCCGAACCAGGAGCCGCCCCGCAGAATTGGATAAATATTATCATTATCAATCCATGCACTACCATCTGTAGGTGCGCCATTGTAATTACGATGCCAAGTATCTTGACACCACTCCCACAAATTCCCATGCATATCATATAAACCAAAAGCATTGGGTGGGAATTTTCCTACTTCTGTTGCCTCTTTCCGAAAAATTCCTTTTGGTGCAGAAGCGTAAGTATAATTTCCGTTGTAGTTAACTAAATCAGTGGTAATAGTCTCGCCAAAGTAAAAGGGTGTAGTAGTTCCAGCACGACAGGCATATTCCCATTCTGCTTCGCTGGGTAACCTATAGGTACGTCCTGTCTTTTGACTCAGCTTTTGACAAAATTTCACTGCATCATTCCAAGATACTCGTTCCACAGGTCGCTTTTCCTCTTTTAAATAGGAATGATTTTTACCCATAATTGCCTTATATTGCTCTTGGGTAACTACATACCTCCCCATGAAGAAAGGTTGAATGGTAACAGTATGTTGGGGGCTTTCATAGTTACTTCGTCCTTCTTCCCTACCCTCTGAACTCACCGTAAATCCTAATAATTTTCTTGTTGGCTTTCCTTTCGGTGAACCCATTGTAAAAGTTCCCTCTGGTATCTGTACCATCTCCAAGGTGACACCATTGCCCAAGTCTTCCACAAAGTATTTTGCTTCACAGTTGCGGTGGTTGGTGATGTTTCCCCGTGCATCAACAGTGACAGTTTCAAATGAAAAGGTTTTTAAACCTAAAGCCTGAAAAACCTCACTTTGATTTGGCTTTATCTGTTCGGGTACAGGTAAACTGACTCCTTCAACCTGTATCTGCTTTCTTCCTTTCAGCACTTCCCCAAACTCAGCTTTTGCAGCTGACAAATTACCACGGGCAAACTTCCCCATCCCACGGGCGTAAATTAGTAGGGGTTGGAATTCAGCTAATGGTTCTGCAAATGTTTCCGTCAATGATGCCATTCGCAGCAATTCTGCTGATTCCTGCTCATCTAATTCCGAGAATGCCAATGCGAGTTCACGAGCTGCCTTACTAGGTTGGGTGTATGCTAAAGCTATCCATTGCTGAGTTTTGGCAAAATCTTGAATGTCAGGATCATGACTCTGAAGCTGCTTCTGGACATATTCCAGCAAAAAGTCTGACAGTTGATTAATTCGCTGTTTCCCGAAGTGTTCATCTGACTGCAATTTCCCTAGCAGTTCATTTCGCACTGCCAAATCCATCTCATAAAGTTCATGCCCCACTTCATCACATAGACCTGAAAGTAACAAATCCGCTACCCCTATCCAAGGGATGCCCAGCACTTCACCGTGAATATCCTTCTGGAAATTAGCCCACAAACCATACAACAAATCTGGTGTCAGTGCTAAGGGAAAAGCAGCGTGATAAGCTAAATACAGATGGGGTTCTCCAAAGCATTTTGTAAAAGATTCGATACGTCCTTGGGCAACTTTAGGTCTGATTTTGCTCATTTTCCGCGCCCTTCAAAATTTGTAGGTCGTCCGCGCAGCACACTAATAGCATCCTGCAAACCTGCTCGACTGACTTCAAACATGGGGACGAGGCGGACAATTTTATCTGCTGTTGTACCAAACCACCGCTTTCTCGGCATGGGATTTAGCCAAGCAATATAACGTACCTGTTGTTGCAACTGAGCAAGAAATTCCTTAGTTAATTTGTAACGTTCCTCACTATAGCCCCTACGGGCAGCACCAGCATCACTGAAAATTAACACAGCCGTCTGCTCAGAGCAAACATGGGTAACAATATCGCTGACTAATTCCCCTTGCTGATGATAGGGGTCACGGTAGAGATATTCAACAGGGCAATTGTGAAAATAGTAAATCCCAGCACTGCCCAAACGACCCCCTCGCAAGGCTGTTTCTGCCAATCGATGTGATAGGGTATGAAAAGGAACCATTGAGCCATCCTGGTCAATTAGTAACAGCAATTCTGCCCGGTTTACTCGCGGTGGAACTAACACAGGTTCCAGCAATATACCTTTGTGTCCAATTTGGTTGACCGTGGCTTCCACATCCAACTCTGTAGCTTTTCCCTCACGTACTGGACGGCGTAAGTAGCGCCACATCTGCTTCATTTGTCTTTGGGTAATAGGAAAAAAATCCCTGGTTAAATGCTTATTGGTAGCTCGCAATACTGATTTAACTACTTGTATCTCATCTTCTCTTGTCTGTATTAATTTTGAGGTTACACGAGAAGCAGGCAGATTTGGAGTTGCTTCCTCAACAAAGGTATTATCTCCAACAGGCTGTTGAGTCATCCTTTCTGAAGCTAGAGCAGGAGCGAGGTCACTCGGAGTTGAATCTTTCGGAGCAAAGTTTTTGTAATCATTGTACTGTTCGGCGTTGCGCTTAGCTATCCATCGAAAAATTAGATATCCAGTACTCAATGCTGCGACTGATAGCAAACTCCAAATAATCAAATTTGATTGAGTTCCTTCTTGCTTCGGCTTTGTTATGTGAGTTGGTGTTGGTGTTGGTGTTGGTTTTTGTGTCGATGTTTGCTGTTGTTGGCTGAGTACAATACCCCAGACAATGCCAACTCCTAGAATACTCAGAGTTACGTAGGTAATAATCTGAGAACTTTTATAATGACCAGATTGCTTAGGCAATTTTTCCTCGGTTGGTACAGCAGTCTTACTCTTTACTTCTGAAATTTGAACAACGGACTCACTTTTCACCTCTGGAATTGGGACAAAAGTATTGCTGTTTGTTTCCGAGGTTGAAACAACAGCCTCACTACCCATCACTTGTTCAAAGTGATACTCTAATACGGCTTTCCCCTCAGCAGACTTAACCCATAAAGTCTGACACAAACGTTTCAATGTAACTTTATCAGCAATCCCAAAACCACCTTGCAAAGACTGCAAAAGTAACTGATATTCATCAATACCCAGTACTAAACCTGCTTCCCGTAGCCTGGTGAAGAGTTCCTGTAGAGGTAGTTCATTCATTTGCATGACTAGTTTATGACTCCTCCAACTTTTTCCCCTATTAAAGAGTTTAAGAGCTCTTCAAATAACGTACATGATCTTGCCAACTCTTCAACAACACCCCAGCATAGGGCAATTTACCATCCAATTTTGCCAAAACCTCATCTTCTGGATACCTCCGCAAAACCCGAAACCAATCAATTAACTCACTGGTGCTTACCTTCTTCTCCATTTCCCCCTTATCTCTCCCCATTTCTTCCCGCAGCTTCAAAAAGCGAATCACAGCTTGAGCTACTAACTGCTGCTGGGAATTAGGGAAATGAACATTAATAATTTCTATCAACCGTTCAGGACTGGGAAATTCCACGTAGTGAAACAAGCATCGCCGCAAGAATGCATCTGGTAAATCCTTTTCGTCATTGCTGGTAATAAAAACTATCGGTGCTGCTTTTGCGGGAATTTCCTCTCCAGTTTCCTCAACAATAAACTTTTGCTGGTCAAGTTCCAATAACAAATCATTGGGAAAGTCAATGTCCGCTTTATCAATTTCATCTATCAGCACCACCGTGCGCTGACTGTTCTGAAAAGCACGTCCCAGTGGTCCCCATTGTACGTAGGTAGCGGGATTGCTAATACGAGGTATATCCTCATCTTTAATTATCCGCCCTGCGGCGGCAAGTTGGGCATCCCGCAAGCGAGTCACCGCATCATAGGTATACAAACCATCCTTTGCTTGACTGGTAGACTTGATATACCAAGGTTGAAATGGCAAACCCAATTCATAAGCTACAGCACCCGCCAACCTGGTTTTGCCACATCCCGGTTCACCTTTGAGTAGTAAAGGACGTTCTAGGTAAATAGCCAGGTTTACAGCTTCTATTAGTTCTTCATAGGGTAAATAAGGATACAATAACTGCCCATTGGCATCTCGTTCTCCCCACTGAGGCTGCACCTTGCCAGTATATTCAAGTTGTTTGTGACTCAGTATTTCAGCCATCTGTCCTTCTCTTCATACCAATTGCAGCCGCATAGGTGACAAATTTCTGACATTGCTAATTCTGGTATCCCATTCTCACTATTATCTAATATTTCCCGGACTAGTTCATCCTCCGTATCATTAATCGCTTCTACAAGGGGCAATGTATCAAATTCCATCTCTATTGTCTCAATCCAATTAGTTAATGTGCGATCGCAAAATTGAGTAATCGATGGTAATTTAATCGGAATTTTCGGTTCCCAGGTTGGCTCCAGTTTTTCCACAAATAAGTTATTTTGTGTACCCACACGACCTTCATAATCGACCAAAAACATCAGTAGCTGGTAATTTTGTGTTTCAGATATAACCTCTCGCGCTTGATTTGCCAATGGTAGCCAAAAATCCTGAATTAGCTCTTGTAAATACTCCTGTGGCATACAATCGACATCATGAAAAACTAGGATCACATTTTGAGTTTGCCACCATCCATAAACTCGCTCAACAATCTCTGAAGGTGTGTGTTGTTTTCCGACTAAACCCACTCTACCAGCAAGTTCTCGCCATAAAGCACTAATATCCCTTCTGCGTCCGATGCGATCGAGTTGAACTCGTATCATCTTACCTGTAGTGCCATAGCGAATATGCTGAGTTATTAATCTATTTAGTAACCAACGTTGTCCGTAATCTGGCAAGCCCTGAATTAGGAAAGCTTTAATTGATTGGGCTTTGAGAAATTTTTTAAATGATAGTACTTGTTGACGATAACCAAGTTTTAATAATGCATGGTATAAATCACAACTAGCAGTTGATGTATTTTGATTATCAATTTCTTGTTTTATAAGATCCCGTTCTGCTTCTGCTTCCTGAATCTGCTTTTCCACTTTAAAAATAGCTAAAGCATCTGTCTCAGTAACCTTAGCTACTCGCAAGCACATTATCTTTTCTTCTAGCAAATCCAGTAGTTTTTGCAGTTCCTCACCTTTGTTCATGTGGATTTGTGACGGAGGGGGAATAGTGTTTAGCTACAATATCACAATGGGAAATTCCTGTCTTTCTGCGTATAAGTAACTAGTTTTTATGTTGATTTTCTTTGTTTCAGTAATTTAATCTCAGTATATCACCTATAATTTCTCAACTTCTCTCACATCATTTGTGACAAGTTAAAAGCATAATGTATTTTGTCAATACCTCGAAAGTATAGAAATAATATGTAGTTTAATTTTAAAATCTAAAATTGTATGACCATAACAAATTTGAGTAATAAAATTGGGTAATGCCAAAAAAGCAAAAATTTCCCCACTTGTTGGGTTCTAAATGGACAGCACAGCAAAAAGTAGATGGATGGCGACATTTTCAAGTCGTTAACCGCAAAAATCAAGGAAAGTGGGTATATGCGGAAATGGTTTCTGCTTGTGACTCCCAGGTGCGTTTCTGGATGAATGCTAAATTATTGAATGATTGTTCTCAATGGCAAGCAGGTTGGCAACCACTACAATCAATTGAAGATCACTGATTATAGGGATTACACTGATTTCACTGATTCAACATATTCGTATAAATTCTGTCAAGGATTAAGATTAACAGTTATATATTTATTTTCTCCGCCATAAACCCTGGATAAAATTAAATACTGTGACAATTTTTTCTTCCAACCACAACATACCGTTATCTAACCATTGTAAAACTCTCTCTAGGGGGTGTTGAGCATAACCAACTATTTTGGCTTGGGTGTCTATAAAGTCTGGGTTGGTTTCGAGTTGGTTGTTTGTGGTATTTAGCTCAGATAAGGAGGAGGTGTCATTTTCTGCTGTTGTTGTGGCGGTTATATTGACGCTTGGTGGTTGCTGGTTGACTAATTCACTATCTGGTTGTGGCTGTTGTAAAAACTGCTGGTAGCGTTTCAGCCAATTTTGCGGAGGATTTTTTGATGTCCTAGGAACATCACTACTTGTTTCTGCTTTTTCTTCCTCTGCTGTTGTTTCCTGGGAATCACCAAATAAATCACTGAGGGTAAGCCACGGATCTGCAATTTCCTGACTTTCTAGGTTTGGGGGTGAAGATTTTGGGGAGGGAAGAGAAGTGGAAGGTATTTCTTCGATAGTATTTATACGTAATCGACCTGTATTATTTTGATTGCGATCAAATAAAAAGTTCAGTGCAGTGACAATTAATTTTTGTAATTCATTTTTTTGGTCTTTTTCAGCCGTATTTGCTGCTTGTTCACCATAAACAAAGATTTTGAACTGGGTTTGTATCAATGCTAAGAATCCTCCGCTAGCTTGAGAGACTGGTACTAAAGCGTTGGATTCAAATTTTGCGATCGCTGTGTCAAAAAATGCGATCGCTCCTTTGGGGCTAGGTACTATTTGTGTCTCAATTCCAATTTCTTCATTTTCAGCAGAGCTAGGGAGTGATGGATTGAGATTCCCTTGAGTATCAATTAATTCCTGTTTTTGAATCTCAGTGTATTCTGGAGTAACTGATGAGTTATCTGGATTTTTTCCTGGCTTCAGTCTTTTCCCACGGGACTCAATAACTTTCCGCATCATTAGCACGGCGGAATGCAGTAGTGCCTCTAGGGACCAATTGGCGTTAACTTTAACATGACGAGCAGTACGTTGAATTTTTTCACTCCAACGTCGTTTTTGCTGATGAAAAAAGTTAAACAGTCGGCTTTGATATCGTTCGGAGTCGGTGAAAGGCATGGTAGTGGGTTCTGATGCAGATGTTGTTTGTGTGTGAGACTCCCGCTACACAATCAGAAAAATTGGTAAATCTAGCAATCAATAAATTAAGTTTTAACACCTAGTAAAGTCAAGATGTTAAAGTATTTTTGATTCTGTGAGTGCAATATTGATCTAAAAAATCAAAATACATCAGGATTAGAATCTGATTTTAGCGAAAATAATCCCCAAAAGTAATCCGTATCTGGAAAAAATAAATTCCATACCCAAGTCTCTGGGAGAAACTGTTAGCGCAGCTCCTCCGCAGGAGGCTAACTGATAACTGATAACTGGTAACTGAAATGAATATCCCGGTATCACCAGCACATACGCAAATTATCTCAGATGCCATTGAAAGGTTACACTCTTACAACCAGGCTGATATTTCCTCTGGTTGGCGATGTTGTGCAGATGATTTAGAAATTACTCATATTACAGCAGCTAATGTTGCTAGTTGGAATCTATCTCAACTTAATGCCAAGGGAAATATTGCTTGGGCTGGGGGCAGAAAAGTTATCTGGTTGGGGCAAAATATAGTCATTCCCTCTAATTTACATGGTTATCAGCTAACTGGTTTATCTGTACGCTTGGCTTTGGTTTGGTGGGCGGAAAATGCCCAAGTCTATGTCAATGGAGAGTTAGCAGCCGAGGGAGATTTATTTGATTTTTCCCCCAGGGTGTTACTTAGTAAAGGGGTGAATCCAGGGGATGAATTTACTGTCACCCTGCGCTTGGTAAGTCCAGGACATTGTGATGGAGCTTTGTTCAGTTCCCATTTAGTTTATGAATCTACTGACAATAATCTCCCTGAACCAGGGTTTGTAGCTGATGAGCTGGCGGTACTCAAACAGTATCTGGAAACATTTGCACCAGAAAAGTTATATATTTTAGCCACAATTGTAAAGGAGATGGATGGTGCAGGTTCATCAACCGCAGAAATCGATCGCTCATTAACTTTACTACGCGATCGCTTAATCCAAGGAAAAATTTTCCATCCCCAATCAAAAATCTATCTTTTGGGTCATGCACATTTAGACATGGCATGGTTATGGCGGGTAAGTGAAACTTGGAAAGCAGCCGAAAATACTTTTGAGTCAGTACTACAACTACAAAAAGACTTCCCAGAGCTGATGTTTTGCCATTCTACCCCGGCTCTTTATGCATGGGTAGAAAAACATCGTCCCGATTTATTTGCGCGGATTCAGGCTGCTATCAAAGCCGGTATTTGGGAAGTAGTAGGTAGTTTTTGGATAGAACCAGATTTGAATTTAATCTCTGGGGAATCTATTGTTCGTCAATTACTTTACGGACAACGCTATGGGATGGAAAAATTCGGCAAACTATCCACGGTGGTATGGGTACCCGATAGTTTTGGCTTTTGTTGGACTTTACCCCAATTTCTTCAGCAGGGAGGGGTGGAATATTTTGTCACCCAAAAACTGCGCTGGAATGATACTAACAGATTTCCCCACGGATTTTTCTGGTGGCGATCGCCTGATGGTAGTCAAGTATTGAGTCTCATGTCTGCTCCCATTGGTGAAGGTATTGATCCTGTGAAAATGGCAGCATATGACTGTGAATGGCAGACTCAAACAGGATTAAAATCATCCCTGTGGCTAGCAGGTGTAGGGGATCATGGCGGTGGGCCTACCCGTGATATGTTAGAAATTGCCCGCCGTTGGCAAAACTCTGCTTATTTACCACCCATAGAATTTACCACCGCCGAAAAATATTTACGACAAATAACACCAACCCAAAATATTCTCACGAATACAAACGGCAAAGAAAACAAATCTCTCCTCACTCCTTCACTCTCCCACTCTCCCACTCCTTCACTCTCCCACTCTCCCACTCCCCCACTCCCTCACTCCCTCACTCCTTCACTCCCCACTCTCCCCACATGGGACGACGAGTTATACCTAGAATTCCATCGCGGATGCTACACCAGCCATGCAGACCAAAAACGCTGGAATCGAAAATGTGAAAATCTTTTATATCAAGCGGAATTATTTGCTTCCTTCGCCACCATTACCAGTGGTATCACATACCCCAAGGCAGAACTAGAAACAGCTTGGAAACAAGTATTATTTCAACAATTTCATGATATTCTTCCTGGCTCCTCCATCACCGAAGTTTACCAAGATGCCTTACCAGAATGGCAACAAGTGGAGCAGGTTGGTATAGAAATTTTACAACAATCTTTAAGTGCGATCGCATCTCAAATTAGTTTCCCAGAACCACCACACCCCAATAGTTTTCCTGTAGTCGTTTTCAATGCTCTCAATTGGCAGCGTTCTGAGGTAGTTGCTGTTTCCTTACCTGAAATTCCAGCAACCCAAACAGAGTGGCAAATTCTTGATACCTCTGGACAACCTCAACCAACTCAAATAGGAGCGGGTGGCAAACTATTATTTTTAGCAAAAAACATTCCTGCTGTGGGATACCATCTTTTTTGGCTATCTCCCCTAGAAATAAAAACAGACAATACAAACCCGTATTATAAAAATACCAAATTAGAATTATCAACGCAAGCAGAAATTTCTGTTCCTATGTTGACCTTAGAAAATGAATATTTGCGAGCGATCGTTGACGAGGAAACGGGGAACTTAGCAAGTGTATTTGACAAAGTTAATCAAAGGGAAATAATTACCAATCCAGGAGGTAACCAACTACAGGCATTTCAAGATAGCGGACAATACTGGGATGCATGGAACATAGACCCACACTATCAAAACAATCCCCTACCATCAGCAGCACTACAATCCATTGAAGTATTGGAAAGGGGTTGTGTACAAACTCGAATCAGAGTCATAAGAACAATAGGTAAATCAGATTTTAGCTGCGATTACATCCTGCAATCTGCATCACCCATTTTAAAAATTGCTACAACCGTTGATTGGCAAGAATCCCAAGTTTTAGTCAAAGCAGCATTTCCCTTGAATATCCAAGCAGAATTTGCCACCTATGAAATTCCCTGCGGAACCATTCGCCGTTCTACCAAACCTCAAACCCCAGAAGAAAAAGCCAAGTGGGAAGTACCAGCTTTACGATGGGCAGACTTGACTGCAGAAGACAGACAATCCCTATCGGAAATCCCAACCGATTATGGTGTCAGCCTAATCAACGATTGTAAATATGGTTATGACAGCCATCCCAATCAACTCAGACTAACCTTGTTAAGAAGTCCAAATTGGCCGGATTTTGAAGCAGACAAAGGTAGCCATGAATTTACCTATGCCATATATCCCCATGCTGGTAATTGGCAAACAGCCCAAACCGTTAGACGAGGTTATGAGTTGAATGTACCATTGCAAACAGTGATCAATCCCAGATTTGATGCTGATTCGACTTTGTCCCAGCCAAAGGATAAAAGGACTTTATCCCCCATAGCTAAATTATTGGATTTATCAGCAGACAATTTAATTTTGATGGCATTTAAGCAAGCAGAAGAAAATAGCCAGCAATGGATTCTGCGTTGCTACGAATGCCAAGGAGAAACAGCAGAATTGAGTTTGCAGAGCGATTTGGGACTGAGCATAGTTAATTCTGTAGATTTGTTAGAGCGTTCTTTATCTGAGCCAGAAAATTTACCAGCAAGGCAAAGTATCACAATCAAACCTGGGAAAATAGCCAGCTTTAACCTGGAGTAGGGAGTAGGGAGTGGGGAATGGGGAATAGTTTCATCCCCTATTTTTTTACACTTTCTTCAGAGAAAACAGCCTAAAAGCATTGATAAATCAATATTTTATAGTTATTCCACAAACCCTAATTGAAAGATAAAGATATTTGGAGAGCAGAAAAAACCGAGAAATTGATTTCCTTCCCTCCATAACTCCATCACTCCATCACTCCTTCCTAATCTTCATGATCCTCAAAAGGATCACTCAGTTCCTTAGACGGGGGTCCAAAAGACGTATAGATGGATAGTACAGTGACTACGATCAAGACGGCACAGACAGAAATGCTAAGAACTGTTGCGGGTTCCATATTTTCCATAATAAAAAAATTGATTATGAGTAGTATTCTTATAGAATATTACAGAAGATTACAAAATGCTTTGGTAATTAGTCTTAAGGTGAAATATGGCACAAAGGACTTGGTTAGGAGATATCCTCAGACCCCTAAATTCTGAATATGGTAAAGTCTCTCCTGGTTGGGGTACAACCACACTCATGGGAACTTTTATGCTTTTATTCTTTGTTTTTCTGTTGATTATTCTACAAATCTATAACAAGTCACTCATACTTGATGGTGTACCTGTAGGTTGGTAGAGTTTGGGTAAATAGCATTAATTAGCTTACCTAAATATATTTATTCTATAACCCGGCTTGTCCGGGTTTTTTCAACTCTCCTCTGGTACACATGTGGACACAGGATATAATGGGTTCCTGCTCCACATCACTCCCTTGAGTAAACACCGTCCATAAATATCTAGATAAAGCTACCCAAAGGTAGACAGATCTAGACAAATACGTTTACGGTCTAAGTCCAAAGTTCTAAAACTACATTGACAATGGATTTAATGAAATGGCACAAAGCACTGATATACTAATAAGGTAATGTATAAATATTTGTCTAATATTACTGATTTCTAGACATCCCAATCATTCCCTTTCTTTTCCATGAGTTGATTTAAGATTGTACGTCCTTGGGGATTGACGACTGTGAGACGGATAAAGTCAGGATCTTGTGGCTGATGGGCAATGATGTAATTGTAATTATTATTTCTAAAGGTATAAGTATAACGTTGTTTGTTACCTGAGATTGTAGGATTTTTCAATTCCAGAGAAGAACCATTTTTCCTATTTAGACCCTGATATGTATAAGCACCAAATTCATCTAATTTCAGCCAAATAACCCATTGCTGATTTGCATTCATGAAAGCTCCTGTTGGGCGATTAAAATCTGTAGGCATTGCCGATGCAGTTTTAGGATTGAGAGAAACATCTGTAATTGCAGGAGTTCCTAAACCGAGGATAGATACTAAGGCAATAGCTTTGATATTCATAAGATTTGACCCTTTTATTTGATGCGTCTTTGTCTATGAATGTCTTCCATGCGAAGCATCTCGTTTTCGTATTTTTACTAACAAAAAAAGACACTATATTAACTGTCTATTAATAAGCACTAATAAACCCTTATTTTCGCGTTACATTGCTGTGAAAAACAGGGACAAAATAAAATTCGTCACATACAGTATATTCTTCTGAATTTAGCAGAACTGACCCAACTAGCACTGAGCGATCGCTTGTCCCAAAATTACTAATAACCGGAGATTCTTACCCAGTTCCAAAAACTTACCCTGGGTGATTCTAATATTAAAGATAGCGATCGCACCCAGTATCAACTCTACGGCTTATCCCATCTAATTCCCCTGGAAAAATTGATGATTGCGTAGCAGCTCAAGAAGGAGCATCACCCGACAAAAAGAAAAATCCCACCCACAACGGTAGGAGATTATCTTTTAATAGTACTAATGCACTAAAAACTGATCACGGCTAAATAGTTTGAAACGAAGATGGGTAGGACTTGTGTGTATACGTAGCTAGCCCAGGAGAGTGGGGACTTGTAAATTTTCCAATAATTAGCATTAATTGGATTCTAAATTTCCAGATTTTTGATTAAACTACAGATGTGGGTTTAATCTGGCAACATTTGAGTTGAAAGGAGACAAAATCTCATGAATATATTTGGTATCGGACTTCCGGAAATGGCTGTCATCATGGGTGTAGCACTACTGATATTTGGTCCCAAGAAGTTACCAGAAATTGGTCGTAGTATGGGAAAAGCAATTCGGGGTTTTCAAGAAGCTTCCAAAGAATTTCAAAATGAATTTCAAAAGGAAGCAGAGCAATTAGAAGAGGCTATAAGCACCACGGCTGAGTTGGAATCTAAGCAGATTGAAGCAGGGACAAAAGAGCAAGTATAAGTTATAGAAGACGAAGAATCAATCCAAAATCGAATGACAGAGACTGCTACCAAAAAAGCTTTAGTAATTCCCCAGTTAATTGTTGGCTTGGGTAACCCAGAACCTAAATATGACCAAACTCGCCATAATATTGGGTTTGCGGCGGTAGATGCTTTATGCTGTTCCTGGCAAATTAATTTATCAGGAAATCGTAAGTTTCAAGGAGATTATGGAGAAGGTGTAGCACCTGTTGACAGAAAAAAAATCCGCTTATTAAAGCCATCAACTTACATGAACTTGTCGGGACAAGCAATACAAGCTGTTACCAGTTGGTATAAGTTGTCTCCTGAATCTGTATTGGTGATTTATGATGATATGGATTTACCTTTAGGAAAAACCAGATTACGCTTATCTGGTTCTGCTGGAGGACACAATGGGATGAAAAGCACTATTTCTCATCTGAATACACAAAACTTTCCCCGCTTACGTATTGGTATTGGTAAACCAAAGGGTGCAGTGAAGGAGGATGATAAAAAAACAGTTTCCCATGTACTGGGAAAATTTTCAGTTGCAGAAAAGCAACTTATGTCTGAGGTTCTTCAGTTTGTGGTGGAATGTGTAGAATTATCCCTCAAACAAGGGGTAGAGAAGGCGATGAATCGCTGTAATAGTAGCAACTTCAGTATTCCTGAGAGTGACAATAAATCTTAAAACATACTTAAAGTTATACAAAAAATTATGGTTGACGAGTAGTTGTTTATACTATCCCATTCAACCATGATTGCTTTATTTAAGTAATTCAGTATCTAAAAAGAGGCTATTTAAAACGTCGCTTGCGTCTAGCAGCGACAGCCTTTCGCTTACGCCTTTCTATTGGAGTTTCAAAGTGCCGATGATATTTAACATCCGCTAAAATGCCAGCCTTGGAAACCTGACGCTTGAAGCGGCGTAAAGCCGAATCTATGCCTTCATTCTCTCCTAAAACCACTTGGGTCATTCTTACTCGTTCCTTCTTCGTCTGATTCGTCAATAATTAACTATTGTAATCAACCTTGACTTAGAATAAATATCCCCTTACAGACTCAATTTCTGAGAGAAAATATATAACTCAGAGTCAGGTATTAACAATAATAGCTTTTACAGATACTATATTACACAAAGATAATGTCATAAATAGTACGCTATATTAACTGCAAAAATTATACCAATTTGAAAAATCATTGTGACATATGGAAAGAAAGAAAAGCTTATGTAGTAACTCTTTCACAATCCAAGATATCAAATCTCAAATCTCAAATCCAAAATCGTATTTTATAAATGGTTGGTTGATTTCTGCTCAACTGTACTAGTATCAATCTCTAGTGCTAGTTGATAGAGTTGGCGACGAGGTATGGTAGTCATTTTTGCCAATTCTCGACTGGCTTGGGAACGGGATATCCCTTGACCAATCATGTGTGCCAATTCTGCTGTTAATTCAGCTAATGAAAGTTGGGTTTGGCTAGGCGGAGTACCTGCCACTACTAAAGTATATTCACCTTGGGGTTCTTTTTCCCTCTCTCCATAGTAAGAAATTGCCTCAGCGATCGCACCGCGCCAAAATTCCTCGTAAAATTTAGTTAATTCCCGTGCCATGACAATTTGACGCTGATGACCAAAAATGTCTCCTAAGTCCTGTAAAGTCCCTTTTAAACGGTGGGGAGATTCATAAAATACTAGAGTTCGAGTCTCTGTTTTGAGTAATTCTAATTGTTGACGACGTTGTGTGGTTTTGGCTGGGAGAAATCCTTCAAATACAAATTTATCTGTTGGTAGTCCGGCTGCACTGAGTGCCGTAACCACTGCGCTAGCACCAGGTATGGGAACTACTGAGATGTCCGCATCAATACAAGCTTTGACTAGTTCGTAACCAGGATCGGAAATTCCGGGCATTCCAGCATCCGTAACTAAAGCGATCGCTTGTCTTGTTTGTAGCTTTTCTACTAGTTCCGGAATCCGGCTGCGGCGATTGTGGTCATGATAACTGACTTGGGGGGTTTGAACTTGAAAATGTTGTAATAATTTACCTGTGTGACGGGTATCTTCAGCAGCAATTAAGTCTACTGTTTGCAAAATTCGCACAGCCCTAAAGGTCATATCTTCCAGATTGCCAATGGGTGTACCTACAACGTAGAGTGTTCCTGGTTTGGGGTCGGTTTGCATGGCTGTAACGCCCCTGTGAGTATTAGTGGGATAGATTCATGTTACTCTAGAGTAATATCTATTTGGGTTAAAAAATTTAGTTTCGCGGGTAGTTGTGCAAACTAATAGTATTTTTTCCTGACAGAATTATAATAATTTCAGCTTATATCGAGTTCACGATCATAAGTTAAGTTTTTTTAATAAATATAAAAAAATGAATATTCTTGCTTTTGTTGCATGGCTAGTTGCTCTTGTATTAATAATTTATTTATTGAAAAATATTGCTTTTGTTGCATGGCTAGTTGTTCCATTATCAATGATTTGTTTATGGAAAACGACTAAAATATATCCTGTTACATTATCCTGTTTGCAATATTTACTCTTATTCAGAGTTCCCATCATAGCAGGACTTTTTTTATTCTTTTTCCCTTGCGTTGCTATCAATCAATTCCCTTTATTCTTTGGGAATCTCTTTGTCATGCATAATTTTTTGCAATTAATTTGGACCATAATAGGAACAGCTTTAGCTAGCTTAATGGTTTCTGTCGTTTTTTACTTAATTTTCATTAATGCACCAGAACGTTACAGTGAAGTTTTGAAGAGAGAGATAAACGATTGGCACAGAGAGATAGAGTATTTGCAGAGACTGATAAAAAAATATCTGCCTGAATGGGTAAGAAACCTTTCATGTAAAACAGAAGGATTTCCGGCAAAAAACATATTCAGATATGGGTTAGCTATTATACTTGCATCACCAACTTTGGTCATTACGGTTACTCATTCTTTTCCCGAAGTTCAACCTAAAAATACAATGATACGAACTTTGGTAGTAATATTGTTAAGCGTATTAATATTCATAATAGTACATCAAATCAGAAACCATATTGATAATGATGATAATAAGAGCATTATTGGCGAATTTTTTTTTGTTGATGCTATAAAATTCTTCAATGGAAGAGAAGAATACACAAAAGGGTACTTTCAAAAAAACCCTATTACTAATGAGGATGAATTCACTGAAGGACATAAATTAGGTATTGCTTTAGGACTCGTAGGAATAGTATTTTATTTGATAGTAATTATTGCCAACTATCCAGGATGTAATATTTTATCATACTTCCCATTTGAAGCTGAAGCTCCCGCATTATTATATTTATTGCTAATTGTTTGGGTGGCAACAGCTTTACTTGGTGGTGCAATTTTTTATACTGATTATTTCCGCGTTCCTCTAAGATTATTTTTTATTCTTTTCTCTGGTTTTAGCTATGGAATTTTTGGTGTAGATCACTACTTTAAGTTAGAAGAAATCCAACAAAATCCTGATCAATATTCTTATACTCAATTAGCCGACTTTACCATACCCATTAAAAAACGTTTGCAAAATCAGAAATCACCAGAAGGGAAAACTTTAGTAGTAGTGGCTGCTAGTGGTGGGGGAATTCAAGCTGCTGGTTGGACAGTAGAAGTTTTAAGGGGTTTACAACAGGAATTAGGCTCTTCTTTTACCCAAGCAACAGGAATGATTAGCTCTGCTTCGGGAGGATCGGTAGGGACAATGTTTTTGCTTGATCAATTAGAAAGTGTAACAGGATCCAACTCCGATGTAATAAAAGAAAAATTTAACCAAGCATTTAACAATGCTACAGAAGATAGCTTAGATGCTGTTGGCTGGGGTTTAGCTTATCCTGATTTAGTTAGAGCAATTGGTTTTCCTTTTTTAGCAGTAAACAAATATGTTGATCGTGGATTCGCGATGGAGCAAGATTGGGAACGAGAAATGCTAAAACCCACGGCAACCTTGACATCTTTGCAAAAACCTATCATGGATGGGAAGATTCCTATACCAGTATTTAATGCAACTTTAGTAGAAAATGGCAATCGTTTTTTAATTTCCCCGATGAAGTTTGTTAATCAAGAAATTTCAGAAATTGCCCATTCTAAGTCACAGGCTAATCACCAAGTTTTAGATTTCTATACTCTTTATGAGTGCAAAGATAACAAAACTCGTGATAAGTGCAAAGATATCAAGTTTAGTGTTGCAGCAAGACTCTCTGCTTCATTCCCTTACATTTCTCCTCGAGCTCGTAACGACAATGATAATATCATTAAAGGAGAACCCTATAATTATCATATTGCTGATGGAGGATACTTTGATAATACAGGACTTTTTACTATTGTTGAATGGTTAAATGATTGGTTAGATCAGTTTCGTGAACAACTAAACGTAAAAAGGGTCTTACTATTACAAATTAATGCTTTCCCAGAATCTAAATTGGGTTCCATAAATGGCTATCCTGGCTGGTTTACAGAATTTATTGGTCCTTTAAAAACATTAAATAGTGTTCGTAATTCAACTCAAATAGCTCGGAATCAAGAAGAAGCGGAGCTTTTACAAAAAATTTGGAAAAATCAAGAGGAAGAAAATAAAGAGAAAGAAAATAAAGAGAAAGAAGTAGATATTCAACAATTTACTATTTTCTTCCCTGACAATGAAGAATATAAGCAACCCTTATCTTGGAAGTTAACCCAAAAACAGAAAGGCAACTTAGAAAAGGCTTGGGAAGAAATAGTCGATGATAAAGACCCAAAATCAACCTTTAATCAGATTAAAAAAACCTGGCAGGAAAAATGGAAAATGCCTAAATATTGGGAATCCTAATCTATTGGGCTCTATTGTTTCAATGTCCGAAGACATGATGATTAAGGTTCAGTCAACAAACAGAATATTAAACTTATTACTTATGTATGACAAATTTAAAATCCCATCATGGCTTATTTGTGGGGTTAGTCACCCTAGATTTAATTTACCTGGCTGACTCTCCTCCCCAAAATAATCAAAAAATAGTTGCTACAGATTATACTGCGGCGGCTGGTGGTCCTGCGACCAATGCCGGGGTGACATTTAGTTATTTGGGTAATCAGGCTACAGTCGCCGGGGTAGTTGGTTCTCACCCCATGACACATTTAATTAAAAGCGATTTGGCAGATAGGCAAGTACAAATCGTGGATTTACACCCCACCCCCAATAATCCGCCTCCTGTTTCTTCCATTATTGTGACTCAAACAACGGGGGAGAGAGCAGTAATTTCCATGAATGCGACTAAAATTCAAGCCAGTAGTACTTCCTTACCGCCTAACATTTTAGATAATGTAGATATTGTATTAATTGATGGACATCAGATGTCCGTAAGCAGAGAAATTGCGATCGCAGCTCAAGCCAAAAATATTCCTGTAGCCATCGATGGTGGTAGCTGGAAATCCGGCTTCGAGAATATCTTACCTTATGTTGACTATGCCATTTGTTCCAGTAATTTTCTCCCTCCCAATTGTCACCAAGAAACTGAAATTTTTGCCTACCTGAATCAATTTTCTATCCCCTACATTGCCATTACCCACGGGGAAAAACCCATTACATACAATCTTAGAGATGAAAGTGGTGAGATTAAGGTTCCTCAGCTCCAAGCTGTAGATACATTAGGTGCAGGAGATGTTTTTCATGGTGCTTTTTGTCACTATATTACTCAGAAGGGATGTAATTTTACTGATGCTTTGGCATTTGCAGCTGATATTGCAGCTTTATCCTGTAGATGTTTCGGCACTCGGACTTGGATGAATTCAGGGAACATCAAAAAGTGAATTCTCCAATTTCATCTGTCAAGTCT
>NZ_FYBH01000160.1 GCF_900185595.1 Calothrix rhizosoleniae SC01
AGTATATTACTACAGATTTGATAATTGTACTCATGGATTGATTTTTTTTAATTGTTAGGTGCATTGCAACTCTTCTCCATTAATCAGGTCGTCTAATTAGGTCGGAGATGTTAGCCTGTACAAAAATCTGACTACATTTTCTCACTCTATTCCCGACTGCCTTGAAGTCCGAAAGATGCCTCTGGGAGAGGATCTTATCAGTATTTAGAAAAAATTATGTGACGATTTTTTCCCAATTCCCTCAGAACTTTTTCCACAGAAGCAAGTAAGTTTTTCCAAGTTAAAGTAAGCATCTATAAATCAATCCCTTCATGCTTCATAAAAAGCTACAAAAATTTAACTAACTTACGATAATGTGAATAGATAGGTAACTAAAAAAATGATTACATTTTTGCTATTTGTCAATAGGAGCTTGACCCCACATACATCAACTTTATCAAAAGTTAAACCCATAATATTCTAGCTAGAAAATAGGGTTTAGGCGCTAGGGATTGGAGGATAGGGAAGAGGTATTTTGCGGTCAAGAAGAGACGCGGAGACACCGATGTGGTGGGGCTTGAAGCGCCCATCAATCGGGATCGATCCATCAAATCGCAGATTTTGATGGGGGACTCAGACCCTTGGGACTTATCGCCCTGGACACTGGGTTTGGAACACATCCTGCTCTGCGTCCCCGTGTCCCCGCGTCCCCGCATCATCCGGTTCAATACGGTTCAGTTCAAGGTGAGGGTTTTTGGGTTCGTTCAAACTTCCTAAGAAGAGCAAAGGTTTCAGTTTAACGTGAGTTCGACGAATTTTAAATGCTATAAGCCTTGTGAATCAATAGTTACGGGCACTAAGACTCAAAACTACCTCAATCATTAGTTGAGAACAAAGTCAATAATTTACAAATTTAATGGTTACTGATTCTATTCTCAATAAATTCACAGCTTTTTATAAACTCTTGGTTCTCATACACAATACTGGATAAGAACTTCAGGCTTTATAACTCATCTAACTCACGTCAGTTTATTTGTCCATGATATGAGTTAACTTACGAACATGAAGGAGATACCGCTAAACCCTGGGTTAAATTATCAGATACAGCTGACATTCAACTCAAAAACCTGACTTTCCATTATCCCGGTCGGATACAAATATCACAGGGCATACCCCGTAGATATACTTAGAAGTCAAGCGATCGCTCGTGCTCTTTTAAACAACCCACCAGTTCTGATTCTGGATGAATCTACGGCTAATCTCGATCCTATTACCGAAAATGAAGCACTTGATCGCATATTAGCTCATCGCCGGGGCAAAACTACTATTCTCATTAGCCATCGTCCCCAAGTTATTGGTCGTGCTGATTGGTTAGCGATGCTTAACCAAGGGGAATTACAGTTTAATGGTAAACCCGAAGACTTTCAAACTGTTAATTTTTCTGATAGAGAAAATTTGAAAATTTTGACTTACTAAAATTTCACAATTACAGCAGTATATAGCAACGCTAAATTATTAACCCTGTTGGGAAATTCTGTTGCAAAAGTACGTGAGACACAATATCCACGAATTCTCCAATGGGTAATGTGGGTATTGCCCACCCTAGTTTTAGAATATTATCTAATACCAAATTTTAAGGGCGAACGATGGGAATCGAACCCACGAATGGAGGAACCACAAACCTCTGCCTTAACCACTTGGCCACGCTCGCCATATTTCTGAATAATTATAGCACTGTTTGCAACTTTTGATCCAGTTTTTTTGGCAGGAACGGAGTACTTTGAGCTAAAGTCTACAAAAAACGAAGTAAACTATAATTAGCAACGATGAAACCGTCAACTATTATTACATATGCCGCAACAGTCGGGTTAGCTGTTTTAGGCATATTTATGGCAAGTACCAATCCCAGTCAACCAAAGTATGAGCAATATGCAGTGCTAAGACTGCAAGAATATTTAAAAGACAATGTTTGTGCCAAAAGCCCAAATCTCTTGGAAAAGCTGGTTAATCTAAATTGTAATAAATTAGTAGATAGTGCTAATCCACAAATCAAGGAAATCATTGCAGCTACTACAAAAAGGCACAACTATATTATATTCAGTGTTTATCGCACTGATCTAGAACTTAACCCCTGGGTTCCTGGTTATACCTTTGAAACCGTGGGGGCTTTCAATAACTTTTATATATATAAGGCTCAGAAACGATAATTTTTCGCTTGAAAAGAAGTTAAACACCTATGCAATAAGGATTATTTTTCTGATCCTATCAAAAAATGGTAATCGGTAAAAGCATATAATTCCTTTACCCATTACAGATTACCATTTCCAGCCTACTAATTCATATATTGACTTGCCAGTTTCATCAAGTCTGCCATGTCAACATCACCATCACCATCAGTATCAAGGAAACTGGCGAGAATAGGATTATTTGCTATTTGAGAACCACCAGCTTTGATAAACTTAAGGACTACAGGCACTAGCATCGGTAACATCTGTTGAACTTGACTCAAATCTAAGCCGGTACTTTGGGCAATAGTATCGATTAACTGATTCTGCATTGCTCCTGAGAACAGGGAGGTGACGGCTTGAGGATTGGCAGAAGTTCCCGCAAATTGATTTATTAATGCTTCTACCGCACCTGCTCCTTCATTGGCTTGCTTTTGTTGCAATGCAGAACGTACTTGATTACCTACTATTGATAAAGCAGACTGCATTGTTGACGAATCTGTGTCAGCTTGAGCTAAAGCATTACCGATTTGAGCTAAGTCACCTAGTTGCCCAGCATTTCCAGCAGCATTTACAATTTGGTCGAAAAGTCCCATGAGTTTATTTTGCTTGAATAGGATTGTTTTATCAACATCAAATTGTGACATGATATTTGCTACTCATATCTCCAGTGTTAGAAAAAAATAAGATTTTGTCGAATACTTGGTGGTTATTGGATTTCTGCTATATTTTTGCTCAATATTTATGCTGGAATTGACATCAGTTTTCGCCAATTTGTGACAGCTGTTTTTAGCTCTGGGGATAATCCATTTATCAACTGGGGATAAACTGGCAATCTCGGTAATAAATTCCATCCCGCAGTTTGTAAAATTTCCCTTAATTCCTGCTCTTGAATATGGGGATAATCGGGGTTAACTTCATCCTTGGGACTAATTCCTCCAAAATCCCTTGCACCAGATGATACACAAGCCATTAACCATTGACTATCGCGGACTAAATTTGGTGGGATTTGAATGGTAATATCTGATGGTAATATTTGACGAGCTTGATTAATGATTGCTGGTAATTTATACGGATTAAAGGCTGGCGCATTTAAGCTTTGTTGAGTTCCAGGGCTATGAGGTTGTAAAATCACTTCTTGAATGTGACCATAGTCTTGATGAATTTGAGCTATGGCTTCTAGGGTTTCCCAGCAATCATCCTCTGTTTCTCCAATTCCCAGAAGCAAGCCTGTGGTGAAGGGTATTTGCAATTCTCCGGCCCATTGTAATTGTTGTAACCTGAGTGTTGGTAATTTACTCGGTGCATGTTTATGGACTGTATGCAATAATTTGGGGGTTAATTGTTCCAGCATCAACCCCATAGATACATTCACCTGCTTTAATTTTTGCATTTCTGCAAAATTTAGTGGTCCAACGTTAGTATGGGGTAAAAATCCCATTTCCAGTGCTAGTACACATAAATCATAAATTCGCTGCAACCAATGTTGACGCTGGGGAGAATGGGGATGCACCTCTCCACTCAGGATGAGGATTTCACAAACATTTTGCCTTTTTAATTTTTGGAAAATATTTGCAGCTGTTGATAAACTCATCCAAGGACTTTGACCAGGCTCTGTGCGAAAATTACAGTAACTACAACGGTTAAAGCACTCGTATGTTGGTACAATTGTATAAGCAGGGCTATAGGTAATAATTTGAGTATGGATGATTGATGCGCTCATTTAATTTAAAGGATAGTAATTACTGATTCATCCTCCTTTATTGTCAGGCAGAAGGCAGTCCCGATGAAAAAATTTCACCATCAAAAATGAAAAGACCTCTGACCGATTCCTGATTCCCCACTCCCCATTTTCTAGTTAGAGGTTAGTAAATCTGAGTGCCCAGATTTCTAAATTTTTTGCTACTCATTTACTACTCAAAAAAAAGTGCTACTGTCCATCCAAAAGCAAGCAACCTCAGTGCCTAGACCTCTAAACCTGGCGCTACTCATTTACTACTCAAATTATACTCAAATTATACTCAAATTATACTCAAAAAAAGCCTGAAACCATTGTTTTACCATGTATGTGGTAATTCCAAAGGAATATAACCCAAATAGCCTTTACGGTAATCTGTGACAAGTTGTCGTGCAGTCCGTTCCACATCACCTTGATACCTATGTTCAGCTAACAAATGCAAGTATGCTTCTCCTGTATGGTTAATAGAATCTAAATCATAACGGGATTTGAGTATTTCCTTTGGTAGTAAATTACTCGAAACTGCTTGCAAATAATTAAGTATATCTACGAAACCTGCGGCTACCAATTGGTTATCATATGATGCTTGTCCGATATCATCACAAATCGCCAACTTCAGCGCCGCCTCTTGGTCTTCCAACTTGACAGGAATTACCCCTGGCGCATCAAGTAACTCCAACTCCTTGGAGATTCTCACCCAACGTAATTGACGAGTTACCCCTGGACGAGCAGCACTTTCTACTACTCTTTTACCAACTAAACGATTAATTAAAGCTGATTTACCTACATTAGGAAACCCAATAACTACAGCTCGAATGGGACGGGGTAACATGCCACGATCCCGTCTTCTTTTATTAACTGCCATCCCTGCGGTTTGAGTCGCTTTTGATACTGCTGCCACTCCTTTACCTTGCTGGGCATTAGTAAAATAAGCTACTTCTTCCTCTTGCTTAAACCAATCTTTCCATACTTCCTGAATTTGGGGAGTAATCATATCTAGGCGGTTGAGGACTAATACCCGTGGTTTATTACCTATCCATTGCTTGACTTGGGGATGTTGGGTTGCTAGAGGGATACGAGCATCCCTAACCTCTAAAACCACATCTACCAACTTTAGTTGCTCTTGCAGTTTTTTTTCTGCCTTCGCAATATGGCCTGGATACCATTGAATGAGGTTTAATTTATAATTATCGGTTAAGGACATAGTTCTTCTCAAGTATTCTCAATCAGTGGCGAATTGCCTGGATATTTTTTGATTCATCCTCAAAATTTCGTTCGCTAATTTTGAGCAATATTTCCTCATGTACAGAGGAAGTAATGGGATAAAAATAAGCTAATATTAAACCCACAATCAATACTAGAGTCGGTATGGGGCCAATAATCCAGCGAATTGCCCATAATGCAGAATCTGGTTGAATGGGACTAGGTTGAAATGCCACACTGGGTATAAATCCTGACCAGTCTAAAATTCTACCAACCAAAAATAGTGCTCCTGCAACTCCAAATTTTTGTAATTGCACCACAAATCCATAAAATATTCCTTCCCGTCGTTGTCCGGTATTCAGTTCATCTAAATCAACTACATCCGGTAACATTGACCAAGGAACGAGATAAGCTGTGGCGATTCCCACTCCTGCCATTATAGCCAAGACATACATCCAAATTATTTGTCCGGGTTGCACAAAAAATAATCCACCTTGGGCAACAATTGTTAAGGGTATACCCGCACAGTAAATAGCTTTTTTGTCAATCCGTTGTCCTATAGCTCCCCAAAAAAACATCATTATCAAAGCCGTTCCCTGCACAGCTAGAGCCATCTGGGTAAAATGTTTGTCTGGTAACTGCATCCAATTGATAACAAAATAGGGCAAAATTGCAGCTGTCACCTGTACTCCCAACCAAGAACAGAGATAAATACCGATTACATACAAAAATGCTCGATTACTTAAGGCAATTTTGATTTGCTGGAGAATTGGTTCTGCGGGGGGACGTTCAATTTGATGGCGTTGCTGCTGAATGAATTTGTAGCGTTGATTAGTTCCTAAAAAGCAAACAAAAACTGCCAAGATTGATAAAATTCCACTGATACCTCCCAATAATAAATAGCTGGTAGGAGGCTGGAAAAAACCAAAAATTACCTGAGCTAGTACAAGAGCAAAAATGCTACCACCAATACCGAAAGCAGATTTAAAACTAATTAACTTAGTACGTTCATTATAACCTTGAGTTAGTTCAGCGCCAAGGGTAGAAAAAGGAACCAGAACTGCACTAACAGCAGCATAATACAAAATCGCGATCGCACTATAGTAAACAAACAACAGCCACTGATTTTCTGTCGGCGGGACAAACCACTGCAAACAGAAACAAACTCCCAATGGTACAGCACCGTAAAGCATCCACGGATAACGTCTACCCAAAGGAGAACGGGTTTTGTCACTTAACCAACCAATCAAGGGATCATTAATTGCATCCCAAGCTTTGCCTACTAATAAAACACTACCTGCGAAGGTTGAGTTCAATCCTGCAACGTTAGTAAGAAAAAATAGCAGGAAGAACACCAAAATATTATTAGGAATTGCTCCTGCTAGCTCTCCGATGCCATAACTCAGTTTTGTCTTCAGATTGAGAGATTGGTTTAGGTCAGATGGCATAATAATTTTTATTTGGCAAGGATTTTAGTTGACTGCTCCCCTACCTGAAGGTGAGGGGATTCTAAAAAGATGCTACGGGACGGGTTAAAATCGCTTCCCTTCGCTTCTGATTAGCTGTCACCCAGATATAAATCCGGGTGGGGTGAGTCAAAGCACCCCTACACACTCCACTCAAATCAAGTCCAAGTGTTGCGCTTACTTTGCAGAAAGTTGCTGATTGCATTTCTTACCCAAATTAATCTCTTGTTTAATTCCTTGTCCCCAACCAAACACAACTCGTCCAATCCGGTTTTCCAAACAATGGTTAATAACTATGCGAGCAGTTTTATTAATCCCATGTCTAATTTGACGATTGCGTTTTTCAGTAATAGCAGCAAGTTTATTTGACCAAAATCCTTGGGGTTTATTTTCTTTAATTGTTGCTACTTGTTTGTTGTACCAACGATTCAGACTTTTAATATGTCTACCATCAAAAATAAAGCTGGTACCAATATTATCAACACAAGTTAACCAATTATTTAAACCGTGGTCAATACCTAAAATTCTACTTTTGTCTATATCAGATATTACAGCCTCGGTTTGATAAACAAACTCTGCATAAAAGCAGCGATTTCTCGGCACAATCCTGACTTCTCTAATGGACTCAAACTTCAAATTGGACGGCATAGGTATGGTGAAACAATCCAACTTAAACCAGACTTTTACAGTTTGACCAAGAGGGATTCTAATTTGCCCATCTTCTATTAACCTTAACCCTTGTTTAGGATAGCTAAAACTATTTAAGCCGTTTTTTCTATACTTTGGTGGTCTAGGTTTTTCTAATAACTCACCACGTTGATACAAAGCATTAAGTTGTTTAAAAGATGCAAATGACTCATACACAGAACGACAAAATTGTTGTGCAGATTGAGAATAGAGAGTTTGGAAATGACGATTTGATTTCATCTCCTTATCCAACTCAAATTTAGTGATATAGCGTTTAGCCTTAAACCAAATTTGCCGTGCATAGTAGAGAGCGCAATTTGATAACTTATTAGATTGGGAACAAATAAATGATAAAATTGCTTTTAAATCTAGATTTGGGTGAATTAAAACCTGCTGACAACCGTACAAACAAATCACCTCCTGAATATTATTAATTATCCCATGTTCTGGGGACGGGTGAACGAAATTTTGGGTGGATTTCTAGCTAAGTATCCAAAAAAATCACTCCCCACACCTCCCAGAGTCCCCACACTTTTTTGCGCTCACCCTGTGGGGACTGTGGGATAAATCCCACTGTATCGGGTTTCATCCCCTGTCTGAAGCACGAAACACGCAACTATGTTGCTATTTATCAGGGGCTTTCACCCTCTCATTGCACTTCTGGTAATTTTATTTTTTTTGGCATCGTTAATATTCAATCCTGTCTACTTTAATATTACTGCTAACCGTGATTTTCACTGATATGAAATCTGATAGATAATTTTTTTTCAGTATATTTACGTGTTCACAGAACCCTACAAAATACACATAATGTCTGCCTAATAGCAGTTAGTTTACAGGTGGCTCAAGCTCAAAGATCGATGATTTTTAATCTTGGCTATCTGCAACTCATATTTTGGTCATGGGGAAAGAATGCATCTACATGGATGATGAATAAAAGTTTAGTTAATTGATATTTAATCAATATTTCTGTATTTGACTGACTAAATTTCACCCTATTAGCCAATTTGTTCAAATAAGAATTACAAAGGAACAAAAAATGCAAAGTAATGGGTTTATATCCTCCACAAGTCACGAAAGCGACCATAGTAAGTCTGCCGATGTAGGAGAATCAGCAAGCCATGCAGCTCCTATGCCATCCTTGAATATGAATGATTCTTTACCCTTTCAGAGGCAGATGCCTAGGGGTGAGATGAATGCTAATAGTCAAGCAAACTTGCAAAAAGTACTTGTAGAGTTACGGGTTCCCAAAAGTATTGGTATATTGGGAGCAACCCAAGTGATTGCCAGAATGAATGTATCTGGTTTTCAATTAGATACTAGTTATGAACCAATTGCCATTCAACCGACTGCATCACAAGTACCCAGTCTTCAGGCTGCTCAAGAACAAACAGTAATTGTACGTGGGGTAATAGAAGAAAATCAAATACCCAAACTGGAGGCCAGAAACGACGTAGTCAAGGTATATAAAGACACTCGTATTGCCCCTTTTGATATTGCGTTGTTGGAAAAAACCGAACCAAGTTCCCTAAAATTAATGGATAGTACAAGCAATTGCCCTATTGGCACTTGTGACTGTGCACCAACAACGCCAAAGGGAGCGATCGCGGAGGTGGCAAAATACTTAGGTGTAGATCACATTTGGTCTGCTGGCTACACAGGTAAAGGTATTGTGGTGGGGATTGTAGATGGTGGTATTACCGCCGAAAATCGCCCAGTGGCACCCTTTGAAACTCCACGCCGCATTCCCAATGTGATTGGGGGACCCAATAGTGATTGGGGAACCACAGCCCGTGCTTGGGGGGAGCATGGTAATATGTGCGCTACCGATGTGTTAGGAATGGCACCAGAAGCTCAACTCTATGATTGCCGTCTTGCTGGTGGTGATGCCATTTCTAATGCCCTGAAAGCTTTTGATTGGTCAATTCAAAAGTACAGAGTTGATGGGACTCCCCACATCCTCACCAACAGTTGGGGTATCTATCAAAAAAGCTGGGATGAATTTTATGCTACCAATCCTGAGCACCCATTTACTCGTAAAGTAGTAGAGGCTATTGAGTTAGGTATTCTGGTGTTGTTTGCTGCTGGTAACTGTGGTGAAAGTTGCCCCACAGATAGATGTGGTAGTGATGTGGGACCTGGTAAAAGTATTTGGGGTGCTAATGGTCATCCCTTAGTCATGACCGTAGGGGCTGTAAATAAAGACGAACAGTTTGTCGGTTATAGTAGCCAAGGACCAGCAGCTTTAGACCCTAACAAACCTGATTTTTGTTCTATTACCCATTTCCGGGGTTACTTTGGTTGTGATAATGGAACTTCTGCTGCCACACCCATTGCTGCTGGTGCAATAGCATTATTAAAACAAGCCAAATTATCTTTAACTCAAGAGGAAACGAAAGATATCCTCAAGAATACTGCTAAGAATATTGGCGAATCAGATTTTAATAACAATGCTGGGGCGGGAATTATTCAACTCAAAGCAGCCTTTGATGTATTGCAACCCCAAGGACCAAAATGGTCATCTTGGGAGAGTTTGGGTGGAAACAGTTTTTCTGCACCAGCAGTAGCTTCCTGGGGAAAAAATCGCCTGGATACTTTTATTCTTGGTGGTGATAGTGCTATATATCGTAAGTCTTGGTACCGCAAGTCTTTAGATGAGTCAGTCTGGACTGATTGGGAAAACTTGGGTGGCTTTAGCCTCTCTGCACCAGCAGCAATATCTCGCCAAGAAAACACCATTGATGTCTTTATTATTGGTGAAGAACGCCAATTACTCCATAAAATTTGGAATGGCTCTGTTTGGAGTGAGTGGAAAAATTTGGGTGGCTTCTGCAAACATGGTGTTGCGGTTTCCTCCTGGGGTGAAAACAGATTGGATGTGTTTACCATTGGTACAGATAACGCTATATGGCATATTTATGGGGATGGTACTACCTGGAGCGAATGGAAAAGCTTAGGTGGCTTTGGTCTTTCCGCCCCAACAGCAGTATCCTGGGGAGAAAACAATATAGAAGTATTTGTCCGGGGTGATGACCATGCAGTGTACCGTAAGTATTGGGATGGTGTATCCTGGTGTACCGAGTGGGAAAGTTTGGGTGGTTTATGGCTTTACTCCCCTGCTGTAACATCTTGGGGTACTAACCGTTTAGATGTATTTGCCGTTGGTACTGATAATGCTGTCTATTGGAATTCTTGGAACGGTACATCTTGGAGTGATTGGCAGAGTTTGGCAGGTTCGGCTATTTCCAGCCCTGCTGCTGTGTCTTGGGGCGAGAATCACATCGATACTTTTATAGTAGGTGGTGATAATGCCTTGTATCATAAGTCCTACGGTGATAGTTAGGGAGTGAAGGAGGGATGGAGTGAAGGAGGGATGGAGTGAAGGAGGGATGGAGGGAGTGATGGAGTGATGGAGTGAAGGTGATGATGGGAATGTTTTACAAGTTTCTCCCCTGCTCCCTGCTCCCTGCTCCCTACTCCCTGCTCCCTGCTTCCCCTATTCCCCATTCTCCAGGTAGGATGTGAATTGTGGAAACTGAAGCGGTAAATCCTGAGTCAATGACAACTAAGATCGCTCTTAATAATGACTGTATTAATACTTTAGATTTGTCCCCGGCGACAACAGTGATTGAGAATATTCTAGAAGAAGGAGCGATCGCATCCCACGAACAGCAAATTCAGTTTGAACTTAACTATGAACGGGAGGAAAATGATCCTCGGGAATTATCAGAAATTCCGGAAGTCAGATTGTGGTTTATCCGTCTGGATGCCCGTTATCCCTGGTTGCCTTTTTTACTAAATTGGAAGGAAGGGGAATTTGTTCGCTACACTTCTATGCTTCTTCCTCACCAGTTTAGTAGTAAGGAAGGTATTCAGTATAATCCCGAGGCTTTAGAGATATTTTTAATGCACAAACTATTTATATTAACTGATTGGTTAAAACAACAAGGTATACCTTTTCAATCCCGCATTCAGTCAATGGCAAAGCTTCTGGGTTATGAATTGGATGATGCCCTCTTTGATATGTTTGCGAATAAATAACTAATATTCTTTTTTCTTTATTGCGTGCGATCGCTCTGAGGAAGTGCGATCGCAATAATTGAGCAATGGAGCAGTAAAGTTAGCTTCAGGGAACTCACCCTACAATATCGTGCGATCGCGGTTTACATATACAATATTAGAAGAATACATCAGCGCGAAACCATTGAATTAAAGTTGGCGATTCCCTCTTTGGTATTTAGCAACTTACCAAAAATTCAACTCAAAAATGCAACAAATTAGTACTAAAGAATTACCGGAAAATCTTCAGAAAATATTTACAGAAATACAACGTACAAAAATACCGTTAACTGTTACCCATGAAGGCAAACCATTGGTAATTATATCTCCGGTAACAACTGAACCAAAACGCGCAGCTTTTGGAGCAATGAAAGGAAGTGGTGCAATTTTGGGAGATTTAATTACTCCAGTAGTTCCCCTTAACACCTGGGAAGTACTTCAGTGAAACTTTTACTAGATACCCATATCTGGCTTTGGTATCTCCTGGGTGACGAACGTCTATCTACCAACCTCCAAACCATAATTGCAGAGGAAACAACCGAGCTTTGGCTTAGTCCTATTAGTATCTGGGAAACGTTAATCCTAGCAGAAAAAGGGCGAATTTCTTTACAACCTAATGCAGTTGCATGGATAGAATTAGCCTTACAAACCTTAGAAATTATTGAGGCTCCCCTTATTCATCAAATTGCTATTTTAAGTCGTCAGATTGAATTACCGCACCAAGATCCAGCTGATAGGTTTATTGCAGCTACAGCAGTTTACTATAATTTGATATTAGCTACAGTTGATAGTAATCTCACGAGTGTTTCTTGGCTACAAACATTAAGCTAGTGCGATCGCAATAATTGAGCAATGGAGCAGTAAAGTTAGCTTCAGGGAACCCACCCTGCAATATCGTGCGATCACACTATCTATAAATCCCACATTCCGCAGGTTAAATTAACAAGCTTGGTATTTTTATAATCCAGTTATAACAATGCTTTCAGACATGAAGTAAATATGGTTGTATTTAGTGATACTCCCAAAGATAGCCCCACCGTGGATGAAAACCAGAGCAGTCGTTGACAATGGTATCAATAAACTATGATTTGGCGATTATCCCTCGTCTTATAATTAGCGGTAAGCGAAGCTATGCCGTTAGGCTTATCGCTGTCACGCTTAATTGCCGAAAAGGCTTACCAGACAAGTATTTTAAAAATACCGAAAAGTTTTCCTCTACGTGCGGAATGTGGGATAAATCGGTGCATCACGTAAAATATCCAACAGGTAGCGCAGGTGATGACTATAAATGCCAGCTTCTGTCGTCGCTGACTCTAATAAGTTTTGAAAGCTTGTTTTACTCGTCACCACATCATACATTGCCAAGTTCTGTCCATATCCATCCAGGCATAATTCACCCCTCACCTCACCTGCTCTGATGAAGCACAATCCTTTTATTTTCATGAACTAATATTTGAAAATCCTGGTAATTCATACGCTATGTTTATGATTTCAGAAAGGGTAAGGTGGGCATTTCCCATCCTACTCCTGGTAGCATTCCTCACCTTACGAAATTCAAAAACCCATGTCTGATATTTTCCCATGTACTCACGCAATAGTCACGATCGCTACTAATAATATAGAGGAAATTATTAATTTTTATACTCAGCTACTTCAGCAGCAACCAATCACACTGATTACCAATATATATGCGGAATTTCAGCTTCCCAATCTCAGATTAGGTATTTTTACACCTAAATCAACCCATGCATCGGAATTTGACCATTCGCACCACAGCACTATCAGCTTATGCTTAGAAGTGAGCAATTTAGAAATAGCGATCGCTCATCTGACAAACTTGGGTTATGCTCCACCAGGAAATATTATTACAGCCTCCCACGGAAGAGAAATTTATGCTTACGATCCTGATGGTAATCGCTTGATTTTGCACCAGTCATAAAGAGGTAGGGGAGCAGGGAGCAGGGAGCAGGGGGAGTGTGGGAAGATGGGGAAGAGAGAGAAAGAGGGAAAGAGGGAAGGAGTGTGGGAAGTGTGGGAAGTGTGGGAAGTGTGAGGAGATGAAATAACTAACTATCAAGCATCAACTATCAACTAGCAACTAGCAACTAGCAACCATCACTCCCTCACTCCCTCACTCTCCACACTCCCCTACCTGCTAAGAGCACCTTTTCCCCCTGCTTCTTCTGATCAACCAATCCAAATACGCACTCCCCAAAATAAACCTAATACCATTAATGCTAGCCAATCACGAGCTTTGAGGTGTAAATTATGCCACTTAACCTGATGCTCGTTGGGACTGGTAAATCCTCTGACCATCATAGCTCCAGCCATCTGACTTGCCCGTAAAAGTAAATTATCTAGTAATCTTTCTGCTACCATCATCCAAACTTTCACTGAACCTTTCCACCCCAGTTTTTTCCAATTAATGGCTCTGGTAACAATTGAACGTCCTAAATTCTGTACCTCTTCTAAAACCAGAGGGATAAACCGTAGGGACAAGGTTAAAGTTAAAGCAATTTCGGTAACTGGTATTTTCAGCCTCCGTAATGGTTGCATGAGACTTTCAATACCTGCGGTAATTTCTTCGGGTGCTGTTGTCAGCAGATAGAGATTAGTACCATAAATCACTGTAAAGACAATGGTACTTAAGCGCACTGCTAAATCAAAGGAACGACGGGTTATTTTAACTGGTCCTTGATGAAAAACCACATAACGGTATTTTTTAACGGTTTTTGTTTGATTGGTAGTTGTAGATTGCTGTGCTTTTTTATTTTCTGATGCTGGTGTATTTACGGTTGGTAAAACTTGATTTGTGAGATTCTCAGTGGGTTTAGTATTGACTGGTTTGAGTAACTCAACGGTGGAATTAGTTGGTAGCCTTGGTTGATATTTTACACCCAAGCCATCAGGACTTATAGATGCGATCACTAATACAAATAAACACAACATCAGCAACCAAACCATTTGCTGTCGCCAAACACGTTTAGGAATCCGCGCAAATAAGGTTACAACAATTAATATCAGTACTAAAAATACTCGCCACATGGTAGTGGCAAAAATGTAAGTGGTGAGAAAACTCATTAACCAACCAAATTTAACCCGTGGGTCGAGCTTATGTAGCCATGTTTGTGGTTGTTCTAAGTATAGTCCAAGGGGTAGCGATCGCAGTAAGTCCATCGTTTAATTTGAGATTTTAGCTTTCTCGGTGGGAAGCCTCCCGCCTACATGTAGGTGTAACCCAATTAAATGCATAAATGCAGCCTACGAAACAAAGGAATTTAATAAAACTCGGTGCGGAGTGGCATCCCGTATTGTTAATAAAGCTCATCGAGTATCCTATGCAATGGCAGGAGTTGGTGAGAAGCCCATACTGTAATCTCTGATTCAGTGTGGGAGTATGTCACACGCGAGTAGCACGATTACTACTAACAACGGTTTCCATATCACGAGCCTTTTTGCTCCGCCAAATTAGGCGAATGGGGGTGCCTTTAAATCCTAATTGTTGTCGGAATTGGCGTTCGATGTAGCGGCGATAATTATCATTGAACCGTTTAGCATCGTTGACAAATAAGGCAATAGTTGGGGGTTGGCTACTAACTTGGGTGCCATAATAAATTTTACCTTGTTTACCAGCCCTACTTACAGTTGGGGAATGCCAGCGAATTGCTTCTTCTAAAACTTCATTAATTACTGATGTACTTACCCGGCGTTTGTGGGCTTCGGCGGCATAATTAACTAACTCTAAAATCTTGTGTACCCGTTGTCCAGTCAAAGCACTAACAAAAATGGTTTCTGCCCATTCTGTGAAGTTTAGGCGTTGTTCTAGCTGTTTTTGGTAATCGTAGATGGTGTAAGAGTCCTTTTCTATAGCATCCCACTTATTAACTACCAAAACAAAAGCCCTACCTTCCTCAACAATGCGTCCGGCTAATTTTTGGTCTTGCTCCGTAATTCCATCTAAGGCATCTATCACTAATAATACTACGTCAGCACGGCGAATGGCTTTAAAAGCACGGTTAATACTAAAAAATTCCGCCCCATACTCTACATGTTTTTTCTTGCGAATACCAGCAGTATCAATCAAACGATAGCTTTGTCCTTGGTGTTCGATAAAGGTATCAATGGCATCGCGGGTAGTTCCAGAAATGGGGCTAACTATGGCTCGCTGTTCTCCGAGGAAGGCATTTAATAAGCTAGACTTACCCACATTGGGGCGACCAACAATTGCTACATTGATTTCGTTAGTTTCCTCGATTTCTGAGGTTGGCGGTAGATGTTCGATTAATGCATCCAGTATGTCTCCCGTACCGTTACCATGAATTGCAGAAATGGGAAAAGGTTCTCCCAATCCTAAATTCCAAAATTCCGCAGCTTGAATTAAACCCTGTTCGGGAGACTCGCACTTATTTACCGCCAAGAAAAAGGGTACTTTTTGCTGTCTTAACCAATTAGCAATTTCTTGATCTGCAGCGGTGGGTCCAGTGGTACCATCAACTACAAAAATCGCTGCGCTAGCCTCAGACAGAGCTATCATTGCTTGTTGACGAATCAGTGGTAAAAATTCTGTATCTTCATGAAATACCAATCCACCAGTATCTACCACCAAAAAATCTCGATCGCGCCAAAAACCAGGAATATAAGTGCGATCGCGTGTAATTCCCGGCTGATCATGAACTATAGCAGATTTATCCTTGGCTAGACGATTCACCAAGGTAGATTTGCCCACATTTGGGCGACCGATAATTGCAACAATAGGAAGTCCCATAATAAGCGGATACCGAATTAGATCCAGACAACTATTGTAGCGATTTATTTGAATGGTAATCGCTCTAAATCTAAATTTGATGCTATTTGCGCCAGTTTATCTACATCTGTAGGGTTTTCTAAATAGGGTAAACAACCTAAAACAGGGATATTCGTGAGAGATTGAATTAAATCTGTGGGTGTCCAATTAGCGATTTCCTCATCTGTACGGGGTTGGGTACAGTTGAGGACAATTCCTAATAAATTGATCTGCATCTGTTTGGCTAAGGCTACATTCGCCACTGCTTGGGAAATAGCACCTAATTTGACTGGTACTACTAACACCGTAGGGAAATGCCAATCTGCGGCTAAATCTGCTACTGTCAACTCATTAGTCACGGGGGAACCCAATCCCCCCAATGCTTCCACTAAGACAAAATCATAGTTGGCTTGCAAATTAGTAAAACCCTGCCAAACCACTCCTAAATCTACAGTACGTCCTTCCTGAGCAGCAGCGAGGGGTGGTGCTAAAGGTGCTTGGAAGTATAGAGGGGTAATTTCCGTTGGGGATTGATTCAGGTTAAATAACTTTTGGTATAATTCGCAGTCACCCACACCCGATTGTATGGGTTTCATAATTGCTAAATTGCGATCAGAGCGATATTTTTGCCAATAGGCGGCTAAGGCTGTGGTGAGGACTGTTTTACCAGCCTCTGTGTCTGTTCCTGTAACTAGTAGGGATTTCAATACTCTTTGATGGCTGAATTAACTCATAAAGTATATTAAACCTTGTCTTGCTTGAAAATGGGGAGTTGGGAGTTGTTAGTTGCTAGTTGTTAGTTGGGAAGAAGTATTTTTATCCTGGGTGGGTTAAGAAGAATTTATTAGCCCACCCAGGTTGGTTTTGCTAGTGTAGCGATACCCTAGAAGTGTATTGCATACAAATTGGAATGTTCTAATATTCCTTTGGTACTACTCTCAAATAAAATTGTGTAGCAACAAACTCAGTACCTCCATTAATTGCATCCACATCTCCTGTTTTCTTAGTTACACCCACAGCAATTAAACCTTGATTAAAAATTGCTTTGTTTGCGGCTTCAAGTTGTTCTGGTGTTGCACCCACTTGGCTCAAATCAAATGACGAAATTGTAGAACGATTCGGTTGATTCAAAACAAGATTATCTGTGGAAAAACAAGGGATAGTAACACAGACAATGCCATTATCTTTAAGTCCCACAAAAGTCCCTTTAGCTGGTGCTTTTGTAGCAGCTACGAAAACTTCTTTTACTTGCAACTTTGCAAACTCCTCAAATCCATCAAATTTTTCTGGTACCAAGTTACCTCTGAGAATCAGACGGCTATCAGTCTGACTTTGGAATTTTGCCAACTGATCATATCCTACATTCAGAGAACTCCAATCAATTGAAGATACATAGCATTCCTTACGAAAAACGCCATCAAAGCAAGGAGTAGCTTTCAGGTTGTTTTGCTTAATAAAAAATCCCCCACATATGGGAGAAATACATTTACGAAAATCTCTACGAATTGTGTAATATCCCCACTGGGGAAACTCTTGATTTTCGATGTTAACGGCTTCAGAGCTAAGACTAGGTTGAGCATATGTCTGTGAGGCAAATCCGAAGTTAGCTAGAAACGTTGCTAATATTAGAATTAACGAATAACTACGATGAAATGTTTTTTCATTGTATATTTAATCTGATTTTTTAATTTATAGAGCCTGTTAATAACCAGCTAACAAAAGTTGGTTGAGGATGCGATCGCAAATCTTAAAATATATTTTTTTCTATTTACATTGGTAAACTAACACCCTAATTGACAGACATCTTTATTGCTATGAGGAAAGTATATTAAGTC
Organism: Calothrix rhizosoleniae SC01; assembly: GCF_900185595.1. Taxonomy (GTDB): domain Bacteria; phylum Cyanobacteriota; class Cyanobacteriia; order Cyanobacteriales; family Nostocaceae; genus Calothrix_A; species Calothrix_A rhizosoleniae. Next base: position 17,976 of record NZ_FYBH01000160.1, read on the forward strand.
TATTTTGCATTGTCTACAAAAAGTTATTCTTTGGACTAAAACTTAATTTTGGTTTTTATTTATCCAAATTTTGTATAAAGAGATAAGTATTTAGTTGACATCTCAGTTTAAATAGTGTTAGAGACTACTGATAGCACCATATTACTTATTACATCTATACAGTTGATAAGGTACGCCGATGCGGTAATGTTGGTTAGTATCAATATTGCAGTTTAAAGCTGAAGAAACTTGTACTTGTGGGGGATAGTCCTGTCGTTTTCTTGCAGGAGCAATTATCCATAAATTGAGTTGACTAACTTGTAGTGGTGATAATTGAGAGAGCTTTTGCCAAACTGTTTGCAAATTTGGTGATTGTTGGAAAAAAGCAAAATGAGTCGGCTCAATATTATTATCCCTCAGAGATTGAACTGCTAAAGCAAAACTCCATCCTAAAGCAATATCTTGATAACCTACATACGCCATCACCACCATCAATGGTTGAGAAGGTTCTTGATTAATTATTTGAGCTACTCTTTCCGGTGTAAAAGGTTTCTTTAATCCTAAGTTATAAGTCACAAAAATAGAACTAATTAAGCTAGTTACTAAAATAATTGCAGTTGTTCTTTTCCTTTTAAACTTAAATGTAATTCTCGAACTTAGAGTCGCACCAATCAAGGCACAAATAGCTGGATAATAGACAAAACTATAGCGTGGAGCACTAGTAATATCTTTTTTTAATACATAAACAATAACAAAAAATTCTAACAATACAATTGCTGTAAAACTCAATAGAGTAATTGTAGGTAGATGAGTTTTAGGTGTGTACCATAAATACTTAAATCCCTTGAATAAAAATTGTCCTAACCAAATACCAAACCCAATCATTAATAATCCTGATATAACAACCACAGGTAAAGGTTGATTTTCTAAAGGTAAAACAATTACCATTAACAACCAATTAATTATTGTTTGATATAAAGGTATAAAATAATCGGAAGTGGTAATCCAATTAGTCTCAGCACGGTTAGCATGACTGAAAGTTACTAATAACCACGGGAAAAAAGCGATCACTATACCAATTATAGATATAATAAATCCTAGCCAAATTTGAGTTTTCTGAATAATTTTCTGCTGATACCGCAACATTAATAGTAGTAAAGTACCTATTTCTGCAATGAATGCCAGGATACAAAAATAGTGTGTGTAAAAACTGATAGTATGCACAACTACCCACACAATCCAAACCCATACTTTTACCCCTTGCTTACGGAAAATATCTTGCTGAATCTGCAACAATACCCATAAAGATAAACTAATTAGCATCATGGGTAGAGTATAATGTCTGGCTTCTTGAGAAAGGTACACTGCAAAAGGTGAGACAGCCATAATTGCGGCAGCTATTAAGCCTGCATTACGGGAATAAGCTAGACTATTAATCGCATACATAATAGGGATCGCTACTATCCCAAATACAGCAGATAGCGATCGCAATTTTACCACCCAATCTTCTCCCAAAGGAGTCATCCATCCCAGCCATTGGTAAAGCCAGCAAAAAAATAACGGTGGATGGGTAGACTGACTAGCAATATTCTCCGCAATTTGGGGACAACTAACCCCGTGCTGATAAGTAAAAACCTCCGATAATTGATTCAGGTTTAATATGACATCCAAAGGGAATTTCTGGTAATTATTACCAAGGCTAAAAGTAGCTGTAATCACTTCATCTAACCAAAGAGGTTTTAAACCTAAATTACTGAAGCGCAAGATTGCGCCCACAGTGACAATTATTAATAAGATCAGGTAATATCGATAAATTCTGCGTTGTTTCATCCCAGATTTATAGCACTATGAAATTAGGTTAGGACATTGTTGAAGGCTGAAACCTAAAAATACTGATTATTCTTCTGCCAACATCATTTTTACCCAAGCGAGATCAAATATCAATTCATAAATGCGATTATTAACCTTGAGCATTCCTTGCTCTTGAATAACTAAACCAGACAAAAGTAATTCCCTTACTTCTCGACTCTCAACCTTGATAATATTTCCTTCCAGTAAGATTCGTTGATAAATTTGCCAAAGTTTGACAACTTCTAATTTCTGGTTGGGTAAATGATTTTGTGAGCTATTATGGCAAAGTCGATCCCGAATCGTCCTTAAATGCTCTGGCTCATCTTGGGATTCCCAATTCTCAATGATTTGGGTTTGGATCAAATTCTCAATCCATTCAGCTTCACTATTAGTAGGAATGCAAGATGGTGAACTACGAATAAGTTTGCAAATTTTTTGGGTTAGGAATGGCTGACCATTTGTCCATCCTAATACTTCTTTGAGGACAATTTGAGGGTTCCTAACTTTTTCTTGTAATCCTTGCAGTAAAGGTTGGGCTTCATGTAATTTGAACCCTTGTAATGGAATCGCATTACCAATATTAAAAGGAGTACGATTTTTATCTTGAATAAATTGAGAAGATGTACCTACACCAAATAGAACAAAATTTAATCGATTATATTCTACATTACTCGCTCGTTGATTATAGCAATTACGAATTAGAATGAAAAAATCATCAATATCAAAATCTAAGTTGATTGTGTTATCAATTTCGTCAATAAAAATAATAATTTTTTCACTAATACTTTTAAGTAATATCTGATGCAAAAATTCACCTAAACGCTGAACAGGTGACAACATGTCATGGTCACGCCACCATTTACGGATATCAATTGTTTCTAATAAATTCAAATTATTGGCTAATATATAAATAAATCCTACATACCATTGTTCTATAGTTACATAACGATTGCCAATTTCTGAAATATCAATAGCAGCACAGACAAAACCTTCTGCTTGTAATCTTTTCATAATTTGGACTCGCAGGCTAGATTTACCCATTTGGCGAGTATTGAGGACATAACAAAAATGACCCGTCTTCAAAGATTTGTAGAGATATCTATCCGCAGAACGTACTACATATGTAGGTGCATCCATTGGTAAACTACCACCTACTTGATACTCGTATTTAGAAATTTTATCCCCACTTCTCAGTAATGCATTCTCAATTAATAAATCAGACTGAGTAGCTTTGAGTATTTCTAAAGTTTCTGATAGTTTTTGTGTTCTTTCTTCTACTTTCTTTTCTAAATTAATATTAGAATACTCTAATTCCGTGGCTGCTTTTTCTAAAGCAATGTTTTTTTGTGATAATTGTTTAGTAAACTTAATCCTTTGAGCTTCAGCTTGCTTCCGTTCAGTGATATCTTGAAATACTGCGATCGCATAAATTATTTCACCATTTTGATCAAAAATAGGTGTTGCTGCTACCTCCAAAGGGATAACTCTATCACCATGATGAATTTCCATATCATCTATGCTCACGGTTTTACCTTGCAACGCCATAACAATAGGTTGCTTTTCATATGGATAAAAATCTCGGGTATCTAAGACATAAGGTCTATAAACATCTGACAACTTATCTAAACTAATATCTGAAACTATACCTTTACCGAGTATTTGCTGTGCAATCTGATTCGCATAATAAGGTTGACCCTTGGAGTCAGTCACAAATATACCCACAGGTACAGCTTCTAGGAATTGAGAGAATCTTTGTTCGCTACTAGATAATGCATTTTGGGCTTGTATACGCTCTTTAATCTGTTGAGTTAAACTATTATTTAAAGAGGTCATTTGTTTATATAATCTAGCATTTTCAATAGAAATAGCAGCTTGGGAAGATAATATTTTTAAAATTTCTAATCTATCTGAGCTAAAAGCTCCTGTAACTATATTGTTCTCTAAATATAATATACCGATAGATTTACCTTGATAAATAATAGCAGTACATAAAATAGATTTGGGTTTTCTAGAAGCTATATAAATATCATGTGAAAATATCCCTTCACTAGTAGCATTTTCTAAAACTACATCTTGCTCACTCCTATACACATAATTAATAATAGATAAAGGTAATATAAATTGTTTCTCAGAACATACTGATACTTCTATATTTCCATTATCTGGATTGATTTGACCATACGCTTCTAGAAATAAATTACCATCTACATCTAATAATAAAAAGCATGATTGAGCCCCAGCATTTTCTAACACAATTTTGAGCATTTTTTCTAGTAATCTATCTAGAACAATTTCACTAGTAAAAACTTGTGATGCTTTGATCACTGCTTTTAAATCTATTTGATTAGCTCTAGTACTATTACTAATAATATTTTTATTGTAGTTAATTTTATTGGGATCGATAATATCTATTGTAGATATTTTATTGAATAAATCGGCATATTTAGATTTTAAATTTTTAACCTTAGCCTTTGCTCCCCAATAACTATAGCCATAGTAGGCTTCCTTTATATGCACTTCTGCAATTTTTAATCTTCCAAAAGAAAGATAAAAATCTGCTGCTCTTTCATTAGCTAAGGCTTCTTCATGAATATATCCAGTTTCTTGTGCTCCACTAATAGCTAGTTCGTAATATTCCATCGCTAATAGTTTTTGTCCAAGAATACGAAGTTTTTCTGCTTCTATTAGGTCATATTTATGTTGATAATTTGCAGGACAATTTTCTGCCCATATATTCATTTTTTTTTGGTTATCATCTATGATATCTGTAATATTTTTACTCTCGTTTAGATGAGATTTGGTTTTGGCATCAGCAGATTGTAAATATTCAGCAAGAATTGCCAAAGAATAGTAAAAAATATAGTTTACATAACCTATAGTAGTAGTTATTGGTTCTATATAATTTTCAGCTAATTTGGCATTTTTTATAGATTCTTGATAGTCTCCAAACAAGTAACAAAGAATAGTTTTAGCTAAATAGATTGAAAATAATGATTGAATATTATTAACTTCTAATAGATAAGGTAAAAGTTCTGCCTCATTCAATTCTTCACCTATAAGACAAGATGAATTATTTTTAGAATCTAGTAGATTTAAAGTAACTTGCCTCCATATTTTGGCATAGTAAAAAGAAAAATCATTTTTCAGTTGACGAATTAAATTAATATATTTACATTGGTCACTATTGACCTGCTCTAGATTAATTCCCAATAAAAATATATTCTGAGAATAAAACATGGCAGCATAACTTGTATACTCTAAATCGCCATTTTTTAGTCCAATTTCAATTGCTTTTAATGACAAATCTAAAGCTTTTTTACCATGTTCTTTCCAGTGTATAATACAAATAGAGACTAGATGATAAACTCGAGACATTGTTTGCTGTACATCTAATTTCTCAATCAAATTTACAGCTAATTTGCCAAAATTATATCCTAAATCTATCTTGTTAATTGAACTGCATAAAAGCAACCCATAAAGTCCATAAGCATAAGCAGAAGAGTAAGTATTTCCATACTGACTACAAATATTAATCATAGTGATAATAATTGGTTCTACTAGTCCCGGATTACTAGTAAAAGCAGCAGCAGTAATTGTCTCTAGAATATCTACTGCTACTATTTGGTGAATATTACTCATTTCTGGTAAATTCAACAAATCTTCAATAATGAGTGTCTTATTAATTTTTTGGGAAAGTTTTACTTCTAAGATATCCAAAACTTGCAATCCAATATCGAGAGCTTTTTGCATCTCATTTTGATAAATATAAAATTTAATTTGCAGTTCATATAATTTAATCTTGTCAAGAATATTATCAGTTTTTTGAATGGCAATCTTAGAAAGATTAAATGCTGAATTTATGTTAGTTTGGATAAATTCTAATTCTATATTTTCCAGGTATAATTCAAAGGTTAACTGATAGTTTTTCACCCAACTATCTACATGTAATAAATTTAAGCCAAAACGGAGATATTCCAGTGATGAAATATAAGCATTGGCAGCCTTAGCTTTCTGACCTGCAATTAGATTTAAGTGGGCTAATTCGTACTTATCTGACTGGCATTTACTAGATTTATAGCCAATATTTAGTTGATTTACTAAATCAAATACTTTTTCTTCTATTTGTTTATAATCAGTTTGATTAAGTAATAATTTACCAATTTGCCAATGATTTTTTTGCTTATTTTTATAGGGGATTAGAGAATATACAGCTTGTTGCACTCTATCATGTAAGAATTTATATCTAATTTTTTCCGATTTTTGCTTTTCATTTGCTAATGATTTCTCATCTGTAGATACACAATTATTGATGAGATTGTCAATCATGATTTCATCACTAATAGGTAAAATAAAACCAGTATTAACTGCTTCTAACAATTTCTTTCCCGTGCAAATTCTATTCTGATTATTTATAATAGATAAAGTATCTAAATCAAATTTATTTCCAATACAAGCAGCTATTTTTAAAATATTTTGGGTCTCATTATCTAATTTTTCAATATTACTAACCATTAATTCAATTACATTATCACTAATCTCCATTTTTTGAATTTTATCAATATCCCATTGCCATACTCGATGATGGTAATCAAATATTACTAATTTTGAATGATAAATAGTTTTTAGTAACTGGATTAAGAAGAAAGGGTTACCATTAGTCTTTTTATATAAAATTTCTGCTAACAGATATGAAGTTTCCGAGTTACATTTATAAATATCAATCAGTAATTGTTTTATATATTTTTTATTCAGAGGAGAAAGGTTAATGATATTTAATCGAGCTTTTTTATTTTGCGTTTTTGCTAATATATTTATGAAAGAATTGGCATTATTTACCTCATAATTCCGATATGTCCCAATCATTAATAGATGCTTAATATCAGAACTATTTATTAATAATTTGATTAATTCTATAGAGGCTGAATCTGCCCAATGTAAATCATCAAGAAATATAACTAATGGATGCTCTTGAGTAGTAAAAATATCAACAAATTTCTCAAATACTAAGTTAAACCGGTTTTGAGATTCAGTTATTGGTAGACGAGGAACCACAGCTTGTTTACCAATAATTATTTCTAAATCAGGAACTAAATCTGTAATTATTCGAGCATTACTACCAAGATTATTGATGATTTTTTGTTGCCATTCATGAATTTCTACATTATTTATTGTTAATAATTGTTTGATTAATGTTTGAAAAGCTTCAATGAAACCTACATAAGGAATATTTTGTTTAATTTGTGAGAATTTACCAGAAATAAAATAACCATTATTATTAATAATATTTTTTTTGATTTCATTGATTAATTCTGTCTTGCCAATACCTGCATAACCAGCTACTAAAGTAATTTCCTTACCACCTTTACTGACCCTATTAAAAGCAGATAGTAATTGCTTAATTTCTGTTTCCCTTCCATATAATTTTTGAGGAATCTCAAAATTGCCTGATATATCTTGTTGACCTAGAGAAAAATTATTAATTTTATTGAATATTTCTAGTTGTACCAGACAAGTTTTGATATCAGTTATGAGTCCAAAACTACTTTGATATCTATCTTCTGGATTCTTAGACATTAACTTCATCACAATATCAGAAACCACTGGAGGAATTTCTGACATAATTTGCTGTGGTGATATTGGTTGTTTAGCAATATGACTATGAATTAATTCTAGAGAATCTGTAGTCTCGAAAGGTAACTTCCCTGTCAGAATTTGATAAAAAGTGACTCCCAAAGAATAATAATCTGTGCGATAGTCAACTGGTCTATTCATCCGACCAGTTCTTTCTGGCGAGATATAAGCAGGTGTTCCTAAAATAACATTAGGATTACTAGTGCTTTTTATCTTTTTATTTGGACACTCAGCAATTCCAAAATCAATAATTTTTATTTTTTGTGTTGATTCATTAATAATAATATTATCCAACTTTATATCATTATGAATGATTTCGTGTTGATGTATTTCCCCTAAAGCATTAACAATATTAATAGATAAATTGAGAAAATCAATAATACCTATCTTACGATATTGGAGATAATTTATTAGTGATATATAAGGAGAATATGGCCTTATTAAAACATATAAATTGCCAATTTTTTGCAAGCAATCATACTTACAAATAGATTCTATTTCCAGGTCTTTAATTATTTTATATTCATTTGTAATTTGGGCTATATTTTCTCTAGTATCAGGAGAATCAATAATTGTTTTGAGAATAACTTCTTGCTGATCACAAGTTCTGATAGCGGCATAAATGGTTTTGGCTCCGCGTTCAACAAGTTTTGCTGTTATTTCGTATCCAGGAATCAACAACATGGTTCTATTCAGCTTGTTCAAAAAAATAAAAGGATGAATATTTATATTCATCCTCATACTCATACTGTTATAAATAATAAACTGTATCTGTTAGTTAATCTTCAAAATGGGGATATATCTCTTTCTCAAACAGCTCTTGAATCTCTGGAGATTTCTGTTTGACTATATCTTGGTAATCTTGACGTACTCCAATATGATAACTAGCATTGCGAGGAGCAGTTTTAGCTAGCCAAGCAGTATGAATTGTAAATCCAAAGTCGAGAGAAGGGTGACTAAGTTTACATAATGCTCCACTGGCTAAATCTTGAGCATCAAAAATCCAAATTTCGTTACCTACTCCAGACAAAACGGCACAAAAGATGTAGCCATTAGTGGAATCTCCTTGATTATCCTCACGGGGGATAAATTGAGCTGAGTTCACCATGTAACCTTTGGGAAATTCATAGCGATCGCTAATATTTAAAGATTCATCGGATGTATATATACGATACAGGTGTGCGGGTATGCCTGTATCTGCCAAACGTAGTAGTTCTTCTACTGGTACGGCTCGATATTTATAATCTTTGTACAGTTGTAAAACTGAATCACTGATTAATTCTTTCCACAATCCCAAAGATGTCCAGTAAATATTGTCTAGACGTGGGGGAATTGTGGTTGTACTTGAGTCTCGATAGGCGTAATATCCGATACCCCAGGTACACTGAGAATCATAAATTTTTTGAGCTTTGAGTACTTCACCACTTTCTCCATCAACTTTATATCTCCCCATGCGGCTAATATCCAAAGCATTAGTTATCATCCCATGCAAACGAGGGTCTACAGGATTATGAGGTGGATAGGGAGATTTATCATAATTACGAATCCATTGGGCTCCATCCCAAGCACAAATTTGAGCCAAGTGGAGAGTAATTTGGTTGTCAGGATTTTCATAGTCAACCAAAAAGTGGACTGTTTCTAAGGGAATGACTACTTTCTGAGCTACCACTTCCACCTCTAGATCATTGCTTGCAGGATATTGTCCTGCCTTGAGTTGGCGGCGAGGAATAATATATATGGTGGTGTTTGGTGACTGGGGACGACCTAAAAGAGCCTGGATCGTTTTGTCCACAGCCTTGCTATTGGGGACGGGGTTGTTGATGACTTGCTCTAACCCAAATTGGAAGGCACTGTCCATTAATATAATGTAATCTTGAGACATGCCAATTTGATGCATGGTTTGCTCAATTTTTACCGGAGTTTTATCTGGTAATACAACTCTCCACCGTTCTAGATCACCTTTACCATCCCAGCGAATTAGGTAAACAAAGTTGTCAACGTCTACACCAGCAATTTTTTCAAATATATTGGCATAGAACTGTAATAAATTGTCGGAGGCTTGAAAAAATCTTTGAAACAAATTTCGGAGATACTCTACTCGTAAAAATTCCGATAATCCTTCCAGAAAGCTATCAATTTCTTCGGGAATTTGGTCTAGATCGTAAATTAAGGGTATAGCTTGCAGAATATTCCCCAAAGAGCGACCGTAATTGACT
>NZ_FYBH01000307.1 GCF_900185595.1 Calothrix rhizosoleniae SC01
GCCTACTCCCACGCCCCTACTCCCTACTCCCTCCTTAATATTCTTTATTCATGTATGGGGTTTCTCCCCTGCTCCCCTGCATCTTCCTGACTTGAGTGGCATCAGCCAAATGCTTTATTAGTGTAGACTGGGGTAGAGGGCCTTGCAAGTGATTCCAAGGTAAAATGATATCCGTTTTCCAGTTGCTGTGAACATAGAAATCTAAACTAGGAATTTGTCCTTTTAATTCCTTAAAAGAACGCTTGTAACTACCCAAAGAATCACCAAAATTGCGAGTCAGTTCCAATAGCTTTGATAATCTCCGATCGCCTCTGGATAATAAGGCTTGAATTATTGACCAATTGTAACTTTCAGGACGGTAATCAATACCTTGAGATTTCAGCTTCTTTTGTAAAAATTGTAACCGCTTTTGAGCATGTTTATTGACTCCAAACCACTGGAATGGTGTGTGAGACTTAGGCACAAATGTGCTGCATCCCAAGGTTAACCGCAGCCCAGGAGCAGCTTTTTTTACCTGCTGCATCATAGTAACAGTAGCATCTAAATCTTCTTCTGACTCTCCTGGTATTCCTACCATTCCGTAGAGCTTTAAGCCAGTCAAACCCCCAGCTTTGGCATTAGCAGCAGCTTCTATTATTTCACCGTTATATAGTTTTTTATTGATTATTTGTCGTACGTGTTCCGAGCCACTTTCTACAGCAATGGTAAGCGATCGCGTGCCTCTTTGGGCTAAGGTATGGGCTAATTCTTGAGTGACTGTATTGGTACGCACGGAAGCGATGCTTAAGCGCACATCATCATATTGGGACTGATTAATATAATTGAGTAACTCGGTAAACTCTGGATGCTGAGTCACGGAAGCACCTAATAATCCCAGACGTTTGGTGACTTTTAAACCCTTTTCAATGGCGGGAATGAGGGAGTTTTCCAGACTGGCGGTTCTAAATGGTAAAGTTAGATAACTTGCCAAGCAAAAACGGCACATTTCCGGGCAACTTCTGACTACTTCCACCATGTAAATATTTTCCCATGCAGCCCTCTGGGTAACTACGGTAGAGGCTGAGAGGACATTACCGCGATAGGTTTGCTTTTGGACTACTGGGGGTATATCTGGTGAGATGGGTTGAATTGATGCGATCGCCCCATCTAATTCGTGGTACTCTACTACATATAAACTGGGGATGTAAATCCCAGGAACCTGAGCTAATGCAGTTAATTTAGTTGTGCGATCTGCATTTCTAATTTGTTTATAAGCTGCAATAAGATTTCCTAATAAATCCTCTCCATCACCTAATAAAATTACATCGAAAAAATCAGCAAAAGGTTCTGGGTTAGCAGTTAGGACGGGACCCCCACCAAAAACAAGGGGATGACTATCTGTGCGGTTATTGGCTCTAATCGGAATATCTAAAGATTCTAGTATATTTAAAATATTGACATAATCTAATTCCCAAGAAAGAGAAAAACCAAGTAATTCTGGCTCTCTGGGAAGGGATTCCTGAATATCAGTAAATAAGCGACTGACTTGCACATCTGTACGCATTGCCAAACTAGCCCATACGACCTGGTATCCTAAACTAGTTATGCCCACAGTATATTCATTGGGAAAGGCAAAAATTGTGGGGATAGCATCCCTGGTAGGAGTTTCAGGAGTAAACAGCAGTCGTTCATCGGCAAATACAGAAGATGTCATAACAATTTTAGATTTTGGATTTTGGATTTAACCTATATTTAAATTCAGGGGCTTGAAATAGGGATGCAGCGCGGCACGATTATTGATGATTTGTCCATAAATAAATTTAGTGGCTTGTATCCTTTTATTGTTCGGTTATACAATTGTGACTATAAGAATCCGCTTTGAAGATTGAAAACAATGAGGTATTTGTAGGGTATGTATAGGCCTTCGGGCATGGCTAAAGCCTACGGCATGGCTTCGCTAACGCTAAAGACGTAAGTCGTAACGCACCAAAGCCCGACATGATGGTGTGTTGCGCTACGCGACAACACACTCTACGTATATTTCAAAAATCAATTAGGATTCCTATATATTAGATTTTTGATTTTCCTTTGTAAACAATAAGAACCCCAACTTTTTATCAAAGCAGGGGTTCTAAAGCTCCCATTGTAACAAATAAAATAGGATTGCTAGCGAAATAGTATAGCGCTACGCGCAAGTAATAAGTAATAAGTAATAAGTTTTCTGTTCATAGGTTTGAGCTTACAACAATGTCCTAAGATAAAAGATATGTATAAATATCTTCAGAATGAGGATTGAGATAGGGACGTTGCCATTCTAAACCTGCAAGATTAAATTGTTGCAAGATTGATATTACTTTTGTTTCTGGGGATTGCTCTCCTTGTCGCCAAGTTGCTAAACAACCATTAGCGACAAGATGACACCGATTCAAACCAAAACTCTCTTCTGGGGAAAATTTATGATCAGGTTCTTCTGCAATCGCTAGCCCTGGTGCGAGGATTTTTGTAAATAGAGGTACTTCTTGACCAAAATGGGATTGATGTTTGGTATAAATAGACTTTAGTAATGGTTCTATGGTTTTATAGCTAGATTTGGCAAAATACAAAACTGCGGCATCATAACGCCCATAATCATCTGGATTATATAATGCTTTGAAAGCAAAAGGGAGAGAAATAGCATTGAATTGTGCAGTGAGACTCTCCATCACTTTCACAGCACCTTCAGGACTTAAATTAAAATAAACTCGCACTAAAATGTCAGAATTATGATTACTATAGCGACCAGCGTTACCAATTGCCATATAAAATCCATTTTGGACTAAATTTCCGGGCATCCGAATTGCGACGATATCACCCACTTTTACATCATTTTGTGCTATTTGCAGATGGCGTTCACGTTCTATATGCAAGGTTAAATCCCTTTTTTTTACAGCCAAACTACCATCATTTTCCTGCTTGATAATTTGCCAATCGGCATCGAAAAAACCTTCACCCTGATTACTAGTATGTAATTGCTCATAAAATCCTAAATCCACACCTAAAAAAGTATTATTCTCAAAATTTTGTAGTCTTTGAGCATCAAGTTTATCCCCATCTGCAGCCAGGGTAGATTTGAGTGCCCCGTTATAGTAAATACCGTAAATAAAACCACATAGTAGGGAATTTAAATAATTATCTTGAATATTTTTAGGTAATTTGTGTAAGCGTTCAGCTACCTCTGATGAAACTTCTAGAGGTTTGTAATCTGGATGTCTAATCGAGAAATTAGATTGAATTTTTACCTGAGTAGATATATCTTTTAAAGTTGCGAATAATGTTTCCGCACAAGCATCTACATTCTTATGTTTTAAGTCATCTATTTGTTGCATCTTCTTGTTTAAAAATAATACATAGGGAGCAATTTAATTTAACGAGCTAATCATTCACTCCTAATTGCTCGGTGAGTGAGTTCTAAAGTAGCCATACCAAAAACTGTGGCTATTGATTTTTCTGGACGACACAGTAAAGTTTTGGCAACTTGGAGCATACAGATACCTGAATTACCAAAAGATTTTTCATGTTGCAATTTAGATTGAATAGTTTCAACCAAAGCTAAACCTGCAAATTGTACAACTCGCAACAAAAAATCAGGACTAGTTTCTAAAATTTCTGGAAAGTGATTTAAATAAGCGATCGCTAAAGCCGCCATCGACGGTTGCAGTATTTCTAATGGTATAGTAGCAAGTCGTAAGGATTCTTCCAAAGCAATGGTTTTACTAGTAATCATGCTTTGCAACCAAATTTGTAAATAGCTACCAATTAGTGTTCCTAAATCACTGGCTGGATCTCCCCAATTAGAGTTTTCCCAGTCTATAATTCTAATTATGCTGTCATTAAATGAAGATAGATTAGTAGTAGTTTGTTGCCAGTTTAAAGACAGAAGAATATTATTGAGTTTTAGGTCATTATGGGTTAAACAGCAAGCTGTATAATTATAATTTAAATCTGCGATCGCTTGACCTAAACTATCATAGCGTTGATAAAGGGCAAAAAACTTTAAACCATCTACAGGAACCAGACTAAAAATTTCTGGTGTAATTCTTTCCAAATTTGCGGTTAAGTTTGGTATCTCTTCGGTTATTGCACCTTGATAATTGCATAAAAAATCTCGATAATCTTGACGATTCCAAGTTGATTTATGAATTAATGCTATGGTCTTACCTAATGAAGTTGCAATCTGATGCGGGAAAGTACTGTCCTGAGCATAAAAATTTGATAAATCTTGATATTTGTTTAAATAATTAAAAATAATAATAGAATATTGAGGATTAAAATCTAATGCTTCTGATAAATATGGAGATATTTTTTGCAGTTCTGTAAATTGGCGACATAAATCATGTATACGCCATTCATTAAAAAATTCACCATAAGTCTTACCTTCTCTGTTATAACGTTCTTGCTTAATCAGGATTTGATTGTTTGTAGGTAAGGTAATTAATAAATTAAAATTCTTTGCTGGTTTTAATTCAACGGTACTTTTTTCTTTGTCTGTTGGCAAACAAACACCTTGGTTTATAAGGTATTCAAAAACATTTTGGGAACTTAATAAGAATGCCATATTCTCAGGTAATGAATTAATTTAGTAAACTCAGGACTTATGCATCAATAACTTAATCCCCTCATTTGTGGTCGTGAGTCATTCAATTTTAGATTTTGGATTTTGAATTTTAGATTGACCCCACTGATATAGCGCTACACGCAAGTAATAAGTAATAAGTTTACTATTCATAGGTTTGCTGCTTCAAAAATGTCCTAATGTGCTTTGGTAGTGCTATAAATCCAGGTACTTATACCATCAATAAATTATTGGTCAATTATAAGACTAATTATTTTATATTCAAAAATAAAAGAATTAAACTCATATTAATCAAGCGAATCAACTATAGATTTAATACTATAAATTGCTAGACCTGCTAGAAAATAATTAAGCAATTGGTCAAAATCACTATTTTTACCACCATAAATAAATCTTAGTTCTTGATCATTAATATTTTCCATCAATTTGCTTTTTGATATTTCTGTGTAGATGATTGTCTGACTTAAATCAGAGATTATTATTTTAGCCATATATCTATACATTAGAAAAAATTTGAGATAGTGATATCAATTTGAAAAATGATGGCGATAGATGGAAATAAAAGCTTCTGTAGTAACTTTTTCATAATCCACAATTAAAAATCTAAATTCTAAAATGGTATGAGGTAAGCAGAATTAAACTATATACAGTTTAATTCTGCATATCAAAATCCTAAAATTAAATGAAGTGAATTCGTAAACTTATCAAGATAAAAAAATTACGAATTCAGTAACCTGTAAATTAATAGAATGAACCAACACGGCTGAACTTGCTGTATACAGATACAATATTATTTATGGCAAAACCACCAATACCATACTGGAGATATTTAGAATATCCATAGCCAGCACCACCATGTACAGACATAGAATCCATTTCATTCATATCATTTAGGAAACTTTCAGAATCTTCAAATAAGTCAAATCCAGATGGACGTAGTTCAGAAATTTTTATGTTAGCCATTCTTGATTCTCCTTGAAAATATATTGTCACTAAGTGAATTCATTTCTCACAATCAAGCTTTATTTCAGCTTAACTGATAATTTAATTTTTATGCATACTAGCTGAAAAATACAAGAGTTTTGCCCTTTATTCTTAGACATAAATGCTAGTATTTAGTCTTTTCAAAATACAATTACTATAAATGATATGTTTACATATCAATACTATAATTACTATTTATAAAAAAGTAGTGATGAGTAAGAAAATTTACTAATTTAAAATTTTATGGAATATTATTTAATCATAATAAACGGGCTAAAAATTATTTTTAAACTCAAAAATGCGACTTTTGTATAAAAATCGCATCTATCTTATATCAGTTTATTTTGATGATTGAAAAAATCTAGACAAACTAAGAGCTACATTAACAGAATAGTCTGTCCCATTAGTTCTGACGGCTAATTTTATAGTCATATTTATATGACTTTTACTATTAAACTGAGACTTATAGTTCCAGGCGGGTGTGATAGAAAATCTATCATATTTTATGAGACAGACTAATAGGAAGTAGTTGCCTGCCATAACATAATATCAAATTATCATAAAGGACATGTAGAAAATACTTATTTTCATACATGTATTTGAAAAAATAAAACCTATCCCTATATTTGTATATTAGTAGGTAATTCCCATCCCATGATATCCTTATAGATTTGTTGATCTAATTGATCTGACAAATTATCCATCAAGCTATCTTGTCGCATTCTCCATGAGTACATTTTTTCATCCATAGCACATAATTGTTCCCAAGTAAGTCTACCGCCAAAAATCTTGGTCATTTCTGGATAAGTTAGTCCATCCATATTTTCCTTAGATGCATATAAATCAATATCAGCTATGGAAATTCTAGCCATTGATTTTCCTCCTTAAGTAACTGGTATTAAGTAAAATTGCTTGGTTTACAATTAGCAAAAAATACTAATTTCTATTCTTATTCTTTGTGATTTATCTCTAATAATCAAGTTAATCATACTAATTTTATAGACAGAATTGAGAGTATTTTGTCCATTCTAATTTATCAATCACAGGAAACATTCAAAAATAAATTATTACAACCCAGAAAACAGGACTGATTAATTGCATTGATTGGGGTATGTTTTCAAACAACTAAATTTATCAGTAGAGCCCGGAGTTATATGGATAAATTTCACCTACAACGCCTCCAGAGAGGGGGAAGCCTCTGGATAGTCATCAAAGTTATGCCGTAGGTTTAACGCAATGACCAAGCATATTATATTTATTTGTACCTATCTATTTAGTTGAAGATTTTTGATAGTGAATAATAATCAGGTTATTAGTTATAGAATTAGCTTAAATAGGTACAATAGTAAGATGTACAAACAAACAGTATTAAATCAGTTATGATTTTCATTAATACAATGTTAGTAAAATAATTACTAATGCATCAGCATTTCAACGGATTTTCAGTCATTTATTACACATATTGATTCTGTCACAATAAATACATTAATTGTGTTCATTAATTATTAAACATATAATTTATAACTTCTGATAGATGTCATACATAATTGTATAATTTCTAATTAGAGCCCAATCTCTTATATTTGTTTAGTGATGAACTCATAATTGCCTTTTCACTACTAGTTTAATATTTGATTGAGAGCATTTAACCTGTAGCCAAATATATTGACTTGCCATGTTCTATTGATAACATACATGTGATAAATATCATAGATTATTTTATTAAGAAAAAAGTAAAAAAGATATACTTTATGATTGATTCATGCAAAATAATTTGAGTTATGAATATCTGGTAATAGCAGTACCAAACAGCATATTTAATTATAAGTGGAGAGGTACAAAAACACAGAAGTATATAAAGTTACTCAACAACCTCTTTTCTTCTGTTCTCTGATTTGAGAGAGGGTGTGGAGTGTAGGAAAGTGTCACAAGGAAAATTTTTAACGCCAACTGGCTGACTCATGAATTTTTGAGTGTATATAGTAATTAAATTGGCAAACAATTAATAATGGTGCATTTTACATCAATGCAATAGATATGTAATAAATGTGTACTTGCATTTATATGATTTTCATAACCAAAGAACTTAAATTGTATCAATTGATTCTTTAAAATATAGAGGAATTTAACAGTGACTGACGTAGGTATTAATCAAAAACAAATACTCACAGTTCTCTTTACCAAAGACGCAATCGATATTAGAAAAATTGTTGAAATTTTACATCGTCGTCGTTGGTTAATATTGGGAGTTTCTAGTGCGATTGTGTCACTTGCTATTTTGATGACTGTGATGGCAAAGCCCAAATATCAGAGTTCGATGCAAGTTATGGTAACTGCTAACTCTTACCAAAAGCAGAAACAAGAGAAAGGGGAAACTGGAGAGGAAAAGCAATCTGATGAGCAAGATTATTTAATAGACTATACCAGTCAGCAAAAATTGATGGCTAGTAGTAAATTAATGAACAAATTAGTTGATTTATTAAGTAGTCAATATCCAGGTATTACAGTCGAAGATATAAAAGGTAAATTAGGCGATCGCAGTTTCAATGCCCCTTTGAGTATTACACCAATTCCAGTCAAGGATAAAGCTGATAATAAAGGCGCTAGTCAAGTTTTTACAGTTTCTTGGCAAGGTGAAGATCCTGTGAAAGTAAAAAGGATTTTAGAGGGGATTGCACAAGTCTATAAAGACCATAATCTGGATCAGCAAAAGCAGCGTCTAGCTCAAGGCTTAACCCTCGTTAATTACTTATTGCCTAAGATAAAAAAAGACCTAAAGCAAGCAGAAGTTAAATTAGAAATATTTCGCAAAAAAAATAAATTTTTAGACCCCAAGCTTCAAAGTAAAATTCTTTTGGAATCTTTGGCAAGTGCTGAAAGTAAATTACAGACAAATCGTGCAGAAATCAAAGATTTACAAGCTCGCCAAAATTACCTCCAGCAAAAGCTATCTGACTCCGCTCCCAATGCCCTGATATCTTTTCGATTAAGTAAATCCCCTCGTTATCAAAATTTATTAAAAGAAATTCAAAAAACAGAAGCATCTTTGGCAGAGGAACGCAAACGCTACACAGATGATGCCCCTTCAGTAAAAGAATTATTACAGAAAAGTCAGAGTCAAAAAAATCTGTTGCGACAGGAAATACAAAAAGAATTAGGAAAATCTGCCCCGAAAACAATAAACGATAGCAGAATTTTCTTCAAACAAGAAAGTTTGGGAGAAGTTGAGCTAAATTTAATGCAGGAATTATCCCAGGTACAAACTAAAATTTCTGGACTCCGTGCAAATGAAAATAGTTTAACGGCATCCGCCAAAAAAATCAGAACTGAGTTAAATAAATATCCTAAACTAGTCGCAGAGTACGATCGCTTATTCTCAGAGGTCGAAACCCATCGTAAAACCCTGGAAACAACTCTACAACGCCAACAATCTTTAGCATTACAAGCAGCTCAATCAGGTTTTGATTGGCAAATAGTGGAAGAACCCCAGCAGGTAGTTACAACTGGTAATGGCAAATTTTTAAATTTACTGGGTGGAGTATTTATTGCACCCATTTTAGGAATTGCAGTTGCTGTGATTTGGGAATTGTTTGATGACGTAATTTATTCTGCACAAGATTTACGCAAGCTCAAGCAATTACGCATGTTGGGTACTGTTAACAAAGTAGCAGTACTGAATCAAAAAAAGAAAACTTTGCGATTACCTTTTTGGGGACAGACTAACAATAATAGTTCCATCTCCACAGATTTTGCATCCTTACCAAATCATGAAAGCCTGGATATAGTTTATCAGAATATCCAGTTAGTAAATTCTGACCTTCCATTGAAGTCTTTAATGGTGACTTCCGCTAAATCCGGGGAAGGAAAATCAACCTTAGCCTTAGGATTAGCTGTCAGTGCAGCTCGAATGCATCAACGAGTGCTAGTAATTGATATAAATCTCCGTAACCCTCATTTACATGAGGCTTTAGAATTGACAAATGATGCAGGAATTTCTTTGTTGTTGTTAGAAGATAACAACGCTTCCTTTAAAGATTATATTCAACCTGTTCATCCAGCCATTGATATTTTAACTGCTGGAACAGTCGCAGAAGATCCGGTGAAGTTGCTCAGTTCTCAAAGAATGAAAGATTTGATTGAGTTTTTTGAGCATCATTACGACTTGGTATTAATAGATTCTCCCTCAATGTTGGGTACAGTAGATGCAAGAATTATTGCTTCTCTATGCGATCGCATTGCTATAGTTGGATGTATGGGTAAACTTACAAGAACTGAACTAGCACAAGCTACAGAAATTCTCAATGACTTAAATTTAATTGGAATCATCGCCAATCAACCCCATGTTGGTTGAGGGAGTGATGGAGTGATGGAGGGATAGAGTGATGGAGGGATAGAGTGATGGAGGGATGGAGTGAAGGAGTGAAAAAATTACTTATCAACTACCAACTACCAACTAACAACTAACAACTATCAACTATCAACTTTTAACTGTCAATCCCATGTTAATCTGAGGAATAAATATTATCTCAGGGAAACTACCGCCGAAAAGAGCGTCAAATAATATATCAATTGTAACTAGATTATCAGTAGTATGAAGTTCCAAATGTTCTTAACCTCTTTTTTTTCCCAGTTTAAAGGACGTTACTGGTGGCTTGGCATTTTGTTATGGATTGCTTTAATTGCTCCAGCTCAAGCATCTGTAATTATGCGCGTAGCAATCAAAAGAGAAGTAAAACAAGTAACACTTGGCAGCTCTACAACTGCGATTGTCAAAGATGCTACAGGCAAAACCTTAGGAAAACTACCAGCTAGAACGGAATATTTTGCCCAAGCTGTCCCTGGGGGAGTTGCTTTAAATAAATGGCGTTCTAATTTATTTTGGATTGAGCCGACAACAAACAAAGGGTTTGTGTATATTGGCGATCGCTGGTATCGGGGTAGAACTCTGGTTGTACCCACAGAAGAGGGCTTAACGGCTGTTAACTGGGTAGATTTGGAAGAATATCTTTATAGTGTCATTGGTGGGGAAATGAACCACAATTGGCCCGGAGAAGCTCTTAAAGCCCAAGCGATCGCTGCCCGGACTTATGCCCTACATGAACGGGAAAAACGACGTAACAATCCTCTTTATGATATAGGTAATACTCCCGATCGCTGGCAAATTTATAAGGGTGTGATTAGCGAACATAATAATACCCTGGCTGCTGTAAATGCTACTGCTGGACAAGTATTAACTTACAAAAACAAGGTTATTCTTTCCGTTTTTCATGCTTGTTCTGGAGGACATACGGAAAATGTCGAAGATGTATGGGGTGGAAAAAAGTTACCTTATTTGCGCGCTGTCAGAGACTTTGACCGAAATGTCAGACAATGTAATTGGGTCAGAACTTTTTCACCCCAAGATATCGGTAGCAAATTTCCAGAAGTGGGAACCGTAAAGCAGATGAAGGTGGAGAAATTATCCCCATACAACAGTGTCACAGCCTTGAAAATTGTTGGGGATAAGGGCGAGAAGGTACTTAAAGGAGAAAAAGTACGTACTGCACTTAAACTCAAAAGTACCCGCTTCACAGTCAGTCAAGGTAATGGTGGTTTCGTCCTTAAAGGGTTAGGCTTCGGTCATGGTGTGGGTATGAGCCAATGGGGTGCTTATAATTTAGCCAAACGGGGAATCAATCACCTACAAATTCTCGGTCATTATTTCCGAGGCGTATCCCTCACACCTATTCAGGTGAAAAAATAGCGGCGTAATTCAAGGGCACGGCGTGGGTAAGATTATTTTATATATCGGGAGTTGGTAGATGCCGTGCCCCTACTCCTTCCCTCTATCACTCCTTCACTCCATCACTCCTTTTATCCTTGTTGTCACCCGTTAAGCGGCGTAATTCAAGGGCACGGCGTGGGTAAGGTTATTTTATATACCGGGAGTTGCTAGATGCCGTGCCCCTACTCTTCCCTCTATCACTCCTTCCCTCTATCACTCCATCACTCCCCCACTCCTTCCCTCTATCACTCCTTCCCTCTATCACTCCATCACTCCCCCACTCCTTTCTCCAGTCTCCTGCGCCATTCTGCTTCAATTTGTGCGGAGTTTTCTACTTCTTGATCTAACAAGTCAGTTTCAGTGGAATATACAGAATCATCCTTACCAATGACCTTTTCTGCTGCAAATTGACTCGAATAGGTAATTTTTTGCTGTAACTTCGGATCTGCACTGGCTAACAAATTGGATCTTGCTTGTCGCTGTTGGTTGCGATCGCTTATCTTCCCATTACGCCACTGAATCCAGAAGTAACGAATTAAAGGTATTCCCAAGAAACCCGTACCGTAAGCCAATAACAACCAGTAAATTCCTTGGACAAAGCCAACCAATCCACCAATTTCCGCAGCAACTGTTCCATCTTGCAATAGACTACCGAGAATCAAAGCCCCAACAAAATTTACCACTCCTAAACCAGCACTGAGAAGAAGTTGTCCGGAACCTGCTTTACTAAAACGCCAAGAAAATTCCTTAAGATAATTTGATATTGACTGCCGGCGTTTTTGGAATGCGCTCACCTGTAATTCTGGGAAATAATAGACAATTTCTCCTTCTGGACTAACCTGGGGTTGCCCATTAAAACGGGTGAGCACTGGTAGCATATAATCTTCGTATTCTTGGGCATATCCTTGACCAATATCATCTAAGTAAGGTGATATTTGTTCTGCAACTACTGCACCACTGTGATTGCGAATAACTGTAGCGATTTCTTGCCAGCGACGTTCTTCTAAATTAGCATTAGGATCACCATCCCCGAACAAGAAGGAAAATACCGCCTCAAAGAAATTCATCTCACTTTTTTCCCTGGTGCGTCCTCGTTGATTACTATCGTAATTAGGACTCAAGAACCAAAATAAATCTGGGAAGTAAAAAAAGCCACCACTAAAACCACCGCGATTGTCATTATCATTATCGGATCTGGAGGAAGTAATAATGATAATAATCGCGACATAAATTAAAACTATGGAAACAATTAAGAAAATACCAAAAGAAATCCGAATCAGGTAAAAAAGAACTTTCCAAATCTTTTTCCACCACTCTTCTAATTGTAATCGTAAGTATTTATTCCGCAGGATATCACGGAAATTACGTGGAAATTGATAAACAATATCGCCGGATTCGGCAACTTGCATATGTCCGCCAGCATCTGATGCTAGAGCCAATAATCCTTGACTTGCTAGCCCAACATTTAATCCTGCTTGAGTTGCGACATCACCAATGGTGACGCGATAACCCAATTTCTCTACTGCTTGCATAATGGCGGGATTAGGAGCCATTGCTTTCCCCTCTTGGTGAAAATAACTCTTCCTTTCTCTAGTATAAAGTTTCTGTTTTTATCAGTTGGGAAAGAGAGTTTTATATGTTGCTATTTTTGAGACTATCTTGAGCATAGCAGATGGGTTGTGAGCCTCCTGGCTTGGAATATGCCGATCGCTTACCACATTTACGATTTCTGCGATCGCGATCATATGGACATTCACATCTACCCCTAATCGCTTTTCTTACAGGGGTAGATGGTTTTGGTTTA
>NZ_FYBH01000309.1 GCF_900185595.1 Calothrix rhizosoleniae SC01
CTTATATGGGATATATCAAAATTTTCAGGTAGCCAACGTTCGATTTGTGCCCCTGTTTGAGCCAATTTATGGGCAACTGTAGCCATTGCAGTTTTAGTCTCACGACTCACCGGAACCTCTAACCACTCATCAATCCAAGCAATTTTGAGATTTTGCCAAGATTTGCCAGAAGATATATCTAGGGGAATCGGTGGCACATCTGGACGACGAGGGTCAGCACCTGCAATTAAGGAGAAACACATTCGAATATCTTCAAGAGAACGGGCAAAACACCCCACAGTCATCATCTGTCGCAAACATATTGGCATTCCTGGTACTTCTGGAATCGTTCCTGCTGTAGAAATACGTCGGTCTGTTGGTTTTAAACCATACACTCCACAGAAATGAGCCGGCTGACGCACCGAACCGGCAAAATCGTTACCCAAATCCAAGGCTGAAAATCCGGCAGCAACCGCAGCAGCGCTACCTCCGGAACTACCTCCAGGGGTATATTCCAGATTCCAAGGATTATTCACTCTGGGAAAGAGGGAATTTGTACTTTGGTAATTACCTGCAAGCTCTGCCATATTACTTTTTCCGATAATCACGGCTCCCGCAGCTCGCAGTCTGGCAACAGCAGTGGCATCCTGTGGAGGAAAATAATCTTTCAGAGGAATATAACCCGCAGTAGTACGTAGATTCTTTGTTTCAAAAATATCTTTAATTGTTATGGGAACTCCATGTAAAACCCCCCAATTTTCCCCCTGAACTAAAGCTTCATCTGCAAGCTTGGCTGTTGTACGGGCATTATCTTCGTCCAGGGTACAAATTGCATTCAGATGGGAATTGTGTTTGGCGATTTGAGCCAGGTAAGCATCGAGAACTTCCACAGATGAAACTTCCCTTTTTCTAATCATTTGTGCTAGTTGATGGGCTGAAGCAAAAGTCAGGTTAGTCATAAGCAACAAACCAACAATTTTTGATTAAGAATATGTTTTTGATAAAATGCGATCACCCAGCAGTTCCAAGGAGCATAATTTTACTCTTGTGCTTGGGCAACCTTTTCAACTGCTGCTAAATCGATACCTAATTGCTCCGCAATTTCTTCAGGTTTCATTCCTACCTTTAACAATAGAGGTACTGCTGCTAGTTTACCTTGCTCTAAACCTTGCTGAAGAGCTTCTTGAAGACTTTCCTCCAAACATTCTGCTTTTGCTTCTTGATAAACCCGTGTTTGTTTGAGTTCATTCAATCCAAACATAGCTTCTATGTCCTCCTTGCTTAAGTCGGGAAATTTATAAACAAAGACTGAGGTTAAGGAATTGTAATCGATTGATTTTTATCATAGGGTGATTAAAAGAACTATCACATCACAATTATGAAAATTATTGCCCTAATACTGCTCTTATTTCAATTCTTTTTCTCCGCACTACCTGCTCAGGCTGCCAGATGTCAAAATTTTGACGGTCATCAAGTTTGTATCATTAGTCTCAAACGTAGTCCTAAAAGATACTGGAATTATCGAGCTATTATCAGTATTGATGGCAAGAAAAAGCCACTAGAAATTTACAACTGTCGCAGCAATTTTAAGATCCAAAAGGATGGCAAAATAGTATCATTTACGGAAAATAGTCCTGGAAAGTTTATCTGTAAAAATTTTAAAGGTTAGTTGTCAGTAACCCTTGCTTTTTAGTTACTCTTTCTGTACAGATAAATATGACAGAAGAATAAAAGGATACAATTCATTGAATTTAGACATGGGTTCAATCCAAAATCAAAAATTGTTATGGCTCCTAGTATCTTCAGTAGGAAGAAACCATTAACATATTAAAAAACCCCTTATTAAAATTGACTCAATGACCAAAAAATAGGCTGGATACAAGCCCCCGGAGTCGCTCATAGGGGAAACCCCTTTTCTGCACGCTGCTCTGTTGGATTTATCCGTGGAGAGTCAAAAATTTTTGCTGAGCTTCAAGCCCCTCGATTTATCGATGGGGTAACCGATAACTGATAACTGATAACTGAAATGACTGTAACTTCCCAACAGCTAACAACAGACAACTTTGAAAAACTCTTTTGGAATTGGCAGGGTTACAATATCCAGTACACCGTCATGGGAACAGGAAAACCCTTAGTCCTGATTCATGGCTTTGGTGCATCTATTGGACACTGGCGGAAAAATATTCCCGTACTAGCCAATGCCGGTTATCAAGTTTTTGCCCTTGATTTGTTGGGTTTTGGCGCTTCTGAAAAAGCACCCATTGATTACACAATGGAAGTATGGGTAGAATTACTGAGGGATTTTTGGCAAGTACATATCCAAGAACCTGCCATATTTATTGGTAACTCCATCGGTGCATTATTAAGCTTGATGGTATTAGCAGAACATCCAGAAATTTCTACAGGTGGGGTCTTAATCAACTCCGCAGGTGGTTTAAGTCATCGTCCCCACGAATTAAAATTACCACTGCGTCTAGTAATGACAGCCTTTAATAAGCTGGTGAGTCATCCCATAACAGGTAAATTCCTTTTCAACAATATTCGTCGTAAGTCCCAAATTCGCCGCACTCTTTATCAAGTTTACTGCGATCGCAATGCTGTGACAAATGAGTTGGTAGATTTACTTTATACACCAGCTTGTGATCCAGGAGCACAGCAAGTTTTCGCTTCCATTCTCACTGCTCCAGCGGGCCCTTCTCCTGATGAATTATTGCCAAATGTACAACATCCATTGCTAGTTCTTTGGGGCGCTAATGACCCGTGGACACCTATAGCTGGTGCCAAAATATACGAACAAGCCCAAGAAGATGGGAAAAATATCCAAGTAGTTCCCATTGCTAATGCAGGTCATTGTCCCCATGATGAAGTCCCTCATCTGGTAAATTCGCAAATTGTTAATTGGCTGAATAACTTCTAATAAGAAACAACCAGGTTATGTTTGATTTATAACCTCGCGCGTGAATGTATTTACTACCCCAGGATTCATATCACACCCCCTGATGAGTAAGGTGTGAGATGAATTCTGGTTCCATTTAATACCATTCAAACTAATACCAATTTGAACAATAATGACAACACATTGATTGTCCAAAAGCTTACCCAGTCAATATTTCACAATCCAAAATCCAAAGCCCAAGATGGTATAACGATGGTAGCCTTTGAATACAAATTATCAGCAGCTCCTACAGTCAATCCCATCGGATTATCCAGCCTACCTTACCAGATTACGAATCAGCTTGAAAATTTTCTGCCATTCGCTCAGTCCGGTACAAGTAACCCCCTGTAAAAGCTCAAAACTGCAATTTGCTTAAGAAATTTGACCGCTAAAGACAGGCTTTACTTTATGGTCAATCAATTCCCCCAAGTCTTCGGAAATTGTCAAATGTTCTGGTTTACATTTTTTAACGTTTACCGTAATTCCTTGGGCACCTTCCATTTCTAAATCTTCCACATAACCTTTGCTAGCAGTTTCAGCCTCATCATTATTGAGAAAAGGACCAAAGTAGTAAGTGCAGCGAGGATTTTGGGTAGCAACTTCTACCCACCAAGCCAAGCCGAAGTTTTGAAAAGTACTGGTCAATGATTCCTTAAGGTTATTCCAAAGCATACTCATTGTTTTGGCGATTTACTAACTTGAAAATGGTCTATTAACAGGTTTGCTAATACTTTTTCCTTTACATTTCTTTATACTCTGTCAACCAGGTTTTTTCCAGGGGTTTGTTTGTAATTTATCTAAATGGAGGGTATTTACCCAACGTTGTCTATACATTTCATATAATGCCATACCTGTGGCAACAGAAGCATTGAGGCTGGGAGTTTTTCCTAGCAAGGGGATAGAAACCAATACATCACAGGAGCGTTGTGTTAAGATACTCAAACCTTCTCCTTCAGAACCGACTACTAAAACCACAGGGCCACTAAAATTGACGGTATGAATTGGTTCGCTGGCAGTTGCCGCAGTACCATAGATCCAGAAACCTTTGGCCTTCAATTCTTCTAAAGCCCTTTGCAAGTTTACCACCCGAGCAACGGGAAAGTTTTCCAAAGCACCAGCAGCGACTTTAATGACTGTGGATGTAACCCCAGATGCTCTTCTTTGGGGAATTACCAACCCTTGAGCGCCAATTGCTTCTGCTGTGCGAATAATTGCTCCCAAATTGTGGGGATCGGTAATTCCTTCCGCCACTATAATTACCGGTTCTGGGACAGATTGTGATTTTTCAATTAATTCATGTAAATCAATATAGCTATAGGGAGCAATTTGTGCAGCTATTCCTTGGTGGTTTGCATGTCCAGTAATTTGATCTAAACGCCTGGATTCTACTTCATCAATGACAGTACCATTTTCCTTAGCTTTGATCACTAGGGAGTGGAAACGGGGATCATATCTGAGTTTAGATGTAATCCAGATGCGATTGAGAGCTCTTTGATTTTCTAAAGCAGTCAGTACTGGGTGGCGACCATAAATCAGATCACTATTGGAGGTGTCTGGTTGTGATGGAGATGTATGTCCAAAATGGCGGTGCTGTTTCACACCACGAGCTACTTGATGCTCATGATCATGGGACAAAGATTTAGACTGGCGAATCTTACTACTAACTATCCGCTTTCCTTTGAGCTTTAACGGTTTATTAGAGGACTTAGTACGATTGGGAGTGATAATTTTTTTAGTTTTATTTGCCATGAAAGTTTGTGGATAAATTTAATAATTGGTCATCCAAAAAATAGCTAAGTTAAGCAAATGAACTCCACATAATAGTTCTAGATGTATATTTTTATGGATTTTTCACGATGCTTTTAGCTTAAGCTTTTGTAATAGTTCGGTTAAACGTTGATAGTCAGTTAGGTACAAATAACCAATTAAAGTTTCCAGGCTAGTTGCTTGTTGGTAGATACCTACTTTAACTCTTTTAGGGCGACCATTGGCTGCATTGCGACCCCTGCGGACAATTTCTAATTCATTCGCATTCAGATGAGGAGTAAGTGATTGCATGATTTCAGCTTGGGTTTCCGCTCTTACCTGTGCCACTACTAAGCGATGGTAATTTTCTGCTCTTTGAGGTGGCAGTAAGTAAAACATTCTCACATACAGCTCATAAACTGCATCTCCTAAATAAGCTAAGGCTGAGGGAGAAATTTGTTGTATTTGAGCCAGGGAAATGGATTGAGTCAATTTCTGGGTGATGGCGCTGGGTATTTGGCAATGGGATGAATCAAATGTGGATTGTTCATCTGCTGGCTTTAATTGCTTTTCCCCCTTTGATTTCACAAATCCATCATTCCTTGTTAACTATAAATGGGCAGTGAGATAGACTAATTTTTATTATGTTATAAAAACGACTGCCTAAGTTTAAATATTTTTAGTTTTTACTTTAAACTCTTAAATATACTCATTCATTTCATAACATCATACTAGACACATTGCGATACAGCTAGGTGGATGAATTTTCCACTTAGGGTTTTCCCAATCCAGAAATTCTAACTGTTAGGAGTTTCATAAATATCTATTCCCAACTCTCTATTCCTAATTCCTCATTTCTTATCTAAATTAAAGTTAAGCTATCCAGATTGTGAAGATCGGATAGCTATTTGAATTTTACTGGTCAAGCTATCAAGATGACTTGATATTTTCCACAGCCACATCAACTGATGGTTGTAGGGCAAGAAACTTCTCTAAGCGAACAAGCTTGACCGTTTGAGTAACACGAGGATTGGTAATAATTTGCAAGGTTCCGCCAGCAGTTTGAGCTTTCTTGGCTAGCTGTACTAAAGCTCCTAAACCAGAACTGTCAACAAAGTCAATTTTTGAAAGATCCAGAATCATATTCTTTGGACCTTCGTCAATCTTGCTGCCCAGAACCTTACTAAATGCTTGCTCTGAGAAGGCATCTAATAAACCTGTGAGGCGGAATATCTGGTAGTTATCCCGGACATCACGAGTACCTCTCAGGCTCACGGTTAGAGTTAGTGGCTCAGGAATAATTCCCTCCTCATGGTTAAGATGGACGTTCTAGTATAGATGGTTTTTCTCCAAATTGTCTACAACCTTTTGTGAAAAGGCTGTGACAAAATTATGGAATTAACATATTGACCTTTGGGGGTCAATTTTTGGAAATAGGTAAGGAACTAAGGAGAGAAATCTCTTCTGTGTTACTAATGCCTGATCCCATTTCCCTGTTTAACACATTCTGACTATTTTCATGTTGACTGCGAACTGGTAGTGGCTGTTTGGCGATGGGATTCCATTGATTCTACAAACTTGGCAAATAAATAATCTGCATCGTGGGGACCAGGGCTGGCTTCGGGGTGATACTGGACGGAAAAAATAGGTAAAGATTTATGACGGAATCCAGCCACGGTGCGATCATTGAGGTTTAGATGGCTAATTTCTACCGTATTGGGTAAAGAATTGGGGTTAATGGCAAAGCTATGGTTTTGACTTGTAATCTCTACCTGCTGTTGTTGTAAACCTGCTGGTTGATTTAATCCCCGGTGTCCAAATTTAAGTTTAAAGGTGTCTGCTCCCAAAGCACGACCCAACATCTGATGTCCCATACAAATACCAAATATGGGCTTGTCTGCTGATAACAGGGTTTTAACTGCATCAAGACCTTCAGTCACTGCGGCTGGATCTCCTGGTCCGTTGGATAGGAAAATACCGTCTGGATTGTATTTGAGAATTTCCTCAACAGTGGTGCTGGCAGGAACAACTATTACACGACAGCCATAGGCTGCTAAACGGCGGAGGATATTTCGTTTGACTCCAAAGTCAATAGCTACTACAGTGAAGGGCTGTTGGACATTTTCCTTGAGATCTGGGTTAAATTCCCAAGCTGGGCTAGTAGGTTCAGACCATTCATAAATTGTGGGGGTGGTGACTTCCTGGACGAGATTTAACCCTTCCATATTCGGAACTGCTCGCACTTGTTCCAGCAATTCGGCTTCATCCAATATTTCTGTGGAAATACCACCGTTCATCGCTCCAAACATGCGAATTTTACGGGTGAGAGCTCGGGTATCAATGCCAAAGATTCCTGGGATCTGATATTGTTGGAGATAATCGGGTAAAGATTGGGTCGAACGCCAATTACTTGGTCGATGACAAATATTACGAGCGATCGCTCCCTTAATTTGAGGACCTTTAGCTTCTTCGTCTTCTGGGTTCACACCTGTATTACCCAACTCAGGATAAGTAAAAATCACTATTTGACCACAGTAACTAGGGTCTGTTAGTACTTCTTGGTATCCAGTAATACCAGTGTTAAACACTACTTCCCCAATCGTGGTGACCGTGGCACCAAAAGACCAACCGCGATAAGCGGTTCCATCTGCTAGGACAAGCAGGGCTGGGATTGCATCAGACAGGGGCATAAGAATTAATAATGGTACAGATTAAAGGCCGGAGAATGGGAAATAAAAGTTGAAAATCTGAAGACTATTTACCACTGGCTAGGGTAAAATACTTCATAATTTCATCCTTAAGATTCCTATATTTTTCGTCCCCAATCAAGTTGATATTTCCAAGGAATATGATTTTATTATTTCTGAGTTTGTACCATAATTAATAAAAAATTGAGAATTTACCAGCCTACATCTGAAAAAAACGTTTCTACCGCTAGATTTATGCCTCCCATACGGGGAAAATCATAGGTAATTATGCATCCATCTTTGTTATCCCGTACAGCAATAATTTTGCTTTCAACTACACTCTCGGTTGTGGGTTGTGCTTGTAGTATCAAAGAAAAACAGATGATTGCCACTAGCAGTGATAGGCAACCCATACCCATATCCAATGATGGGAGTGGAAAACAATCCTCTGTTCAATCTCAGCAAACCGCAGCACCTGTAAAGACAAAACCCAGTCCTGAGAAAAATATCTCCTTTCAGCCAAGTGCTTTTGAACTTGCTTTAGATAAAGCAACTGGAGCTTTGAATATTACTCAATCAGCACAGTCAATTGATGATTGGAAATTGGTTGCTAGTCAATATCAAGATGCGATCGCACTGATGAGAAAGGTGACAAAGGATAGTCCATATTTTGACAGTGCCCAAACCAAAATTAAACAATATCAGCACCAGATAAAATATGCCCACAGAAAAATTAAACCTCCTACTCGTAGTTCCCCACCTGTAGCCAAAAATGTGCCCGAAAGAGCTGCGGTTGTTATTCCTCCCCAAACCAGCCAACCCAAGCCACAAAAACTAAGTTCCCCTCAAACTCAAGCTAGCTCAATTCCCATTCCTGTACCATCTCCCAATGAAAAATTTCCCGCCCCAGAGATATTGCAAAAGCCCCAGAAGGTATTTACAGCTCCCATCACACGCCGCATAGGAGGTACACCCATTATTCAAGTTACCTTTAATGGCGATCGCCAGTTTGAGATGATTTTGGATACTGGAGCTAGTGGGACTGTAATTACTCAAAAAATGGCCAAGGCTTTAGCAGTTATACCAGTGGGAAAGGCAAAGGCAAATACAGCCAGTGCCAAGGGTGTGGAATTTGCCATTGGTTATGTTAATTCCATTGAAATTGGTGGGGCAAAAGTTAATCGAGTTGCGGTAGCAATCGCCGGCTCGGAATTGGAAACAGGACTACTCGGACACGATTT
The DNA here is from genome assembly GCF_900185595.1 of Calothrix rhizosoleniae SC01. Taxonomy (GTDB): domain Bacteria; phylum Cyanobacteriota; class Cyanobacteriia; order Cyanobacteriales; family Nostocaceae; genus Calothrix_A; species Calothrix_A rhizosoleniae. Next base: position 8,589 of record NZ_FYBH01000309.1, read on the forward strand.
TTTTGGTAATTACGATATCACCATCAAGCGCAATATTGTAGAGTTTCGTCCCCATACAGAATCAATCATTAATTCTGGAGAAAATGGACTAGCTGTTCCAGTTTTTCCCAAGCCGAGCCACTACGTAGAATCTCCTTAGCCAATTTAATCCCTTGGAGGTGTGACATCAAGGGTACTGCTTCTCCCACTTGTAGGGCTAAAGATGCGTTTAATGCCACCACATCCTGTTGAGCCTGAGTCCCTCCACCTTGAAGAACTGCTTTGAGGATTGCTCCATTTTCCTCCACATCTCCACCCTGTAATGCTGTTGTGGGAGCAGAAGTTAAACCGAATTCTGTAGGATTTATAGTAGTTAACTTGACCTCACCATCAGCTAAAACTGCTAAATCCGTAACATCTGCCAAACCCGCCTCATCCAGCTTTTCTCTTCCATGCAACACAATTGCTTTCTGTTTGCCTAAGTTTTGCAAAGCCTGGGCAATGGTTGGAAGTAATTGGGGATCGAATACCCCAATAATCTGTCCCGTGGGGTTAAGGGGATTTACTAAGGGACCAAGTAAATTAAATACAGTTCTGATCTTGAGATTTTTCCGTAATGGGGCTACAGCCTTCATGGCAGGATGCCATCCTGGAGCGAATAAAAAAGTGATCCCTACTTCGGAGAGAGCAGCTTGCACCTTTTCGCTACTTGCTCCTAAATTAATTCCTAAAGCTTCTAAAACATCGGCGCTACCCACGCGACTAGATGCCGAACGATTGCCATGTTTAGCAACGGGGATGCCATAGGCAGCTGCTACAAATGCCACAGCAGTGGAAATATTAAAAGTGGATGCCCCATCTCCTCCCGTGCCACAAGTATCAATCACAGGGCTTGGTAACACTAGGGGATGAGCTAGAGATTGGGATTGCAGTACATTTGCCATCCCGGCTAATTCCGACGATGAAACTCCTTTGAGTTGTAATGCAATTAAGATTGCCCCTGATAGTTCTGGGGAAATGGCATCCTTGAGCCATCCTTGCATCAACCTCCCAGCTTCATCACTGGAGAGTGATTCCTCTAGCAACAATTTTTGCAATAATTCTTGTTGCCATGCTAGAGGCACAAGTTCAGTACTAGGGCTAGTTATGGATTCTTTAATCATTACTCATGCAAACAAAGTTATCTTTTCAGTAATTTTACTGTTAAATAGGACTTAAGTACTCTTTATGATTACTCATGTGTCAAGGATTACTTCTTTGGATAAAAATGACTGTAATTACGTTTTTGCCACATCAGTCCTATTAAATGTAGAGTTTTTTATTTATCTATTTGAAATATGATCAATGGGAAGTTTATGGTTATCAAGATTGTTTGCTCATTGGTTAATATCGTTCAGTAATTTTACTCTTGTCTCCTCTGTAAAAAACAAATTATCACAGAAGTAATTAACAATAACACTAGCAATTATTGTTTTATATTAATTAATATTTAAGATAATTGTTTTGATAAAAATATATAGATTCTATTGTCTATATGTAGAGTAGGTTCTCAGAGCTAGAAAATTTAATTTTCAAAAATTATCTATAGTTTTGCCATAATTATATATTGGCATATCCTATTCATTACCATTGGTGAGACTATTGGTAGATATGAATAGTATTATGTAGTTGATTTAAATACAAATAATAGTCATTAATAATCATTCTAAATACATAAGTATAAAAATTATAATATCAAACACTGATTATGATAATAGATACAGCCCCTATAATGATATGGATGGCTGGATGCGACCATTTTTGTCATTACTTCAATCAACTTTGGTTACAATTTACTGGTCAAGATATAGCACAAGCACAAGGCAATGGTTGGCTATTGGGAGTACATCCAGAAGACAGAGATTACTGCCAAAAAGCATATATTTCTGCTAGGTATAGCCAAGAAAAATTTCAACGGCAATATAGATTGCTGAGTACTGATGGAGAGTATCACTGGATATTAGATACTGCTGCACCTAGATGTAATCAGGATGGAAACTTTGCAGGTTATATAGGCTACTGTGTTGATATTACCGAAATTACAAGTGAGAATAAACAATTAAAAACAGAAATTGCTTCTCTTCAGGAAGTAAGGAAAAAATCACCACATCAACAACTAATAAAAGGCAAAAATTTATCAGAACAGCATTGGCAAATGCTATTTGCCAATGATAAGAATAAAACAGATACTCGTTTATCTCGACCAGTATGGTTAGAATCTTGGCAAGCAGATAGAATACAACAACCATTAATGAAATTTGGTCAAGAATGTGAGGAAAAAATCTGCAATTACCAGGAAGAGACTCAATGCTCTCCAGTGGAACCGCTCCAAAAGCGAACGGGATTATTTCTCCAGGAAGTACAAAGTAAAATACCTATCAAAAATGAGCAAAATCAAACTATTGCCTCAGTAATTGAAAATATCGCTGACTTTATTGCCTTGGCTTCCTTACAAGGAGATTTATTGTTGCTAAACCCTGTAGGACGCAAGCTATTAGGTTTAGCAAATGAGGAGCAAATAGAAACCAAGAAATTATCTGATTTACTCTCTCCAGAAAATGTAGAACTATTCCATAAAGAAATTTTACCAGTTGCGATCGCTAATGGTCATTGGCAAGGTGAATTATATTTGCAAGATTTTGCCACAGGTAACGAGATTCCCGTAGCATATCATTTGTTTGTGATCCCTAACTCCGCAACTAATGAACCAATTAATTTGGCTGTGATTGCTCGGGATCTGACAGAAAAAAGAAACATAGAAGAAAGCTTAAATCAAGTTGATGCTCAGTATCGTCGTTTAATCAAAAGTTCGGCGGAACGGACTAAAGCTATCCTCAATATTTTGACGGCAAAAGCGACAGCAGAACTACAACGTCAACATACAGAAGAAGCTTTACGCAAATCGGAAACACAATTTAGAGAAGCGGCTTCTAAAGAAGCTTTACTCAATTGTTTAGCTGGTCAAATTCGCGCTTCTTTAGATATCAATGAGATTTTAGAAACTGCTGTCCAAGAAATTCGCCATTTATTGAAAATAGATCGCTGCTATTTCGTTTGGTATCGGCAAAATGGTGCTATATCCCACTGGGAAATTGTCAATGAAGCCAAAAATCCTGAGTTAAACAGTTTACTAGGATTCGTCAGCAGTAATCAGCAAATTGAATCAATCTCCCAAAAGATATTAAATCGAGATATGATCCGCATTGACGATGTTCAAACCATGTCGGATCAATTAGAGCGAGAATTATTCCTTTCCCTGGAATTCAAAGCTTTCTTATCCCTACCCATACATACTCAATCTGGGGAGATTGGAGCCTTTGGTTGTATTCACTCTACTAGCTCTAGACATTGGCAAGATAGTGAAGTTTCATTACTGCTAGCAGCAGCAGACCAAGTAGCTATTGCCATACATCAAGCAGAAATTTACAAACAAAGCCAGATTGCGGCTAAACTAGCCCAAGAAAAAGCAAAAATCTTAGAAGAAACTCTCAAAGAACTGCAAGCCGCTCAAACTCAGTTGATTCAAAGTGAAAAAATGTGTAGTTTGGGGCAACTTGTGGCTGGTATTGCCCATGAGATCAATAATCCCATCAATTTTATTCATGGAAATATTAACCATGCCAGTCAAGTAACTCAAGATTTACTGGGTTTAGTACAAATATATCAACAATATTATCCTGACCCAGTACCAGACATTGAAGCAGAAATTGAAGCGGTAGATCTGGAATTTATTGGCGATGATTTGCCCAAATTGCTTACTTCTATGAAAATAGGTACGGACCGTATTCGCGAAATTGTCCTCTCTTTACGCAATTTCTCCCGCCTTGATCAAGCTGAGATGAAGGCTGTTAAAATCCATGAAGGAATTGATAGTACTTTATTACTATTGCAAAATCGCCTCAAAGTTCAACCCGAACGGATGGAGATTCAAGTGATTCGAGAATATGGGGATCTACCGTTGGTGCAATGTTATGCAGGACAACTGAATCAGGTATTTATGAATCTACTAGCAAATGCCATTGATTCCCTAGAAGAGTTTATGGAAAATAGGGAGCAGTCGAGTAATCTTTCATTATTAATGGCAGACAAGTTACAAGACTTTATACCGCAAATCAGGATTATGACTGAAGTAAAAGACCAGCTAGTCTGGATTCGCATATCTGATAACGGTTTAGGAATGACCCCAGAAATACAACAACGTCTATTTGACCCGTTTTATACCACTAAGCCAGTAGGCAAAGGTACTGGTATGGGTTTATCAATCAGTTACAAAATTGTTGTGGAAAAACATGGTGGTCAATTGCAATGCATATCTGAACCCGGAAAAGGGGCAGAGTTTGTTGTTGCTATTCCTTTACAACAAAAAAATAAAGTTAAGTAACTAAAAAATTGCCTTATATACTTTACGGAATTGCTGGGTGAATGAGCTATTAAGTAGGTCGACTTGACAAAATGAATTTATGTAAAAACATGTAAAATTACATAAAAGCTGAAAAATAAGTTTAATGATAGTATCAAGGATTTTTCTGGATGTCTACATAAGGGTGGGCAATGTTATTAGAGGGAATTAGGATTATCTTGGTTGAGCCAGCAGGTTCGCGGAATGTGGGATCTATTGCTAGGGTGATGAAAAATTTTGGTTTACATCATCTAGTATTGGTTAATCCTCAATGCGATCGCTCAGATGTAGAAGCGAAACATATGGCTGTTCATGCCCAAGATGTGCTGGAATCAGCAGTGGTAGCGCCAAGCTTACCAGATGCGTTACAGGGATGTAAACGAGCGATCGCCACCACCGCTCGCCCCCGAGATTGGGATATTCCCCTAGAACATCCTCGGGTAGCACTTCCTTGGCTACTAGAGATAGAAGCACAACCAGCAGCAGTAATTTTTGGTAGGGAAGATAGCGGTTTAACCAATGAAGAATTAAATTATGCCCAGCGATTTATTCGTATTCCCAGTAATCCAGAATATTCATCTTTGAATTTAGCAGCAGCTGTGGGTATCTGTTGTTATCAGCTCAGAGAAAGTCTAGAATCATTTTCTGGAGAAAGTAATAGTTTCCAGGCATCTGCCAAAACAGACTTAGCTCCTTTAGAAGTTGTCGAAACCTATTATCAACAGTTAGAGTCCCTACTACTAAAAATTGGTTATTTATACCCCCATACAGCCCCCAGTCGCATGGCAAAATTTCGACAAATCTATCATCGTACTCAGCTGCAAAATCGAGAAGCATCAATGCTACTAGGGGTACTGCGTCAGATGGAATGGGCACTCTCTCATAAGGAAAAGGAGTGAAGGAATGAAGGATTGACTCAGAGCCTTTATCTAAGCAATCAAATTATAAAGGTAGAAGAGTCAAACGCGGATTATTCCTTTGTCTAGAGGGAATATTAATTAATGCTGATTGCAATGGAAGTGGAAATATCATCAGAAAAGTAGTCCCTAATGATTTTGTTGAGGGGATACAGGGGTTTGTAGTTCCCCCAGTGAGGATTACTCCTCACAAATAAGTTTTATGGTCGATGTTATATTTGACTATAAAATTTACAACTATTGACACCAATGAAATCTACCGATACATTTTCAGTACTAGGTGCCTTAAAAAAGTACTTATTGGTTCAGGATTCCGTAGACATAGCAGTTGAGCGGGTGACAAGGAGCAAAGGTGTCAGATTCTAGTTACAAATTAACAGCTTCCTCTCGGCGTAAATCCCCTAACCGTCGTCTAATTCGCCGTTCTGTGGAACACATCGGCAGTCATGGAGCAAATCAGTCCAGAAATAGAAACACACACCAGGAGGCGGTTGGCAAAACATTGAAGCCGAAAAAAGTTCGCCCTCTCTCTGGTGGTAATAGTAATGCCAGAAAAAAGGGGAAAGCTTTAGTACCAGTAACAAAATCATCTACACCTACAGCAATAAGAAGAATTCCTCCTTTAAAACCTGGAACTGGTAAGCTGACAACTGTCAGGGTTAAAAAGCAAAAATTACCTAGGAAAGTCCGAGCATCTCGTAAAACCCGCTTAAAGCCGATGGCAAGAACCATTCTGTATGCCTTGCGATTATTAATCGTGGGAGTGGGTATTGGTGCAATTATGGGCACTGTATTATCTGTATTAGACCCCGCTCATCGCATCACTACAACAGGGGTGTCATCCAATAATAATCAAGTAGAGCAAATACCATCACAACCTACTACTAACCCTCTTCACGGTGCTGGTGGTTTGTTCCTCTCCCAAGAACTACCTACTTTAAAGTCTACAGTCACAAATTTGGTCACTAAAAATACTAATCTCACCCCAGGGATATTTTTAGTTGATTTAGATAATGGTACTTATGTGGATATTAATGCTGCGGCTTCTTTCCCTGCTGCTAGCACGATTAAAACCCCTATTTTAGTTGCCTTTTTCCAGGATGTTGATGCCGGTAAAATTCGTCTGGATGAAATGCTAATCATGGAACAGGGGATGATTGCAGGGGGTTCTGGTAATATGAAATCTAAACAGCCAGGAACTCAGTTTACTGCCTTGGAAGTTGCCACCAAAATGATGACTATCAGTGATAATACGGCAACTAATATGTTAATTGAACGCATGGGTGGTATGGAAATACTGAATCAGCGTTTTCGCAGTTGGGGTTTAAGAACTACAGCCATTCGCAACCCATTACCTGATGTGGAAGGTACGAATACTACCAGTCCCAAAGAATTAGCTACTTTGATGGCAATGGTGAGTAAAGGTAATTTGGTGAGTATGCGATCGCGCGATCGTATACTTGATATTATGCGGCGTAATACTAGAAATCATCTACTGCCAGTTGGTTTAGGGAAAGGAGCTATCATTGCCCACAAAACTGGAAACATTGGCTCTATGTTGGCAGATGCAGGATTAGTGGATTTACCTACAGGTAAACGCTATTTAGCAGCAGTAATGGTACAGCGTCCTCGTAACGATCCCAGCGCCGCAGCCCTAATTCAATCAATTTCCCGTGCGGCTTACCAACAATTTAATCAACTCAATCCTGTGCCTAATGTTTATCCGTCACCAAAGATAGTTCCTGGTGTTCCTGTTTATCCATCATCGACAGTTCCGAGGATTCCCAATGGTTATATTGCACCAGGTATGAATACCCAGTATTATAATCCTCAGAGTTGATTGAAAGAAGTCGGGGACAAAGGGTTTTAGCCTTATTGACTTTTCTTCACATAGTTTGGCCTTATTGTGCCGACTTACTTAATACCAATTCAAATAATGTTTGCAACATATAAATTCTTCGTAAGGGCACGGCACCAGTAAGATACTTTTATATACTGAAAGATTGTAGATGCCGTGCCCCTACCCATCTGTCCCATTCTTTTTTCAACATGCTATAGGTATCCAAAAAATAACTCCCCACACCTTTTTTCGCTCCCTCTCTGCTCCCTGCTCCCTGCTCCCCTGCCTTAACCCAATGGCTTGTATCCTTTTATTCTTCGGTCAATCCAACGGCAACCGCACTAACTGATAAGCACCTTGTTTTTCTAAAATTTGATAATCACTGGGCTGTAAACCCATTTTGGGAAACTTTTTAGGTTGAGCAATCAGTAATAAAGATGGGGATTTTGCAACTTGTAATTTTTGCTTTTGGATATATTCTCCACCTGCTTGGTTGCTTTTAAAATAAATCACGGGACGTTGAGTATAAAATACCACTGTTGGTTTTTTAAAGCCCACCATGACAATTTCCTCATCCGGTTTTTGTGTTTGCACTATTGTTTGAGAAATTTGCCGCAAAGGTAACTGACGTTGACTATCCATCAAAAATAATGCTGGGGTGAGGACGAATAATAAAAAGGCAGTAAATGTGAGTAAATTTACGCTAATAAGTGGTAGCCAAAATCGGCGTAAAATCGTTACTGCTAATAACAATGAACAAACTAACCAAATTACACCACCCACCACTGTTAACCCAGACTGTTCCAGAACTAAGCGGAAATCCGGAGCTGCGGGATCTTTACCGATAATTTGGGTCACGTAAAATAGGAGAATTGCGATCGCAGTTACTAAGGATACGTTTACCCATGCACTAACTCGAAAGAAGAGACTAGGGGAAGTGGATTCTGAGAGAAAATCCCCCCACAATAAAGCTACAAGTATGGCAGCAGCAGGCATTAGAGGCAATACATAACTGGGAAGTTTGGTGACAGCAATGGTAAAAAAACCAAAAACCACAAGAAACCAGATACAGGTAAATAACCCTAATTGCTGAGAACGTTCTTTGTTAAGCCAATACTGACGCTGCCAAAATTTCTGTTTCGCGATCGCCACTGGTAAGTAAACTGAATAAGGAGCGAAACCTAACAAGACTACCAGAAAATAAAAATACCAAGGAGCAGAGTGACCATTAACAACATCTGTAAACCTTTCAAAGTTATGGTATCCAAAAAAGGAGTCAATATAGGTTTGACCATGTTGTAAAAAAACTAATATATACCAGGGTATAGATAAAACCAGGATAATTGCTAATCCCACAAATAGATGCATTTCCCGGACTACTTGCCAAAATTTGCCTATATATATTAGAAATGCGGCAACAACTAAACCAGGGAGAACAAAACCGATGGGACCCTTAGTCAAAACTCCCGCCGCAACGCACAGATAACAAGCTGTATACCATCGGGAAGGGAAAATATTTGCAGATTGATGGGGACTGCTATAACCGAGGAAAAAGCAGAATAAGCTACAAGTAATACAACCTGTAAGTAACATATCAGATACGCCGGTTCGACCCCAGACAATCATTTGTGGAGATAATGCCATCATTGCTGTGGCTAAAGCCGCAATTATCCAGGGTAGTTGGGGACGGTAAACGTTTTTTAATCGATTGGCTATGGTCAAATGCCAGTGTATTGTATAAAAAGCTAAACCGATTAACCCCATAGCTGCGATCGCAGATGGTAAACGTACCGCCCATTCATTTACACCTATAATTGCATAAGCGATCGCTTGACACCAATAGACTAAAGCAGGTTTATCAAAGCGGGTTTCGCCATTGAAAAATGGTGTAATCCAATCCCCTGTAACCAGCATTTGACGAGAAGCCTCTGCAAAAAGAGGTTCGGTTTCATCAATTAAGCCAATAGTACCCAAATGCCAAAAAAAGCCGATCCCACAAATCACAAATATCCACAAAACTGACAGAGTAACCCCTAAACCGGGACGCTTATCTAGATTGTGCAACCACTTCTCACAAGTACGGGCAAAAGTCATAAGAATTTTGGATTTTGGATTTTGGATTGTCACCCCATATCTAAATTCAGGGGATTGAAACAATGAATTAATGACTCCTATTGGAGGAATCGGTTCCTACATAAATATAGCGAGCGATCGCTGCAAAGATTAGCATAAAGCAAAATTCACCCGATCACCCCCTACTGTTGTAAAATCAACTGCCATTCTTGCTGTTGATCATTCCATAATGGTTCAGGAGTTTTTCCTACCACATAAGGGCCCCAATAACGACGAGAACCATCTTCTGCAAATCCTACTAATATATCTCCTTTTGTTAAAGTTAAATTTTCTTGTGGTAAAGACAAAATCAGACCTTTACCACTTCCTTCTCGGGGAGCAAAGTCCCAATGAGCAGGAATGTTATATTTTTTATCCTTAGCTGCATTTTTATCCCCAGAACGACGCATGAGTAAAGCGATACGTATGGGTCTGTCAGTTCTATTACTAACACGTAATTTTCCTGAGGTTAGTGATTTTTGATTAGATTCAGTGATTTGTGCAACTACTGTATTCTTTGTGGGAGTTGAATTTGGTTGTTGAATTTGAGATTTAGGATTATTTGTAACTGGAGAAGCTGACGGAGATACTTCTGAATTTGTAGTATCCGGTTCTACAGATATACTTAACTGATAGCATCCCACAGTCAGTAGAAGCAGCCCTAAAGAAGATACTGCGATCGCAATGTGACGATATATCGACAATTCCATATTAATGTGAATAAAAATTAAAAAATCTGCCCTCACCTGAGAGGAAGTTAGTATCGCAAGGCAGAAGTTATACCAATTCTCCAAAATAAAGCTACACATGGACAACAGGGAGCAGGTGGAGAATTATCTGTAGCCAGGATTTAGATAAATTGTATTAGTCAGTCAAAAAGCTTATGGAGTAGGCTGTTTAACTATTTTAAATGGTTGCTTTATTTACACCTGTACTAGCTAGGTATTACCTTTACATATCTATGATGACGAAATTTATCAACTTTGGTCGGGATCATCCCAAACTTTTAATTAGTCGTCATCTTCTATTATTTCTTCTACTAAATCTGATGTAGTGATATTGTCAGTATATTCACTGATGCTATCAGCCAAATTTACTACCTCGCCGTCAAAAAATTGTGCCAAGCGTTTAGCTGCGGCCATGACTTCATCTTGATCCCAGTTACGGTTTTCTGTGGGTAATGAGACCTGAGTTTGGATCGGTGGAGGAGCGGATATTGGAACTACAGCATTAATCTTTTTTGTAACTAAGCCATTGCTAATGGTTGAAGTATTAACTGGTTGATGCATTTCTACAGCCGGCTCTTCTATGGCTGTAGGTTCTGGCGTTTGAGGAATGGTTACTGGTTCTGGTTGAGGAACTGTGACTGAGCTATTTTGAGGTATTTTTCCGTTCTCAGAAGTAGACTCTGTCTGGGTATGATGAGCAGCAACGAAGCTAACTTTTAATATCTGTGGATAAATTTTGGCAAATACTTGTTCCACATCAGCCAATTTTCCTTGAGCAAGTTTTACCAGCTTTGGTGATACTCCAACAACTGCCACATCTTTGTTAATACTTAATAAATGTCCGTGTTGTTTGAGTAAGGCTTGAGCAGGTATTGGTAAATGTTCCAATATTTGATTCCAAATTTCCTCTAAGGATTTTTGGGGAGTTGGAGCTGTTTGAGCTGTAGGAACTGTTTGAGCTGTAGGAACTGTTTGAGCTGTAGGAGCTGGTTGGGGAGTTGGAGCTGTTTGGGGAGTGGGATTTGTTTGGGGAGTGGGAACCGTTTGAGTTGTAGGAGCTATTTTGTTTGCTGCTGGTTGATTAATTCTGGTGGGAGCAACTTGAGTTTGAGTTGGTGGTGTAGTTTGTGCAGCAGGTAACAATCCTAATAAAGTGACTTCTAGCCATAAACGAGGCTGAGTAGTGTTTTTGATTTGGACTTCGGCTGTACGTAGATGTTGCTGTCCCACCAAAATTGTACTGGTATCTAATTTTTGGGCAAAATTAACTAGGAATTGCCATGTTTCTTGGGTACAAGCAACTAAATCTTGACGAGTGGGTGCTGCTTGAGCGATCAGTAAATCGCGGTAAAAAGCAGCGAGATTTTGCAGAATAATTAGGGGTTCTCGTCCCCGGTCTAAAATTTGTCTAGTGGTATCTAATAATGCTTCTGAGTTATTATTAGCGATCGCATCTAATAAAGCAATCAAGTCCCGTTCTCCCACGGAACCAACTAAATCCCAAACCCGTTCTGGAGTGACTTCCCCAGATAATAAACTCAACTGGTCCAAAAGACTTTCTGCATCCCGCAATCCTCCTTGGGCAGTTTGAGCGACTAAAGTTATAGCTTCAGTGGAAATATTAATACTTTCTTTGGCAGCAATTTCACTTAAATGTCCCACCATATCTTGAAGAGCAATGCGGCGAAAGTCAAATCGCTGACAGCGAGAAATAATAGTTGGTAGGACTCTTTGGGGATCTGTTGTGGCTAGGACAAAGACAACATGTTGGGGCGGTTCTTCTAGGGTTTTGAGGAGGGCATTAAATGCTGCGGTACTGAGCATATGGCAATTATGGACTAAAAGCCCATTTGCCACAAAGTTGTGATTGTCTTCAACTTCAATATCATAAACTGTTTCCACCCCAGCGAGGTTGACAGATTCTACCGTTTCCAAACTTGTATTCCATTGGGGAGATAGAATATTCTTGGAAGTCAGATAAGAATTTTCTACTAGTATTTGACCCCATCCATATGTAGTAATATGTTTTGCCAGTGTTTCTTCTTCTGTAGAATTTTGTTCTTGCTGGATAACCAGTTGTTGTGAGCCAATTGGCAATAATTTGATTGTCTTGGGTAGAAAATCCTTCTGTATGAAATTAGTGTCCAGCAACAAACCTTCGACAGCGTCCATCTGTGCCAAATTTGTAAATATAGGTTCCGCATCCACATTCACAGGGGATAGTATCTTCATTCCTTCTTTTACGTTTTTTGCAGCTATCCATCCCTGAGCTGTCCTAATTAAATGATTACCCGTACATTGAAGTTTACGGTTCTTTGTCTTAACTATTAAGGTTTGTTTTGTTCCCCGATCTAAGTGACGAATAACCTTCTTGTATTCCCAGTTTCCTGTGGTGTTGTTAAAACTCAGAACTTTTTTCCCTTTTATTTTAGGATTGTCAATCCTAACTAAGCCTTCACTGGTTAAAACCAAAGAATCTCCAGTTAAGCACTCATCAATCACATAAACCTTGTAGCGGCACTGTACAGGGGCAAACTGTGCCCTTTCTATCACCTCACGAATATTATCAACCCCAGTATTGCTAGCAGCATCAATTTCAATCACATCTAGGGTAGAGCTTTTAGTAATGCCCAAACATACATCACATTTACCACAAGGATCGGGGGTAGGGCGATCGCTACTCAAACAATTGAGAGATTTAGCAAGAATGCGGGCGCTAGAAGTCTTCCCCGTGCCTCTAGGGCCAGTAAACAAATAAGCAGGGGCAATTTTGCCCATACAAATAGCATTGGTAAGGGTAGTAGCAATCGCCTCTTGTCCTACTAATTCAGCAAAACTCTGGGGACGATACTTGTGGTGTAGGGGTTCGTAAGACATGGCTGGGAAATGTCAATGCCCTGACAAAATCGAACTGTAGCATAAACCAACAGAAAAGGATGCAATTATTTTATCAATGAAGGCAGGGAGCAGGGGGCAGGGGGCAGGGGACAGGGAGCAGAGAGCAGGGAGCAGGGAGTAGGGAGCAGGGAGCAGGGAGTAGGGAGTAGGGAGCAGGGAGCAGGGGGAAAGAAATATTCTACTTAGATAATTGGTGGTGCAAATTATTTTTCATTGGGACTGCCTTGTTCAATCTTCGTGAATCTTGTCTGTTTACATTTTTATTTATTACAGCAATGTGATGACATGAGCCTCTTGTCACCAGACATCGCTAAAATCTTTAGGATAACGTCAGAAATACTCATGGGTACGGCAAGATGTTCAAGCGGCTCATTCAATGGATTAAAAACTTTTTCCAACGCTTGTTTGGTAAACGACAAAAATCATCCCAGATAGAAGGTAATATCCAATCACAACCCCCTCCACCTCTCAATGATACAGATTTAGAGTTTCTATTCACTGAATTATTGGAGGGAGTAAATCAAGCAAGGGGACAAGCTTGGGCACTCAAGTGGCTGCATAATCTCGAACATCGAGTTCCCGAGGAACGTTGGTTACAGTGGCTAGAGGGCTTTGGCGAGCGGTTAATGGCATCTTCTACCCCTAACAATGAATTAGCTTCCCGGATGGTGGAACTAGGTGATTTGGATGTTGGGGATGTGGGAGACTATGCCCACGATATTGGCATGGATTTATTAACTCGTAACCAAAAAGAGCCTATTTTCGAGTATGAAGGACCAGATGCAACACCACCCAACATAAATAATTTTGAATTAGGTGAGGAGAGTGTGTTTACAACAGATATGTCTTCCCCTTCTGTGATTCCTATTGGGGAAGGCGAAGACGATAACCTCCCGGAGGAAGAATATCAAACTGTTTCTTTAGAGGAATTGTTTACAATGTTGCAACAGGATCGGAATTTATGCCAGCAAATTGCCCAACAACTCGGTGTAAAAACAGAAGAGCCAGAAATGATTATTCAAGCACTGATTAATCAATTTAATGAAGAAAATCAATCTCCAACAGATGAATAAGGGAAATGCAAAAAATAAAGTAGAGAATTTCCTTACTCAACACGACTTCTTTAGGGAACACCAAAAATAAATTACCCAATTTCTGGACTTGAACTACTTGCTTTACTTGCTTTACTTCCATGCTCCTATGCTCTCTGCTAAACTGCATTCCCCACTATTGTTCTTTTTTGATAGGGAATTCCTTTATTCCCTACTCTCCTCCATTAAAATTCCTAATATAACGAACTATTATCTTCAACATTCTTTGATGAGATCAAGATGGCAACAGACTTTGTAATCTCTAATATATATAGGAATATTAGTGAATTAAGCAAAAATATAGCTCAGTATAACTGTTGTCAAATTGTCACCAGACTGATTAAATCAAAGGTTTAGTAACTATCAAATATGAAAACGATCCCACTAGTTATTTAACTAGTTTGACGGTATCTTTTATACACAGCGTTTTGCTGTCAGGTTGGTGGTTTGCACCATCACCATTAAGTAGCTCCCTAAAGGGGCATAACAACAATCTAGGAAAATATCCCAAAGTGCGGCAGATGCTCAAGCAGCTATTGCAGTGGCTTCAACGTTTTTTTAAGTGGTTATCTGGGGGCAAATGGATTTCTTCACGCCGGTTTGTGGAGAGAAAACAACTTGCACCTCCTCTGCCAGAACTTACTAATTCCGATTTGGAATTTTTATTCACTCAGCTACTAGAAGGTGTATATCAAGCGAGAGGACAAGACTGGGCGTTGAAATATTTACAACGCATGGAAAACAGGATTGACAACCAACGCTGGTTGGAATGGCTGAGTAGTTTTGGCGATCGCTTGTTGGCTTCTCCCTCCCCTAATAGTGAGTTGGCTTCCCGCTTGGTACAGTTGGGTGAGCTTGATATAGGCAATATTAGCGAACTTGCCTATGAGATTGGGATTCAGCTGATGACGCGGAACTTGGGAGAAGATGAGACTGAGTCGGAGATGGCTGAGTCGAAGATGACTGAAGATTTGCCACAACAAGTTTGGGAGTACCAAGTACCTGATTATTTCGCTCAGTATGAAACCGATGAAAATAATCAACAAGAACAAGTTTGGGAATATGGAGCTACTGGTGACGATGAAGAGGAAGTGGTTAATGATTCCCAGTTCCTAGAACCTCTGCAATCATGGTCATATGAAGCTGAAACCACAGAGAATTCATCTGTACTCCCAGAATTACCAGCACCTTTATCAGCACAAGTTGGGGAAGATCATGCTCCTGTCACCGAGGAGCCAGTCTTTACGGATTCCCAGTTCACAGCAATTCCCCAACCCTGGTTATATCAAGGTAACACCACAGAAAATTCATTCGCACCCCCAATAGAAGAAGTTTGGGACTATCAAACACCTGATACAGAGGAGCCAGTCTCTACAGATTCCCAGTTCACAGCAATTCCTCAACCCTGGTTATATCAAGGTGAAATTACAGAAAATCCATTTGTACCTCCAATAGAAGAAGTTTGGGAATATCAAACACCTGATGATACTCAACTCCCTAACCTTACATCTGAATTAGTAGAAGAGCAGGAGAAACAAGATATAGAAATCTCTCCCACCACACCTCTGAACTCTAATAACCAAAATCACAGTATTCAAGTTAGACAAACCCCAGGAGAAGAAGCAACATTAGCACAGAGTCAAAATCAAAATTGGACTGAGTTACAGGCTCCCGTCGCAGATACCTTAGATGAATTATTAGTGCGGTTGCAGCAGAGTGCTAGCTTGGTACAACAACTGTCTTCTGGTTTGCATCATCAAACCTCAGAATCGTCCCAATTACAAGAACAGCAAACCTCTCAAGATGCAGCCAAGCAAGCTCAAAATTGGTTTTTCCAGGGACTTCAGCAAGCAAGGAACGGTAATTTAACTGCTGCATTATCATTCTATGAACGGGCGATCGCTCTCCAACCCCAAGCCTATGAGTATTGGTTTAATACTGGTTTAGCTCTATTTCACCTTGGTAATTATGAGTCAGCTCTGACATCTTATCAACGAGCGATCGCGATTAAACCAGATTTATACAAGGGTTGGTATAACCAAGGTATCACCTTAGGGGCTTTGGAAAGATTAGAAGAGGCAGTTACTGCTTTTGACCAAGCAATCGCAATTAAGCCAGATTCCCAGGAAGCTTGGGCAGACAGAGGTTGGGTATTGCGGAAGCTAAAACAATACCAGCCTGCGATCGCTAGTTACGATAAGTCTCTGCAAATCCAACCCCAAAACCCAGAAAGTTTGTATCATCAAGGTCTAGTACTAGCTGCTGCGGGGCAAATTCAAGCAGCCATCAAAAATTACGGCAAAGTATTACAACTCCAACCCACCTATGAAGATGCTTGGTATAAATTAGGTGAGGCTTTGGTCAAACTAGAACGCTCTGAAGATGCCATCGCTTACTACGAACGAGCAATGGAACTCAACCCTGACCATTACCAAGCTTGGTCTGGTCGCTCCCTGGCTTTGTATAATTTAGGAAGCTACAATGATGCCCTAGTTAGTTGTGAAACAGCCTTAGAAATTAACCCCAAATATGATTCAGGTTGGTATCAAAGAGGAATAATTCTATCTGGTTTGGGCAGACAGGAAGAAGCGATCGCCTCCTATAATCAAGCCATTGAAATTACACCCCAATCCGAACTAACCTGGTTACAACGAGGCATATCTTTATATCAATTAGGACAATGGGAATCAGCAATTACTAGCTTTGATAGAGCCATTGCCATTGCCCCTCAAAACTATGAAGCTTGGTATTTTAAAGGTACAGCCCTGGATAAATTAGCACAATGGCAAGAAGCGATCGCCGCTTACGAACAAGCCAGCCAAATTCAACCAGACTTCCATGATGTGTGGATTGATAAAGGAGTGGCTCTAATTCAATTGGGAGAATTAGAAGCAGCCATCGCCGCTTGGGATAAAGCCCTAGAATTAAAACCCGATTTCTATTTAGCTTGGTATAACCGGGGCGTAGCTTTAGATAACTTACAACGGTATACAGAGGCAGTATCTTCCTATGACCAGGCGGTGTATGTCCAACCTGACTTTGATTTAGCATGGTATAATCGCGGGCTGGCATTGTTTTATTTAGAACAATTTGAAGAGGCGATCGCTTCCTATGACCGGGCATTAGAAATCAAATCAGATTACTGGGAAGCTTGGATGAGCAGGGCAATTGCGGCGGAAAAATCCTCCTATTGTGACCCCCATCTCAGTTTTGAAAGTGCGATCGCTGATAGTAATCCGGCACTGAACCAGAGGGGATACTATGGTAAACTAGCAACCTATGAAGAAGGGTTAAAGTATATCTATGACGACACCCACCCAGAAGCTTGGGGAAGATTACACTA
>NZ_FYBH01000364.1 GCF_900185595.1 Calothrix rhizosoleniae SC01
GGAGGAATACACCATCGATGCGGAAAGCGGTTTGCTTGACTTCCACTGATGAGAATTGGTAATTTGCAGCAGTTTCGGGAGAATCTCCGATTAATTCAAAGAAGATACTGGGAAATTCTTGGAATAGCCGATAAAAGATGCTGTCTGTTTTCACGAAAGCGAATGAGATGCAGGGTTTGATTATAATTTTCTCATGATTATGTATAGTGCATCGCACTTGACATTTAAGACAGTCCCTACTAATTACCTGAAATAAAAAACCATACAGCCCTGTTATATCACTACCAAAGCACGTTACGACATTTTTGAAGCAGCAAACCTATGAACAGTAAACTTATTACTTATTACTTATTACTTGTGCGTAGGGCTATATCATCCGCTCTCCCAGCATAAATTTATGATCCCTGGGAATGGGATTTAATATTGGAATATACCACTTGATTAAATCGCCTGTTTTCTATACAATAAGTAGATAACTCATCCAGTATCTAAAAAAATAAAATTTCGCGCGACCAGAGGGAAAAGAAAAAAAGTGTAAAGTGCGAGAGGGCTAAAGTGCAAAGGGCTATTTAAGATCCCTCTGCCCTACAACGCACACAACCCGCAGCCCGATATAGCTGTAACTGTAGAACGGATTGTTGCCGTAGCGGCAAGCGGAGCGGCAGCTTACTGGAGTGCGGTTCCACGAGCCACCCCGCAGCGTTCTTTTAGACTGATTATCATTATCACCAACCACCCAAGCATCACCATTAATTGGTGCGCCATTATAATTTCCATGCCAATTATCTTGGCACCACTCCAACACATTACCATGCATGTCATACAATCCAAAGGCATTAGCAGGGAAACTACCAACATCTGTGGTTTGTTGTCGATACTGACCCTTTGGTGCTGAACCATAGGTTTTATTCCCATTATAGTTAGCTAGGTCAGTGGTAATGGTTTCACCAAAGTGGAATGGGGTAGTCGTTCCAGCCCGACAAGCATATTCCCATTCTGCCTCACTAGGCAAACGATAACTCTTTCCAGTGTCCTTAGATATCTTAGCACAAAACTCCACCGCATTATGCCAAGTTACGCATTCCACTGGTCGTTTTGCTCGTTTTGCTCCTTGGAAGCGTGAGGGATTTTTACCCATAATGGCTTCATACTGTTCTTGAGTAACTGGATATTTACCCATGAAAAAGGGTTGGATAGTGACATTGTGCTGTTGTGGTCTTTCATAATTACTGCTTCCTGGTTCATTCTCTGGGGAACCCATGACAAATTTTCCACCAGGGATTTTCACCATTTCCAATATCACACCATTACCTAAATCTTCTGGAAACAACTCAGCTTTTCCTGGGCGAGTGTTAGTGGTTTCTCCCTGAGCATTGACAGTGATAATGTGAAAATTAAACTGATTTGCTGACTTGGGAGGTTGTTCAATGACAGATGCAGTTGGTTTTGGTTGACCGAGAATTTTCCTTTCTATTGCAGCGACATCATCATTCTTCAGCCCTAAATGCTGCTGGTAGTCTCTGAGATCATTGAGAGTATTTTCGCTCAAATTTGGCTCTTCTGCAATGGTATCCTGCAACGCTTGCTCATACTCTGCTAACTTACGCTGATACTCTAAATATGGTTGTTTAACTTCCGCTTCAATAGCTTCCGCAACTTTAGGGTCTATTTTTAATTCTTGTCTTTTGGAGTTTAGCAAACGACGACCAGGTATTGTCAACTTGCCTTTACGAATACGGCGTTCTAATTCCTGACGATATATTAGCCTGGGATCATCTTTCGGAGACTTCGCCAGCAAAATTTTATATCCTCCCTCCACCGGGTAGAGTTTAGGAGTCATAGCTGGGGATGCTTCTTGTACCTTACTCCCAGCATACTCGTGTAATTCATCAACAGAAATCCAACCATCTCCATCTATATCTGCTGCACCGGTGTCAATACCTTCCACTAGATACCGGGTGTAAATCGACAGTTCAGAACCTTCTTGCTCAAAGGAATACTGGGTAGAAGTGGAAGAAGTAAGAATTGCCCTTCCCTTACCTCCTAACTGTTCTTCCACATTAACAGTACCATCATCCTTCACACTCATCCCTTGAGCGATCGCACCACTAAAACAACAGTCTAGAATAATTACCTGTCTTTGGGAACGGCTATCATTAATATTTTCATGCAGAACACTAGCTGCAACAGCTGAAGGCTTTACCAACTTACCATTGTTTTTTGTAGTAGCGCAGGTGGAAAAATAAAGATTACCTCTGTCATCTCTAATTCCATGACCAGAGAAGTAAAATAATAACAAATCATCCTTCTGACGATTCGCAAATAGATTGTAGATAGCATATCTGATATCTTGCGGCTGGGGATCTTTCAACACTGTGATATCCTCATCCGCAAAGCCACCCATCTCTGGATTTACCAAAACACGCCGCACCGCTTCCACATCTTTAACAGCAGCTGGTAGGGGGTTTAATCCATTTGCATATTCACTTACACCAATCAGCAATCCTACCTTCGCCATCTCTCCATCCTACAGACCTTTGGTATTTTTGAGAAACTGCTCTGCCTTCTCCATTGCAAATCCAAACTCTTCCCTACTGCTGGCTTCTAGATTCAATTCCCTACCATCAGCAGCTTTCAGTACCATCTTAATAGTTTTACTCCCAAAGCGATCGCGCAAGAAACCAAAAACAGTTTTAATATATCCGGGATTAATAATTGTCTCCAACATACCCAAAGACAAACCCCCAAAAGCTTTAGCACTTCGAGGGGTTGCTATAGCCTCCATTAAACTTGCATCCTCTACCCCATCTACTTCTTTAATTTGGGGTAGCAAATTTTCCACTTCTATTTGTAATTCTTCGTCATCTAAATCCAGTTGCGAAAGGGAAATAGTGAGCTTTACATCAGATGTTGTCATGATGGCAATAGCGGGAGTGACTATATGTATTTTAGGTGTTTCCGTAATCTGAATACAACACTGTACCGTAAAATCCGCAAAAATATACAATTATGGTATTTTTTTGCTGCATCTAACCTTTATTAATAAGTGCGCTTACTAGCAGGGATGAAAAAGGCATACATGTTTGAATATTACGAATCTGCACGGGAAAACCGGGGACATTGCGTAATTGGATACAATACTCTTGATGCATATATATAAAAACTACAAAATAAACGCTGCAATTTTAAATCCCCATGACTACTAATTTAGAATTTACTGTCACCCCCACTGCGGAACAAATTAGCCGCACTCAAACACGTATCAATGCTTATATTCAAAGTGTAGAATCCAACCCCAATTTCCGAACTGGTTCAACTCCCTATTATGGTTTTCACGAACCAGGAAAGCCAATACGCGGCACAGTGATTATATTTCATGGCTTTAGTGCCAAACCAACCCAACTGAAAGAACTTTCCGATTATTTATTTACCAATGGTTTTAATTATTACCAAGCCAATTTAGCCAATCATACTTTACAACCACCTGATAAATATTGGTGTCAAATTGACTTAAAACCAGAAATTCTCGACCCATTGCGGGAGAAGGTGAAAAAAGACCGAGTATTGATGGATTTTATTGAAAATTTACCCGAAAATCCCAGTCAATTTCTGCGTCCTTCGGCAATGCAACAACTAAGTTTAGTATCGCGGTTATTGTTGATTGAACCACGACTACTAGATATTGTCCCAGCCATTGAAAGAGATGACGACCCCGATTTTGAACGTTATTTCAATTCCAATCATATGGATTACTTAACCGATGCGCGGCAAAGATTAGCCGAACTCGATGAAATGCCAGGAGCAATTTATGTGATAGGGTTATCTGTTGGCGGTGCAATTGCTTTGGGTTTAGCTGCGGATCAACCAGAGCGTGTAACCAAGGTTGTCGCCTATGCACCATTATTAAAGTTGTATGAGCCGACAATGGAACGGTATATTAATTTAACTGGCCCATTGGATGTATATGAAAAAAGCTGGAATCCTGATGAAAGTTTTCCGGTAGGTGCCCTAACTGCATCAGCAAAATATGGTGCATATGTGCGGAAAAGGGAAAATATCAAAGCTTTGCAAAAAGTTCCCACATTGATGGTGCTAACAGAAAATGAAGATGCAGCTCATGTTCCCACTAATAGAAACTTTTTCAATGATATTGGTGGTGAAAAACAGGGACATCGTTTTTTATCTATCAAAAAGGTGATTTAGTTCCCCATCCCTTTGCCGAACCAAATGTGAAAAGTCAAGGTATGACTAATATTTTTTGGCAGAGTTTATATCAGGAAACTTTGAGATTTTTGAACACTGGAGAAATTAATGCGGAGAATATGAATAGTATAGAGCAGGATGGTGATTTACCACTTGTTCCTCCATTGAATGTTTAGGGGAAGACTATAGAGATGTAATCACCCTAAAAGCCTGGGATTGCTTCCCTAAAACGATAATTTTGCAATGTTAGTGAGGCAATCCAATCGCCTAAGTTAGGACATTGTTGAAAGTCCAAACATATGAGCAATATACTTATACCAATTTATAATGTTTGCAACTCCCGGTTCGCCCATTTTTTCGGGAGTTAGAAGAAAGGCTACTCAGGGGTGAAAGATTGACCACCAAGTTTAGTATAAATAGTAGTTGAGAAGCCAAGTAGAACAAGAATACGCTCCTGCAAAGGAGAAAGAGCAGTCACATGGGCATAAACTTCATTTTTAACCTCAATCAATAGCAGGGTAATTTCCTTAAAGGCAGCAAGAATTATTTCAGCAGTAGGACGGGCTGTTTTTCGTTTAGGATTGCCAACATAAAGTCCAGCTAGTTTTTCTGAATTTTGATTCAGATTGCGACGCACCTGAAACTCTAGAAGTGTCAACACATGCAAACCAATTGAAAGCAGTCTAATTAATCCTGTAACATGGTCTTCGCGCTGTAAATAAATTGGTGTCAACGACAATGGAAATCCCTTAAGTCGGGCAAATCCTCTTTCCGTTAAATATTCATCTCTATAGGCACAAACAGCTTGTTTTAAATCAAGTTTAGTATTAATTTGATTGGTAACATAAACTCGCCATCCTAACAGTTTAGTTTCCTGTGTAACCGCATCTTCATCAATTTTAAAATCCAGGTTGATGTCAATTTCCTCAAAGTATTGAGGTGGTCGTTGGAGATATCGTCTTTTAACTTTTTGAATTCGTTGAATTTGAATATCGATTTGAAACAGTCCGGTGGTACGGTAACGTTTGAGAATCTTTTCTACAGCAGATTTCCATTCATCCGGCGAGATTAATTTCTTCTTGCCACGACGAGGAATTTTCAGTTGTTCTAGAGCATGGGAAGTTTTTTCAAGACGCTGTTGCAAATTTTGTAATTCTTTTTGTGTAATGGCAAATGAACGTACTACTAATTGTCGCTCATCCCAAGATATTTCTTTATCGTCGTCAACTTTGATTGTTCGAGTAAATTTTTGTTCAAACCCTTCAGCAATATCTTTATTCTTACCATCTGCATAATCATAATCTATGGTAGTTAGTTCTTGCTTTTCATCCCAAACTGGTTGCAGGTATTCAATTAATTCTTCTCGGCTTGCTTGTTTGGCATTTAAAGGACAAAG
Source organism: Calothrix rhizosoleniae SC01 (assembly GCF_900185595.1). Lineage (GTDB taxonomy): Bacteria > Cyanobacteriota > Cyanobacteriia > Cyanobacteriales > Nostocaceae > Calothrix_A > Calothrix_A rhizosoleniae. Next base: position 5,600 of record NZ_FYBH01000364.1, read on the forward strand.
GTAAAAATCTCCACTTCTTGCAATATAATTTCTGGTGGCGATTGATGCCATTTTACAGTCGCCAATATATAGTAATCCTGACTGTTGTAAGGTTGAGCGAACTCTTTGTATTGCTGGAATATATAATGGGTCGTCGGCTTTTTCTCCTGATAATATTTCCGTCGCAATTGGCATTCCCAAGGGGTCTAAGGTTGATAACATTATTTTGACTTGTGCCAAATCTGGACGGTGGTCTTTACTATGACCCCATTGGAATAATCCTTCGGGATTAACCCCACAGTGACTTGAAGCAGTTGTACTATCCAAACGTATCCCTTCTGGCTGTATATCATACACTTGTAGTAAACTACCTCCCAGTTCCTTCTCAAATGAGTACCAGTTGGTATCACGGTCAAGGTAACGTAGTACTGCTTCTAGGCGGTCATCTGTAAGGTCAAGTGAACGTAAAGAATCCCCAAAAAATGCTTTCAATGTTTCTAATCTTTTCCCAGCCCAGGCTTGAACATGATTTAAGCGGTGGTCTGCTTGGGATAAGATATGTGTCAACCAAATTACTCCTACTTGACCAAGGCTTTGACCTTGCCAATTTCCGTGTGTAGGGAAGTGCTTATCAATTAGTCTTTGTATCCCCATATGCTCTATTTGTGTTAGCAATACTGGAATATCATCGACTCGTTCTGAAGTGATTGTGGGTTCTGTTGCCATAATAAAGAACATATACCCTGAAGTTTTCTGTTGGAAATATGTCTTTTGGTATACAAGGCATTCTCTATTGTTCTCGGGCTGCAAAACTCGCGAACGCTCGCTTACAGCCCTTGGTGAAATTGCACCATCCCATAGAGTTTGTAGTTCAGCATCGAAAATCCTAATTTAATCCTTCAGCTTTTTCTAACTCGATTTCAAATGGGCGAACCGGGAGTGCAATATATAAATTCTTCGTAAGGGCACGGCACCAGTAAGATAATTTTATATACCAAAAGATTGTAGATGTCGTGCCCCTACCCATATGTACCATTCTTTTTTCAAAACGGTATTATTACTTATTACTTATTACTTATTTCTCCAAAAGGTTGACTCCAATATTTCCAATTTTCCTTATTAAATGGAGATTTCCATTTTTTAATTAGTGCCAATTCTAACCTTTGTCGTGGGCGAGCTTTCACTGGTGCATCCCACCAAAAAGCAATATTTACGGCTGTGGGTAACTCATATTGATAATTTAGGTCTAAATAGTTTTCAATGTAACCCTTACAATCATGTACTCCTTTCCAGCGATGGTTAGATTTCCCAGTTTCCCCCACATATAGGAGTAAATTAGCCATCATATCAATCACAAAATAGAGACAAGCTTGACCAGCATCTTCTACAGGCGATCGATAAAATGATAAGGGAGATAGGGATAAATTAAAAGGATCGATCGCATCAGGGTCAATGTATGCTTGAGGAACTGCAAATAAAGTACCTTGTTCTATGGGTTCCCTTGTTCTTACCTGTTGTTGATGGACAGATATTTGTGATTTCCAACGCTTCAGAGCCTTCACATCCATCAGCAACACCGGTGTTTTGTTACTGGGTACAGAGCTGATTTCTGAGGGTGAGAACAAGTTAAGTTGATTCGCTGTCAATGATATTCCCAAAAATACAACTTAGGAATGCTATCACTAAATTGTTATCTTTGACACAAAAACATGGTTATTATAGTTACTTCTTATAGATCAGAAGAGAATTAGAAAAGTCTTATATATGAGGCTTTATGATTTTCAAACACGTATAAATATTTTTTAAAATTAGTTATCTATTATACTTTTAATAAAAATTCCGATTGAGATCAGGAACTTTTCCTAAGGAAATATGAAATTGGTATTCTATTGACGGGAAGTCCCTAAGTTAAGAGACATTCCAACCGACTCAGAACTTCATCAATGAGTTCAACAGGGGCATTTTCCACAAAACTTGCACCTCTAGCACTGCAATCAACAGCTCTGACTTGGTCAACTAATATAACACCTTGAATTTGCATCTGGGCAGGTAGCTCCACCTCAAATGGCCATCCCTTCTTTTTACTTGTAATTGGGCATAATAATACAAGCTGAGAAATATTGTTATAAGCCAATGGAGAAATCACAATTGCGGGGCGATAACCTGCTTGTTCGCGACCAGTTCTTGGATTGAGTTGTAAACGAATAATATCACCCCGCTCTGGAACACGGCCATCTATTTTTACCAATCTTCTTCTCCTACAGGCTCACCCCAATTCACTTCATTGTGCTGCATATCTGAAGAAACGTCCTTGAGTAACTCATCAAGAGTATATTTGGATCGTGCAGGTGACAGAATAATCTTGTCACCATCTGTAGAAATTGAAACTAATGCTCCTTCCTTTAATCCCATCTGTAGCGCGATCGCCTGTGGCAGTCGAATGCCAAGGGAATTACCCCACATACTTACTTTTTGGGTAACCATTACTTAAACTAAAAATATATATATTGAATATACTATAATTTCAGAGGGAACCCCATAACAATAAGCCGGAGGGTTTACCCGGAGAGTGTTACAGCAAAGTTGACTATACTATTTCTGCAAAGTTAATAACTCTAAATCAAAAGTATAATCAACCGTATCCTGTTCTAAATCTTTCATGTTGGCTAACATTAACTCATCCCGTTGCTGCCAAATAGAAAAAATATCTTGTCTCCCATCATTCAACGTATTAACATCAATTACATACACTCGATTTACTCGCTTCAATCTCAATCCAAATAAGTTCAATAATCGACTGAGAATTCTAATTGCGGAAACATTTTCCTGATTTCTCACTAAATTAATTCCCAATGCCCGTTTAATATGTCTACTGCACTGTAATGTAGTATTTTTCAACAAAATTAAATCAGCATCATTTTCCATAAACTCCCTTTCACTCTCCAGAAATTGTGACATTCCTAAAGCTCGCAATGCCTCAACTTTTAAAGTATAAGTTTTCAAATCTGGCAGAAAAACTTTACCTTTACCAGAAGATAATTGTTGATGCCATTCTTGTTTATCTCGAATGCGAAAATACTCGCTTTCATGGGTGAGATAATAATGGGTTAATAATTGGGCATAATATCCTTGGTCATCCCTTAATTTTAATTTAGGAGTAACATCTATACCATATCTTTGTCTGAGGATATATTTACTAATTTGATAATTTTCTTCATCACTCAGGGAATGTTTCGTAGCCAGACGTTCATATTCTACATAATCAATGTCTTCTGCATTAGCAACAAAGTTAGCTGTGACTAATTGATTCTGCTGTTTAATTTTTTTGATTTGATTTTTGATTTCTTTATTCTTCTTCCGACTTTGTGACCACTCATTTTTGACTTTCACAATTTCTAAAATTAATCTTCTGCGGGTTGCACCATCATTAGGATCTGCTGCCAAGAATGCCATACGTAAATCTCGAATAATATTATTATGAACGGCATTACCACGCATCCAGATTTGGTGCCCATCTGCAATTAATCCCTCTTTCATTGATTGACGATATAGGGTAATAGATGCATTTACCCTAGCAGATAGTTTTGCCCAAGTTCGTAAATGAATTGGGTCATAAACTAAAGGCAAATCCACATCTATATTATGGAGTGGACTGAGTAAAGCTAAGTTCTCTTTTTGATTTTCTTGATACCAATGGGATAGTAAACGGTAATTAGTACTACCGCTACCAATTAAGCCAATACCCCGTTTAGCACACCAGACAATGCGCGGTACATCATCCCTCACCCTAGCTAAAGCTTGTCTAGCTTCTGAGTCGGGAATTACCCCTTGAAAAATGCCATAAACGCGGTCAAAATGTTGCACATCAATACTAACCCCAGTTCCTAAACTGGGAGTGACAAACACTGTTTCGTAATCTGTAATTTTTTGATTAATAGCTGGGACAAAATCAACTGCTTGATGTCCTGGTGTATTAGTCGTACGGCTACTAACTACTAAGCTTTGGGGAAACTGTCGGCATAATTTTTCTAAACGTTCTCGCAGATAGCGTTCTATGGTTTCACAACTATAACGTCCCGCCCGACTATCGGTAGTTACATAACATTTTCGCCCTGCGAGTAAATCTATTTCTAGCTGTTGAATTAGGGGAGTAGGGTTTGGTGTATCATAAAATGTCACATCCCATCCCCGCTCTGGTTGCCATTGATTTAATAATACCCAAGGAGTAACTTGAATCCCTGCCAATCCTTGCAAATATTGTAAAGAAATATCTGATAAATCTGCATCCTGGGCAATAACTAATCCCCCAGTTGTCAATACAGTAGCAATTAATTGTTGGAAAACTTTGAGAATCCTCACACGTTTATCTTTACAAGTATTACTGTTAAGCAAATGCCATAAGGATTGTTCTACTTCATCTAATATAACGATCGCTCCTTGCCAATCTTCTGGATTGAGTTTCCAAATGGAATCTACACAAAGTCCGAATGATTGGTTAGTAGTAAATAATGCAGGTGCTTGTATTTCCCAATCACTACTCCCTATCCCCCATGTAATTCCTACTTGTTTGCAGAGAAATTTCCCTAATTGGATGCGATGGGTAATTAATAATACTGACTGCTGCTGATTCTTTGCTTTTTTTACCAAGTTTTTCAGTTCAGTGGTTTTCCCCGTCCCTTTAGCTGATTTCACCCCCACCAAGCCGGAAGTAGGAAAGGCAACATCCTGTAAATAGCGACTTTTAAGAGTTAGGGAAGGAGGAATAGTTAAGTTAGTGTGGGGTTTGCTGCGAGCAATATATACTTCTAAATCAATGCTTTGCCGATAAATCTTCTCAAAGGCAGTTGCACCTTTAGCCACGATAAATTCATCCACACCCTTTTCTTCCCCTGGAAGTTCCACAACTTGCACAGGACAAATTTGTTCCTGAAATAAAAAACCAAGTTGGGAAATGGCGTTATTTACTGCTGCAATGGTTTTGGGCTTAGTTTCAAAGTCAAAACAAATATGAAAAGTGCGTTTGCTCAGGGTAAATGCAGCTAAATCTGGTATAAGTTGACGACGAACCACCTTTCCCTGTAAATCTTTTACCACCCGATAACCACTAGTAATACCAGGAATGCCAATGGCAACATACCCCTGTGTTAACAGAGAAGCGGCTTTTTTCACACCCTCACAAATAATCACCGGTACATTATTTGTCATTACCCATTGCCAAAAACCAATTGCTTCTCCATCCCCACTCACATCATGATGGGGTAATGACAAGTTGTAGCGTTGGGCAACCTTTTGCCAGACTTGCATGGTTACCCGCAGACAAAATATTCGCGTTGCAGTATAAGGAGGATGTTCGTACTTAATAGACTTGCCTTTCTGATTATGCCGGGGTTGATTGGGCTTAAAACATCCCCATTCCATTACTTGCCAATTATTCAGGGGATCTAACCCAGAACACCACCAACCTCCCGTAGCCACATGGGCATACATCTGTAACCACTTATTCTGAACCATGCCACTATTATTACGGGGAATGCGCTCAGAAATTAACAAATAGTCATAGGCTGTTGATTCTTGTAGCGATCTAAAATTTAGCTGCGCCAAGTGTAAATCTATGTTGCTGCCCTTGACTAATTCATCAAGGTGTTGTCGGTGGAGGTAATGCAGGTACATAGAGCTATGCATTGGATGAGTGGGGTTGGATTCAAAACTTACCATGGCTCTACCCAGAATTTGTATTGGGGATTTTCTCATTTCCCAGATGCTTTTTTTTACTTTGTTTTGGGAGATACACCGGTTAATGATAAATTCGCCTGTATTGTCCTTGATATCGTAGGGTTAATAAATTTGTATTGTGATATTTATACTACTTAAATTTTGATTAATCAGTAAAATAGTTGAGATGAATCCATATATACAATTTTTTTATAAGTTTTAATTATAACCTCGTATATATACTGATATAACTATTTTTATGAGCAAAGATATAAAGAAAAATTAAAGATTAATTGTAAATATAAATTATTAATCTGTGAAATATTAATCTAATTAGGATTTAAAGGAAGTAAGTCGGTGGTAAAAAACCTAAGAACAATTTTTTACACCTACCTACTAGACATCTCCAAACTCCAAATACCATAAAATGTTAGAAATACAACGAAAAGGGGTACTTCACGTTGAGTCAATCACCGAATTGCGTTACCACTCCTCCTTGGTGGCAATTAGTGAATTGGATTGCTGACCCAATTGGATTTCAAAAGAAATATAGTCAGAAATATGGAGATATTTTTTCCATACGATTAACTGGAATTGGTCCTTTTGTAATTATCGGTAATCCTCAAGCCATTCAAGAAATTTTCAGCAAAGATTCCCAATTTCATATCGGAAGAGCCAACAAACTTGCAGAACCTCTTATCGGTAAAAATTCTTTGATGTTAATGGATGGCGATTACCACCGACGGGAAAGGAAATTATTAACTCCCCCCTTTCATGGGGAGAAAATCCAAGCTTATGCCCAGAAAATTATAGATGTTACCGAAGAGATAGCCAATCGATGGCAAATTGGCGAATCTTTTATAGTTCGCTCCACAATGCAGAAAGTCAGCTTAGAAATAATTTTACAAGTGGTTTTCGGCTTGAGTGAAGGGAAACGCTACAAACAAATCAAACCTCTACTTACCGATTGGCTTGATATGACCGATTCTCCCTTGCGTTCGAGTATGCTGTTTTTTAAATTCCTCCAAAAAGATTGGGGGAAATGGACTCCTTGGGGAAGGATGAAACAAATACATAATAAAATCTATAACCTACTCCAAGCTGAAATTGAAGAGAAAAGAACCAAAATAGACAATACAGGTAAGGATATTCTCAGCTTAATGATGGCTGTACGGGATGAAGACGGTCAAGCCATGAGCGATGCAGAATTAAAAGATGAACTAATCACGATTTTATTTGCCGGTCATGAAACCACTGCCACAACTCTATCATGGGCCTTCTACGAAATTTACAGAAATCCAGATGTAATTGAGAAATTGCAAAGGGAATTTTATTGTTTGGGAGAAAATCCCAGCCCGATGGAAATTGCTAAACTTCCCTATTTAACGGCAGTTTGTCAGGAGACTCTACGGATGTATCCAGTAATTCCGGTAACTTTCCCGCGCATCGCTAAATCACCTATAAAAATTGCCGGATACCAGTTCGATGCCGAAACCACCTTCATGCCGAGTATTTACCTGGTACATTACCAAGAAGATTTATATCCTGAACCGGAACAATTTAAACCACAACGTTTTCTTGAAAGACAGTATTCCCCTTCCGAATTCTTTCCCTTTGGTGGTGGAAGTCGGCGATGCCTGGGATATGCTTTAGCTTTATTAGAAATGAAATTGGTTCTGGCAACAGTTATATCTAAATATCAACTTGCTTTAGCTGAAGATAAACCCGTCAAAATTCAGCGTCGTGGTTTTACTCTTGCTCCTACTGGTGGAGTAAAAGTGGTGATGAAGGGAAAGAGTTGACTACTCAGAGGCATTGGCTATACCAAATATTATGTTTCCTAATTGTAACGAACTAGGAAGAATCAAAACATTTCTGGTAGGTTTACATAGACAATAGTTGGCAGATGCAATACACAACTTACATCGATTATGTCTCAATCAACTATAGAATCAATCCTACAAGAAGAGCGCTTATTTTCACCTAGTACGGAATTCTCTCAAACTGCCCATATAAAGAGCCTAGAAGATTATCAGCGTCTTTATCAACAAGCAAAGGCAGATCCGGAAAAATTCTGGGCAGAACTAGCAGAACAAGAATTACACTGGTTTCAAAAGTGGGATACCGTTCTAGATTGGCAACCCCCCTTTGGTAAGTGGTTTGTCAATGGTAAGCTGAATATTTCTTACAACTGTTTGGATCGTCATTTGACTACTTGGCGGAAGAATAAAGCTGCCATTATTTGGGAAGGAGAACCGGGGGATTCACGTACCATTACTTATGCCCAATTACACCGGGAAGTATGTCAGTTTGCCAATGTATTAAAACAACTAGGGGTTAAAAAAGGCGATCGCGTAGGTGTATATATGCCTATGGTACCAGAAGCTGCGATCGCCATGTTAGCCTGTGCCAGAATTGGTGCACCCCATAGTGTAATATTTGGTGGTTTTAGTGCGGAAGCTTTGCGAGATAGGTTAATTGATGCTGAGGCAAAGGTAGTAATTACTGCTGATGGTGGTTGGCGTAAGGATGCCATTGTCCCCCTCAAGCCCCAAATTGACAAGGCTTTAGCTAATGGTGCCGTACCCAGTGTCCAAAATGTGGTGGTTGTCAAACGTACAGCCCAAGATATCCATATGGAACCGGGACGGGATAATTGGTGGCACGATTTACAACAGCAAGCCTCACCAGATTGCCCCGCAGAGCCTATGGATAGTGAGGATATGCTGTTTATCCTCTACACTTCCGGTAGTACGGGTAAACCAAAGGGTGTTGTCCATACCACTGGGGGATACAATTTATACAGCCACATAACTACCAAATGGATCTTTGATCTACAGGACACGGATGTATACTGGTGTACTGCCGATGTAGGTTGGATTACGGGGCACAGTTACATTGTTTATGGTCCCCTATCTAATGGTGCTACTACTCTCATGTATGAAGGTGCGCCCCGTAAATCAAATCCTGGTTGTTTTTGGGATGTAGTAGAAAAGTACGGCGTGACAATTTTTTATACTGCACCTACGGCAATTCGTGCTTTCATTAAGATGGGCGATCACCTCCCCAAAGCCAGAAACCTTTCTTCCTTAAGACTATTGGGAAGTGTGGGGGAACCCATTAATCCAGAGGCATGGATGTGGTATCACAAAGTTATTGGTGGGGAACGTTGCCCCATTGTAGATACTTGGTGGCAAACGGAAACTGGGGGAGTCATGATTACACCTTTACCAGGAGCGACTCAAACCAAACCAGGTTCCGCTACATTCCCCTTCCCTGGGATTATTGCTGATGTGGTGAACTTGGATGGGGATACCGTGGGAGAGAATGAAGGTGGTTATTTAGTAGTCCGCCATCCTTGGCCCGGTATGTTACGCACAGTATATGGCAATCCGGAACGCTTCCGCACTACTTACTGGGAGCATATTCCCCCCAAAGATGGAAAATACCTCTATTTTGCCGGTGATGGTGCCAGGAAGGATAATGACGGCTATTTCTGGATTATGGGACGGGTTGACGATGTGTTAAATATATCGGGACATCGCCTGGGAACAATGGAAGTAGAATCAGCCTTAGTTTCCCACCCAGCCGTTGCTGAGGCAGCGGTGGTAGGTAAACCTGACGAAATTAAAGGCGAAGAAATTGTTGCTTTTATTATCCTGGAAGGTAACTGTCAACCTAGTGAGGAGTTGAGCAAGGAACTGAAAAAACACGTCACCCAAGAAATTGGTGCCATTGCTCGTCCCAGTGAAATTCGTTTTAGTGATGCCTTACCCAAGACGCGATCTGGTAAAATTATGCGCCGGATATTACGGAGTTTAGCCGCCGGTGAAGAGGTATCTGGTGATACTTCGACCTTGGAAGATAAGAGCGTGTTGGATAAGCTGCGGGGAGAAGGTTAATTCCATTAGGGTGTAGGGGAAATGTGGGAAGAGAGGGAAAGAGGGAAAGAGGGAAAGAGGGATGGAATTTTTAGATTATATATCCCTAAAATGATAGACACACATTCACTCTCCCACTCCATCACTCCATCACTCTCCCACTCTCCCACTCTCTCACTCTCCCACTCCCACAGGACTTGCACTCTAGGGGTCTAAAGCACATTCCCTACTGCTTCTAATAATCCCTGAAACAGCTTCAAACCGTCAGTACCACCCAACATAGAATCTGCTGCTCTTTCTGGATGGGGCATCATTCCCAAGACATTACCTTGACGGTTGCAAATACCAGCAATGTTATTTTGGGAACCATTGGGATTTTCCCCTGCATAACGGAATAAGACTTGATTATTCTCTTCAATTTCCGCTAAAATTTCCTCATCGGCACGAAATTGTCCTTCACCGTGGGCAACAGGTAAAGTTATGACCTCACCTTGTTCATAGGCTTGTGTCCAAGGTAAATCGTTACGCTCTACCTGTAAGGGAAGGCGATCGCAAATAAAATGCATATCCCGATTTCTCACCAGTACACCTGGTAGTAATTTAGCTTCAGTTAATACTTGGAAGCCATTACAAATACCGATGACAAATTTACCCTTTTGGGCATGTTCTAGTACTTGTTGCATAACTGGAGATAGGCGAGCGATCGCGCCACAGCGCAAATAGTCCCCGTAGCTAAAACCACCAGGTAAGACAATTACATCAATATCATCAACATCAGTATCTTGATGCCAAATCATGCGTGTCCGTTGTCCCATTACATCTCTGGTGACATAAGCAACATCGCGATCGCAATTAGAACCGGGAAAAACAACTACCCCAAACTTCATTAGTTTAATTTTTAACTTTTACTTGTTAACTTTTTAGAACACTCCGGTTTGAGATTCGACCTCAATCAACTCAAAGCGATAATTTTCAATCACTGGATTTGCCAACATTTGGTCGCATATTGCATTTAACTGTTGGTTTGCTGATTTTTCATCCTTGGTACTAATGAACAACTCAATATATTTACCAATGCGGATCTGTTCGACATTATCGTAACCTAAATGACTTAGTCCAGATTCTACAGCTACTCCAGCCGGATCTAGGACTGAAGTGCGGAGAGTTACCCAAATTTTCGCTTTATATTTTCTTTGCACTGGCATTTATTGAATGCGGTGATCGCTATATTATATATTTCAGCTCCCCATAGCTGAACATAAAATTACCTAGTAATTGCAAAAATTTGTTAAATTAACCAAGCTCAAGCCTTATAGCATTCAATATTCCCTCAAATTATTATTTTATGAAAGCTATACATACCCGTTCCCAACAGCGTATTTTAACTTTGCTCAAAACAACCAAAAAAGGCATTTCTGCCCAAGAAATTTATGTAGAGCTGCGTAGTCTCAACCAGAATATGGGCTTAGCGACAGTTTACCGTTCTTTAGAAACTTTAAAATTAGAAGGCTTAGTACAAATGCGGAGACTAGGCAATGGAGAAGCTCTCTATAGCCTGACAAAACAGGATAAACACCACCTTACCTGTTTACAATGTGGAACTTCTGTAACTATAAATCAATGTCCCGCCCATGGATTAGAAGAGCAGTTGCAAGAAAAACACAATTTTAAAATTTTTTACCATACTTTGGAATTCTTTGGTCTATGCCAAAAATGCCATAGCCTGGAAGGTTAGTAGGGAGCAGGGAGTAGGGAGTAGGGAGCAGGGGAAGAGAGGGAGTAGGGAGCAGGGGAAGAGAGGGAAAGAGGGAGAGAGGGAAAGAGGGAAAGAGGGAAAGGCAAAAAGCTTATTAATTCTTTATTCTCCCCACACTTCCCACACTTCCCACACTTCCCCATCTTCCCACACTCCTTCACTCCTTCACTCCTTCACTCCTTCACTCCTTCACTCCTTCACTCCTTAAAAAGACTAGGATCCATAATAGATTGGTCTTGTGGGGAATTGTCAGTAACAATGGAGCGTATACCTTCCAAAGTACCGGGTATGGTACGAGGATCCATAAACATTACCTTGCTGCTCTCACTCTTACCAATGGTTGAGCCCATATCTAAATAACCCATAGCCAAGATAAATTCTAAAGCTTTGTGGGCGTTAGGATTATTCTCGATTTTCAGAGCTACAATTTCTGATGATTCAGCAATAGCTTGGGCTTGGAGAACCTTTTCTTGGCGCTCTGCTTGGGCTTTGAGAACGATCGCTTTTTGTTCGGCTTCTGCTGCCAAAATTATAGCTTTTTGGCGGGCTTGTGCTTCTAATACTTGAGCATCAGCCTTACCTCTGGCTGTATTGACTGCCGATTCCCGTTCGCCCTCAGAAGTGAGAATTGCTGCCCGTTTACGCCTTTCTGCGGACATTTGTAATTCCATAGATTCCTGGACTGCTTGGGAGGGAACAATATCTCGCAGCTCTACCCGCGTGACTTTTACCCCCCAAGGATCTGTGGAAATATCCAATTCTCGTAACAAAATTTCATTAATTTGAGAACGAGCGGTAAAAGTCTCGTCTAGTTCCAGTTTGCCCATTTCTGAACGAATTTGAGTCAGAACTAAATTCACCATTGCGGACTGGAGATTTTCCACTTTATAGTAAGCTTTTTCCATATCGACGATGCGCCAGTAAACCACTGCATCTGCTGTCATTGACACATTGTCCCTGGTAATACATTTTTGGGGAGGAATATCTAAGACTTTTTCCCGGATAGTTTCCTTAAATACTACCCGATCAAATCCTAGAGGCATAACAAAATTGACACCAGGTTTGAGTGGTTTATTATAGCGTCCCAGCCGTTCCACCAAAGCCCCATTTCCTTGGTTAATTACCTTGACAGAGCTAACTAATGCTGAACCACCGAACACAGTAAAAAATAATAATAAAAATTCAGGCATAGATACATTACCTCCTGATTGAATTAGTTTTTAAGAATGTAAAAGACGCTCTGGCATCACAATTAATGTGGTACCTTGTCGCCTAATTACATAAACTGTTTCTTGGGGAGCGATAGGTAATTTTTCATCATCACACCGCGCCTGCCATGAATTACCCTCATAGAGCACCCGTCCAGTTTTTCCTGGTGGGATTTCTGTTAAAGTTTCAGCTATAATTGCATCCTGAATTTGGGAGCTACGCCTTCTTGGTGCTAGCAAGCGACGGGAAAAAACTAGTAAAACAGCAGATAGTAATAGCCAAACTAAAACTTGCAGCCATAACTTTCCTAGTATTACCCCCGCTAGTAACGCCACAACAAAGGCGCTAATTCCCATCATCAATGTCACGAACTCTGTGGGTAGAAACAGTTCCATCAAACACAGTCCCGTGCCTATAATCAGCCAAATTAAGGTTGCACTTGGCATCTTGCCATCCCAAAGACTAAATTATTTGTCGATACTGCATTTCTATGCTTATATACAGCCATACCCTGACTATTTTCACTCATTTGACTTCAGTATTCTAGACTCAATATTCTCAAATGTATTAATAACAACTTATACAATCTATGAATATAAATTTAGTTTATGCCATTTAGTTAGAGCTTGACAGCTAGATGTAATCGAAATTTACGCATTTAATTTTTAGTGATTCAAAATATATACTTAAGATGATTTCTACACAGCGTGTAATTTATTGTACAAATCCAGAATGTAGCAAACCAATTAATCCAGTAGGCAAAGAGGTTTGTACTAATTGCCAAACTCCTTTAGTCTACCGCTATCTCTGGGCAGTTGATTCACCTAGTAATCACAAGGAAATAGGGGAAAAAATTGCCCACAGATATGAGGTAATTACGGCAAATATTTGGCTGGATACTCAACCAGGATTATTGCCAGAAGTTCCATCAGAACCTCCCCCAGCAACTATTCCTTATCTCAAGTTATATCCCCAGAGTTTACATATACCCCAAGTTTATGGAATTATTCCTTCCCCCGAGCCAGAAGTCAATGATACTTTAATCTTAGAAAATGTACCCATAGATGAACACGGTCATCTTTATCCTGCGATCGCAGATGCCTGGAATCAAGCAACTGCCGTCAGACAGGTTTACTGGCTATGGCAAATTCTCCAATTATGGCAACCCTTATTAGAATTAGGGGTGGCTGGTAGTTTACTCAGCCCCGAAAATCTCCGGGTACAGGGTTGGTGTGTGCGACTATTAGAACTACATCACTCAGAACCGCAACCTCTGGCACAGTTGGCAGAATTATGGCAACGCTGGGCAGAAAAAGCACGACCCCAAGCAGCATCAGAATTACAGAATATCATTCAGCAAATGCAGGCTGAAGATGCTGATATACACACAATATCGATTAAACTAAATCAATTGCTACTGAACTTAGCAGGGCAATTACCCTTGACTCTTAAAGTGTCAGGAGCAACGGATATTGGTAGTGAACTTACGCAAAATGAAGATGCTTGTTTTCCGACTAATAGCGATCGCATTGACGATCCTTTGTTACCACAAGTATCTATCGTTTGTGATGGCATTGGTGGACATGATGGGGGTGAAGTTGCCAGCAAATTGGCAATTCAGTCTATCAAATTACAAACTCAAGCTTTAATACAAGAAGTAAGTTCCCAGACAGAGATAGTACCACCGGAATTATTACAACAGCAAATAGAAGCTAGCTTGCGGGTAGTTAATAACTTAATTAGTAACAGCAATAATGAACAGCACCGGGAAGGAATTCAGCGCATGGGCACCACTATGGTGATGGCTGTGCAAATACCACAAAAAGTCGAGACAGGAGAAAATGCCCACGAACTTTACATTGTCAATGTGGGTGATAGCCGCGCTTACTGGATTACTGCCAATTATTGCCAATTATTAACAGTAGATGATGATGTAGCTGGGCGAGAAGTCCGTTGTGCTCGGAGTTTTGCCCATCAAGCACTACAAAATCCAGATGCTAATGCTCTTACCCAAGCCTTGGGGACTAAAGATGGTGAATTTTTACAACCCACAAGCCAAAGATTGATTATAGAAGAAGATGGGATTTTACTACTGTGTTCCGATGGTTTAAGTGACAATAACTGGGTAGAAAAATCCTGGCAAAATTATGTCATACCTATATTTACAGGGGAGATACTGTTAGAGGATGCTGTGCGCCAATGGATTGATTTAGCAAATCAGCAAAATGGTCATGACAATATCTCACTGGTTATCACCCATTGTCGTGTTTCCCCTGACTATCCCGTACATGTAGAACAAAAGGATACACAAGCTTTAGTAACTATCCCAGAACCAGTAGAATCTAGCTTTACAGAAAGTTCCCAAGCATTACTAGATTTAGACTTACCAGAATCACCCCCTACCCCGGCTCCTGTTACCAGCAAATCAGATCAAGGTAAACAGTGGTGGTTAGTATTGACTGGGTTGTTATTCCTATTATTAGCAGGTACTAGTTTGAGTTTAGCTGCTTGGTGGCAAATCAACCCTCAATCCTTCCAACGACAATGTCAGCGACTTCCCCAGAAGGTGCAAAAACTCTGCCCACCTAGTAATTAGTAAATTCCATGCAGGGGAAGTAAAGCAAATAGTTCAAGTTCAAAAGTTGGGTAATTTATTGTTTGGTCTTCTCTAAAGTTGAACTGTACTATGGAGAATCAATCTTGTAGTTATAAGAGATATTTTAATCGTCGCAACCGATCCGAATAGCTTCTCATCACTTCTATAGCGAACATAGGAGTTTGTTGAACTGCAAACAAAAAATGCTCCCGATCTAAAAAACCTAATAGACAATTAGTCTTAGCAAGTGCAGTGGAAGCTCTTTGATGATTTTCGTGGACAAGTGCTCCTTCTCCAAAGACATCACCCGTCTTTATAGTCTCCACCATCTTGTCATTAATCCAAATATCTACTTCACCTTCGATGACACCATACATTAACTCACCCAGTCCTCCTGTTTTAAATATTACTTCTCCAGCACCATAAGTTTTGGGGACGGGGGTTTTTGGTAGAGTTCTACTGTCTTGACTGGTTCCAGCACTGCTTTAAACTGTCCTCACTAATGAATATTTTTTGAACTATAGCTGTAATCAGCCGGGTTAGGACATAAACGATAAGTCTTCCTACAATTGGGAAATTATTCTCAAGCAAGCAATGTCCTAATAAAAGTGGCTACGGCTATAAATAAATTTACAATCCCTATACTGTATTGGTGTCATTCCAGTCAAACGCTTAAAATGGTGGTGAAAATGGCTCTGGTGAGCGAAACCACAGTTCAAGGCAATTTCTGCCAAAGTTAAGTTTCCTTGTTTTAAGAGTTTTTTTGCTCGTTCTACTCGACATTTAATTACATATTGATAGGGACTCGATCCAGTTGATTGCTTGAAGAGGCGACAAAAATAGTAGCGGCTCAGATTTAAATAACTCGCAATTTCATCTAAACAAATGTCTTCAGCTAAATATGCTTGAATATAGTCGATCGCAAGTTGAAGTTGATGTTGGGATAATCCACCCCGATATATTTCCTGCCTTGGTTTACTGGTTGCATAGTTTTTTAATAAATGTACGGCTACAAAAGTAGCTGCCGAATCAGCATAGAGTTTACTTTTAGCTCCTGATTGTTCTAATTCTGCTTTTAAAGTCAGCCCAAGTTGATAGAGTAGGGGATCGTTAACATAGGGCTGAGGTACCAACTCAACCCTATCTGGATCAAATATTTCAGGAGCAGCATGACTAACCTTCACAGGTTCTAAGCTCAATTGAATCAGTTCAACTTCTTCTTGCCAACGATACCATCGATGGATTTCCATCGGCGCAATTGTAATACAGCCACAGCGAGAAACAATTTTGCAACGCTTTCCCTCGAATCGTTGCTCGACTTGGCAACCTGATTGAGTTGCAATTGTAATCAGATGTTGCTTACATGAGCATTCAGGTACTTCTTGTGGGGGTAAACAATGATACTCAAGATGTATTCCCTGCCAGTTGGCAGAATCACTGGCGAGTGAGGATGAATGACCCAAGAATTTCTCAACTTCTTGGCTATTGAATAAATCTAGGACAGGGCGCTGAGTTGGCATTATTAGTACTTTGAATGTTCTTTCCTCAAAATAGCAATAATGTGCAATTGAGTAAGCAATTGGACAAAAATGAGCAAGATTTTTTTACAAAAAGTATGCATGATTAACTTATAAATCCAAGTAATGCAAGTAATAAAAATAACTATGAATAGCCTAGATTACAAGCCCTGTAAGGCTTAATTAAATTTTCAAGTCAAATGCGTAACCACACATCATCTAACATTAATCAACCAGTCCAGAAGACTGTACCAAACTATACATCTTTAAAATCAAAGTTAGCTCTTTGGTCAGCATTAGATGACGAATCTAGTCAATCTGTTGTTGGAGGAATGAAAAAAATAGAAGCAGCAATTAAACCATTTAAGATTGTTGATTTTTCTGCTGAATTAGCAACTTTACCACGATAAAATGACTTCATCTATCTGTGAAGTCCAGCATCTCAAAAATAATAGAGACTAAAAAATGGGCAAAAAATTGTGGCAGAAATTAGATGATAAACAAGCACAAGTTATTGTTGGAGGGACGAATAAAGGTGAGTTAGTAGATTCTGTTGCAGAAAAATCTCAAATTACAGGAGTCAAAATGGAATCATTAACAATATATGGTTTGATTTGAGAAATATCATGAAAAACCAAAATTCAAAGCCTGTTAACTTGAAAAATGCGATCGCTCATCAGAAACTGTGGAATGTAATAAGCGATCAAGACAGCTCTCAATTAAAAGGAGGAGACAAAAAGCGAGGAACACTATTTGTTGGAACTATAAGAACAACATTTACATTCTAGGTATTTGTAGTATTGGTAAATCTAGATTCAAATCTATCAATTACCAATATAAGGCTTATGTGAGTTAGAACCTGGAAAGATGTAAATACGTCAATACAGTTGGAATTTTTTAGCTAAATCACAAGCTGAAATACTTGCTATTACTTGGGCATTATTAATTCACATAAGGCGTAACATATAAAAGGAAGGCAATAGAAATGAATATTAAAGCATCATTTGATGCTAGTGCTAAAAGTGCGATCGCTCCTAAACAGCTTTGGCAGCCAATTCCTGAAAAAACATAGGAAATAGTTAGTGGTGGTACTAGGCAAAGAGGACGTACTGCGGGTGGAGGTTTTGTCCAAAGTCCAACAGACCTAGCAATAGCAATAATATTTATAAG